>NZ_CALXEE010000027.1 GCF_944387245.1 uncultured Intestinimonas sp. | reverse complement strand
CACTTCAACCCCGACGTGGACTTCATCATCGACATCGGCGGCCAGGACATGAAGTGCTTCAAGATCCGCAACGGCGCCGTGGACTCCATCATGCTCAACGAGGCCTGCTCCTCCGGCTGCGGCTCCTTCATTGAGACTTTTGCCAAAGCTCTGGGCTACAACATCGCCGACTTCTCCAAGCTGGGCCTCTTTGCCCGTCATCCGGTAAACCTGGGCTCCCGCTGCACCGTGTTCATGAACTCCAGCGTCAAGCAGGCCCAGAAGGACGGCGCCAGCGTGGAGGATATCTCCGCCGGCCTCTCCATCTCCATCGTGAAGAACGCCGTCTACAAGGTCATCCGGGCGGCCTCCGCCGACGACCTGGGCAAGCACATCGTGGTCCAGGGCGGCACCTTCCTCAACGACGCTGTCCTCCGGGCCTTCGAGCTGGAGCTGGGCCGCAACGTCACCCGGCCCACCATTGCCGGCCTTATGGGCGCCTTCGGAGCCGCCCTGGCCGCCCGGGACCTCCATCTGGAGAAGAGTTCTCTGTTAGGCCAAGAAGCTTTACAGTCCTTTACTCACACCGCAAAACCGGTGACCTGCAACCTGTGCACCAACCACTGTTCCCTCACCGTCAACAACTTCGACGGCGGGCGCAAGTTCATCTCAGGCAACCGCTGCTCCCGCCCCCTGGGCAAGGAAAAGGTGTCCATGCCCGACCTCATGGTCTACAAGTACAACAAGCTCCGGGCCATGGAGGGCAAGGGGGACGGCGACGGCTCCCGAGGCCGGATCGGCATCCCCTTCGGCCTCAACATGTACGAAAACCTGCCCTTCTGGTACACCTTTTTCACCAAGCTCAACTTCGAGGTGGTCCTCTCTCCTGAGTCCTCCCGGAAGCTCTACCTGAAAGGACAGCATACCATCCCCTCCGACACGGTGTGCTACCCCGCCAAGCTGCTCCACGGCCACGTGGAGGCCCTGGTGGAGGAGGGCGTGGACGCCATCTGGTACCCCTGCATGTCCTACAACAACGACGAGGGCATCGGCGACAACCACTACAACTGCCCCGTGGTGGCCTACTACCCCGAGCTGTTGGCTGCCAACGTACCTGTGCTCAAGCAGACCAAGTACCTGGACCCCTATGTGGGCCTCTGGCGGCACAAGGACTTTGAAAAGCGCGTCGCAAAGCTCATGGAGGAGGAGTTCGGCGTGCCCAGGAAGGAGTCGGTCCGGGCTGCCAAGGCGGCTTATGACGCCTACGACGCTTACGTCCACGACGTGCGGGAGACCGGCGCCAAGTACATTGCCCAGGCCCGGGCCGAGGGCCGGAACATCATCGTGGTGTGCGGCCGCCCCTACCACATCGACCCGGAGATCAACCACGGCATCAACGACCTCATCACCTCCTTCGGTTTCGTGCTGGTCACCGAGGACGCCCTCTCCTATCTGGAGGGCTACGCCCCCCGGAAGGTCCTCAACCAGTGGACCTTCCAGAGCCGGATGTACAACGCCGCCCGGTACGTCTGCACCCAGCCCGACATGCAGGTTGTGCAGCTGGTCTCCTTCGGTTGCGGCACCGACGCCATCACCACCGACGAGATGCGCGACATTCTGGAAAAGGGCGGCAAGCTCTACACCCAGCTGAAGATCGACGACATCAACAACCTGGGCGCCGTGCGCATCCGCATCCGCTCCCTCATGGCCGCCATGGACGCCAGAAAGGGTCAGGAACCAGCCCGTGAAGAGGCTACCGCCTGAGGCACAGCGCCTGTCAGGTAAAAATACATGACAGCGTCGACCCAATCTGGGCGCGCCTCATCGCTGAAAGGAACTACTGTTATGGCAGAATTGGTATACGACAAGACGGGCCGTCTCCTCTTCACCAAGGAGATGAAGGAGGAGTACACCCTCCTGGTCCCCCAGATGCTCCCTGACCACTTCGCTCTGCTGGTGCGCATCATGCAGAATGAGGGCTACAAGGTGGAGATGCTGAGTAACACCGGCAAGCCGGTCATCGACGCCGGGCAGAAGTACGTCCACAACGACGCCTGCTACCCCGCTATCCTGGTCATCGGCCAGCTCATCAACGCGGTGCAGTGCGGCAAGTACGACCCCCACAAGGTGGCTCTGGTCATCACCCAGACCGGCGGCGGCTGCCGGGCCTCCAACTACATCCACCTGCTCCGCAAGGCCCTGGAGAAGGCGGGTCTCTCCTATGTCCCCGTCATCTCGGTAAACCTGTCCGGCCTGGAGCATAACCCCGGCTTTAAGCTCACCCTGGGCTTCATCCGCAAGGCCATCTTTGCCGTCATGTACGGCGACCTCATCATGAACGTGGGCAACCAGGTCCGCCCCTACGAGATCACCGCCGGCGACACCGATCGGGTGACCTCCGAATGCATGGATTTCCTCCTGGAGGACATGGCTCAGGGCAAGGGTCTCTCCTACAAGAGCATGGTGAAGAATTTTGACCGCATCATCGAGCGCTTCAAAGCCATCCCCGTTACCGGCGAGGAGAAGGTCCGCGTAGGCGTGGTGGGCGAGATCTATGTCAAATACGCCCCCCTGGGCAACAACAACCTCAACCAGTTCCTCCTCTCCGAGGGGGCGGAGCCGGTGGTCCCCGGCCTGGTGGACTTCGTCATCTTCAAGATCTACAACCGGGATGTGGACGTGGATCTCTACGGCGGCAAGTGGATCAAGCAGAAGGTTTGCCAGCTCTTTGCCGCATACGTGAAGAAATATCAGCACGCCCTCATCGACGCCCTCAAGCGCTCCAATCGTTTCCGGGCTCCCGGCGACTTCGACGAGCTCCACAGCTACATCAAGGGCTATCTGGGCGACGGCAACAAGATGGGCGAGGGCTGGCTCCTCACTGCCGAGATGCTGGAGCTCATCCACACCGGCGTGCCCAATATCGTCTGCACTCAGCCCTTCGGCTGCCTGCCCAACCACATCGTGGGCAAGGGCATGATCCGCAAGCTCAAGGACGACTACCCCTGGAGCAACATCGTGGCCATCGACTACGACCCCGGCGCCACCAAGATCAACCAGGAAAACCGCATCAAGCTCATGCTGGCCAACGCCCGCGGCCTCGCCAAGCAGCACGCCGAAGAGGAGGCCCGCGCCTCCGCCCAGGCGGACGCCCAGTCCGAGCCCGCCGCCGTGTGATCTCCCTCCCCGGTCTCCCAGTTTGGGAGGCCGGGGATTCCCTATAATTGGAAAATGTCCGAAACTGGAGGAATACCGATGGAACAGCTGCACTTTGTAGACGCCTGTACCGATGAACACTTTCGCGCCATGTCCCTCATCCACGCCTTAGGCTGGAGAGACACCTATGTGGACGCGGTGCCGGCGGAGTACATGGCCCGGGAGATCACCGATGAGCGTTGGGTCCCCTTTTTCCGGGACGATTACCGTCTCAAGCGCTGTCATGGGCTTCTGCTTTACAGAGATGATTCCCCGGTGGCCTGCATCAACTACGGTCCCGCCCGGACCGAGAACTACAATGCCGGCACCAAGGAGGGCTCCGACTTCCCTAACGCCGCCTACGCCGGCTGGGGAGAGCTCATCTCCTTCTACACCCACCCCGCCGAACGGGGCAAGGGCTACGGCGGCCTTCTCATCGAGGAGGCCATGGACCGCCTGCGCCAGGAGGGCTACAAGAACTGCTTTGTCTTCGTCCTCCGGGAGAACGAGAAGGCCCGCCGGTTCTATGCCGCCCACGGCTTCGCCTGGGACGGCACCCACGCCGACATCCCCTTCCCCCCTGACGCCATCTGTGTGGACCTGCGCTACACGAGGGAGCTGTGATGATGAAAAAGCCGATCCTGCCCGCTCTGCTGTGCGCCCTGACCCTCCTGGCCGCCTGCGGCAAGGAGGAGCCTCTCAACTGGACGCCCACCCCCGCCACACCCCGGCCAACGGCCACTGCCGCTGCCGAAGATGAGGCGCCCTGGGCCTCCCTCACCCTGGACGACCTTCCCACCTCCCTGGCCGACCCCAACGATCTCTTTTCTGATGATAGTCCACAGGTCTATCTCCTGGGCTGCAAGCTCAGTGAAGAATTTTACCTTTACGGTTTGAACGACGGCTACGGCGGTGGCGTCCTCCTTCGCCGTGGGGAGGAGCTCACCCACTTCGACCAGGCATTCGCCTCTCCGGAGGCCCCCGCCCTGCCGGAGCTCTACCTCACCGACACCGACGGTGACGATCAGGAGGAGCTGGCGGTCCGCTATCTCATGGAAGCCCAGGGGGATAGGATTGCCTATGACCTCCATATCTATCGCCTGGTGGAGGACACCTGGTCCGACCTGGCCGTCACCCATGAGGTCTGTGCCCGGAAAGCCCTGGAGGAGGTAGAGACGGACTACGACACCGCCTCCGGCCGGTTTACCCTGTCCTACGGCGCCACCAGCGCCGTCTACCAGGTACCCGGTCAGTACCGGTCCGACCCAGGCCAGCTTACGCTGGACACCTGCTTCTTCCGGGAACAGGACGGAGTCTTCACCGTGGTGCTGGGCGCCCGGCTGGACGCCACCGGCGTCCTCTTTGCCAACGTGTTGGCCACCATCGACTGTGATGGGGATGACTTTACTCTGCGGGACATCCGGGTGGAACCCACCACGGTGGTCTGAATTTGATATGGAAAGGAGGAGCACACATGGATGACGCCCGTATGGGCACCATGCCGGTGCGTCCGCTTCTGCTGCGGATGGCCTGGCCCATGATGCTCTCCATGCTCATCCAGGCCCTCTACAACCTGGTGGACTCCATGTTCGTCTCCCGGCTCAGCGGAGAGGCCTTCCAGGCTCTGTCCCTGGCCTATCCGGTGCAGATGTTTATGGTGGCGGTCTGTGTAGGTGTCGGTGTGGGGCTCAACGCCCTCCTCTCCAAACGCTTGGGCCAGGGGGACCGGACGGAGGCCAAGGCAGTGGCCCTCAACGGCATCTTTCTCTATCTGCTGTGCTACCTTCTCTTCCTCTCCTTTGCCCTGCTCCTCACCCGGCCCTTCATGGCCTTCTTCACTGCCGATCCCACCATTCTGTCGGCAGGACGGACCTACCTCACCATCGTCACCGGTATCTCGGTGGGCATGACCATGCAGTTTGCCACCGAGCGCATCCTCCTGGCCTGCGGTGACCCGGTGGGACCCATGGTGATCCAGGGGGTGGGCGCTGTGGTCAACCTGATTATGGACCCCATCCTCATTTTCGGTCTGGGGCCTTTCCCCGCCCTGGGGGTGGCCGGCGCCGCCATCGCCACTGTCATGGGCCAGTGGACCGGCATGGCCGTGGGCTTTCTTCTTCTCAGCCGGCTCCGCCGCTTCCCCCTCTCCCCCAAAGGCTTTCGCCCCAGAGGAGACATTCTGGCTGAGCTGTGCCGGATCGGCATCCCTGCTGCCGCCATGCAATCCCTCTCCTCCGTTATGACTCTGGGCCTCAACAAGATCATGGCCCTCTACGATCCCAGTGCCGTTTTCATCCTGGGCGCTTATTTTAAACTCCAGACCTTCCTCATCATGCCGGTTGCCGGACTCACCAACGGGCTTACCCCTTTGGTGGCCTATAACTACGGCGCCAGGAGCCGGGAGCGCATCCTGGCTCTGACCCGGTTTGCCCTGTTCCTGGGCGCCGCCATCATGGCTGTGGGTACCGCCCTGCTGCTCTTCATCCCCGGCCCCCTTCTGGGGCTCTTCGGCGCCGATCAGACCGTTCTGAACTCCGGCATTCCGGCCCTGCGGTGGATCGCTGTCGGCCTCATCTTCAGCGGGCTCTCCACCGTGCTCTGTGCCGTCTTTCAGGCCCTTGGCGCCGCCATGACCAGTCTGGTCATTTCCCTGCTGCGCCAGGTGGTCCTCATCCTCCCCGCCGCCTATCTCCTCGGCCTTGTCCAAGCCCGACTCATATGGCTCTCTTTTCCTCTGGCCGAGGTCCTCGCCTGTCTGGCCGCGTTGATTTTTTTCCGCCGCATTCAAAGGAAAAAGCTGTCGGAATTGTGACCCGGTGACAGCTTTGGAACCAATCGTTACCCATTATTCATAACTTTATGGTTGTTTTCTTCCGTCAGAGAGGGTATAATCTACGGACGAACCATTCTTTATGCCCCAAGATATGGAAGGGAGGGCCTTCCCTTTGAAAAAGCTCATTACCCTATGCACTGCCTGTCTGCTGGCTCTATCCGGCTGCAATGGCGACACCTCGACCACGCCATCTCCAGAACTGTCGGAAACGCCCGTCGCCACTCTCACTGTGGAGACACCAGTCCCCACCACTGAGGCTCCTGACGCTACGCCTGTGCCAACCGACACTCTGTCCACGGAGGTTCAGCCCACGGAAACGCTGCCTCTCCCCACCGGTACGCCCTTTCTGTGGGACGGCAACCCGGACAGCCTGACCCTCAACGACTTCCCTACCCAGCTCTCCAGCGGCGAGCAGGTATTGGAGGCTGTCACAGCGCTGGGCCCGGATGATGCGGGGCTTTATCTGGTGTGTCAGATCCCGGAACAGGACACTTGGCTCTATGCCGCCTGCGGACCGGGAGACAAACAGGGTCTCATTCTTCGGGTCGGTACTGAGTGGCGCTACGACACCATCCCCTTCCTCTCTGACCCGGCTCATATGCCGGCTATGGCCTATGGGGATTTCGATGGTGACCAGGCCCAGGAGCTGGCTGTGGTACCCTATCTGGGCGGTAACACAGGCGGCAACACCTGGGGCCTTTACATGGTAGATTTCAGCTCCGGCAGCTGGGATGTCCAGCAGTTCACCCCGGGTGACTACGTGGCGATTTTGTCCTTGTCGGTGTCCAGCAGCTATGATGCGGATGCCAACACCATTACCATCACCGCCGGTGACGCCCAGCTCACTCTGGATATGACCGAATTGGGCTTCCCCGTTCCTGGCGGCGAAGTGGTGGTCTCCCCCGGCAGTCTGGCCCTCTTCACCACCGAGGGTGACGATCTCTACGCCACCTTCTCTCTGGACCTGAATGCGCCTGCTATCCCAGAGGGCAGTCTGGACCAGGCCGTACTGCTCCATACAGAAGTAGTCTACACCGGTTCGGCCTTCGGCCTCAACGCCCCCTCTCTGTCTGTGCCAGAGATTTAAAACGACATATCTACCCCCTCCCCACCGTACATTGTGAGGAGGGGGTATTCTTATGTCTTTTTCTTCTCTGGCAGATGCTCTGTCGGTCCCCGGCCTGTTGCCTGTTGCCCTCCTAACACTGGGCGTCATTTTGGTCAACGGCTGGACCGACGCCCCCAACGCCATCGCCACCGCCGTGGCCTCCAGAGCCCTTTCCTTCTCCGCTGCCGCCATGCTTGCGGCGGCGTGCAACCTGCTGGGCGCCCTTCTCTCCGCCATCTATTTCCCCGCCGTCACCCGGACCGTCCTGGAACTGGCCCAGTTCGGCAGTGACCGACAGACCGCTCTGTGGTCCCTGTGTGCCGCCATGGCCGCCATTGTCATATGGTCCACAGCGGCCTGGCTGTTCGGCATTCCCACCAGTGAGAGTCATGGGCTGCTGGCCGGGCTGACAGGCGCCTCTCTTGCTCTGGAAGGGAGCATCAGCAACGTGGGGCTGTGGGCTTGGATCAGGGTCTTGCTGTCCCTCCCGCTGTCAGTGGGGCTGGGCTGGCTCCTGGCAAAGATTTTTGCCGCCTGTCCGCCCCAGCCATGGAGCGCCGCCTTTTATCGCTGTGCCCAGCGGGTGGGCGCGGCGGCCATGGCCTTCCTACACGGCGCCCAGGACGGGCAGAAATTTCTGAGCATCTTTTTGCTGGGTCTCGCGCTGGCCACCGGACAGAACAGCACCGCCGGACCCACGCCTCTGTGGCTCACCGCCCTGTGTGCCGGAACTATGGCTCTGGGTACCGCCCTCGGAGGCCGTAAGATCATTGACACTGTAGGGCGAGACATGGTGTCTCTGGATCTCCGCCGGGGACTGGTCGCCGACTTGGCCGGGGCTGGCGCCCTTCTCCTCTGCACCCTTCTGGGTCTCCCTGTCTCCACCACCCACACCAAAACCGCCGCCATTCTGGGAGCGGGATCTCATCCAAACTGGAAGGTTGCCCGCTCTATCGCCCTGGCCTGGTTGTTTACCTTTCCTGCCTGCGGCTTACTGGGCTTTCTCTGCACCAAATTACTCTTGTTTTTTCTGTGAAATCCCTTTTCATCCGACAGAAAAGAGTATATAATAACAGTGTATGTGCAGCGGCGATTCGTCCGGGACGGCAGGCGCCGCAATCAGATCAACGGAGGAAAAACCATGGAAAGATTAGTCGGCACCGTATCCAGAGGCATCCGGGCTCCCATCATCCGGGAAGGAGACGACATCGCCCAGATCGTGGTGGACAGCGTTCTGGCCGCTTCCGAGAGCGCGGGCTTCCGGCTGGATGACCGGGACGTGGTGGCTGTGACCGAGGCCGTGGTGGCCCGTGCCCAGGGCAACTACGCCACCGTGGACCAGATCGCCGCTGACGTCCGCAGCAAGTTCGGTGACCACACCGTGGGTGTGGTCTTCCCCATCCTCAGTCGGAACCGCTTCGCCATCTGTCTCAAGGGCATCGCCACTGGCGCCAAGAAGATCGTTCTCATGCTCAGCTATCCCTCCGACGAGGTAGGCAACCACCTCATCGACCTGGACCTGGTGGACGAGAAGGGCGTAGACCCCTACAAGGATGTGCTCTCCGAGGCCAAATATCGGGAGCTTTTCGGCTATCACAAGCATGTCTTTACCGGTGTGGATTACATCGAATATTACAAAGAGGTTATCACCAGCTGCGGCTGTGAAGTAGAGGTGATCCTGGCCAACGACTGCCGGGCTATCCTGGACTACACCAAGCACGTCCTCTGCTGTGACATCCACACCCGGGAACGCTCCAAGCGGCTGCTGAAGAAGGCCGGCGCCGAGGTTGTTCTGGGTCTGGACGACCTGATGACCGCCCCTGTAGACGGCAGCGGCTGTAATGAGAAGTACGGTCTGCTGGGCAGCAACAAGGCCACTGAGGAGAAGATCAAGCTCTTCCCCCGGGATTGTCAGCCCATCGTGGACCGCATTCAGAAGAGTTTTGAAGAGAAAACTGGCAAGCACATCGAGGTCATGATCTACGGCGACGGCGCCTTCAAGGACCCCGTGGGCAAGATCTGGGAGCTGGCCGATCCGGTTGTCTCCCCCGCCTACACCGCCGGCCTGGAGGGACAGCCCAACGAGGTTAAGCTGAAGTACCTGGCCGACAACGACTTCGCCGACCTATCTGGCGACGCCCTCAAGGATGCCATCTCCGACTACATCCGCCACAAGGATGCCGACCTGAAAGGCCAGATGGTTTCTCAGGGTACCACCCCCCGCCGGCTCACCGACCTCATCGGCTCCCTGTGCGACCTGACCTCCGGCAGCGGCGACAAGGGCACCCCCATCATCCTGGTCCAGGGCTATTTTGACAACTACACCAAGTAAGGATTACTCTCCCATGCCCCCGGTGCTCTGCGCCGGGGGCATTTTTTGCTTTTTTACAAGTTTTCCCCTACGCTGGGAACCTTTCATCTCCACCTTCGTCTAAAAATTTGGTAAAATAAAGGAGTCCAATGCGTACAAGGATGGAGGTCAGACCATGAAGAAGCCGCTCGCTCTGCTCCTCAGCGCCGCCCTGCTCTGTGGGACGGCCCTCCCCGCCATGGCCGAATCGGAAAATGCCGATGCCAGGCTCACTCAGGTGACACAGGCTGTCAAATCCACCCTGGACCTGGATACCACCGCCTACACCTCCTTCCAGGGCTTGTGCCAGGAGGATGCCCTGTCCCCGGTGTGGTCCCTGGTCTGGTCCAGGGACACCGGGTCACTGAACATCGACACCCTGGAGGACGGCACCATCCTCTATTACGCCCGCTCCGTATATGTGGAGGAACCGGAACCCCTCGCCGGCGGAAGCCTGCCCGCCTTCCCGGCGGTGGACAACGATGCCGCCACCGCCGCTGCCCAGGCCTTTCTGGACAAGGTGCTGGACGAGGACGTGGAGTCGGCGGAGCTGAAGCTCACCCGCTCCCCCGACCTCAGCGGCGGGGACTATCGGTTTACCGCAGACATTCTCTTAAACGGCCTGCCCTCTCCCCTGTCCCTCTCCATCACCGTCCGGGCGGAGGATATGGAAGTGATTCGCTTCAGCCGGAACGTGCTGGCCAATTCTTGCCTGGGGGGCATCCCTTCGGCTACGCCCAGCACCACTCAGGCCCAGGCCACCGCCCTTCTACGGGACACCCTGGATCTGCGGCTGGAGTACGTCCCTTCCGAGGATGATCCTACCCACGCCGTCCTCCGGTACCTGCCCGAGTACGGCCACGATTTTTACGCAGATGCCTCAACCGGTGAGCTCATCGACCTCACCGAATTGGAAAACGGCATGTTTGAGAACGGCCTGGGCGCCGGCGCCGCCGCCGACTCCACTGAGTCGGCACCCTCCGCCTCCCTGGACAGGGGTGAACTTACCGAGGCCGAGCAGGCCGGCATCCAGAAGCTGGAGGGTGTTCAGTCCAAGGAGGCGCTGGACGCCGGACTTCGTTCCGTAAAAGAATATGGCCTTACTGGCTATGAGCTGGTCAGCGCCTCCTACACCCTGCTGGAGGGCAACGAGGAGACGGAGGACCGGGTGATCTGCACCCTCCAGTACAGCAGCTCCTCCGAGGACGGCGCCTGGCGCCGGACCTTCACCGTGGATGCCAAGGCCGGCGTGGTGGAGGGCATCTACTCCCAGGGGCCTTAGAATGAAGAGCGGAAGCCTGTGCTCACCGCAGAGGAGGCACAGGCCAAGGCTAAAGCCTTCCTGGAGACCTACTACCCGGAGCACTACGGGCATCTGGCCCTCTATGACAGCTCTACTGACTCCGTGGCAGAGGGTTCCCCCTTCTATTCCTTCACCTTCGCCCGGCAGGAGAACGGCTACTTCTTCCCCAGCCACTATTATACTGTGGGCATCGATTCCACCGATGGCTCGGTGAGCAGCCTATCCTTTACCTATGAGGAAAACGTCACCTTTGACGCCCCCGACGGCATCATCGACGCCGAGGCGGCTCTGGACGCCTGGCTGGGCACCTACGACGTAACTCTGGGCTATCTCTATGTTCCTGAGCCCCTGGTCGCCGGCGATACCGCCCAGGACAAGCTCCTCCAGCTGGGCTTCCAGTCCTTCTACCATCTGAAGCTGGGCTATGCCCTGAAGCGAGAGGGCTCTTATCTGGGCATCGACGCCAAAACCGGAGCGCCGGTAGAGCGGCAGTCCAGCCAGGCTGAAGGACTCTCCTACACCGATCTTGAGGGCCACTGGGCCCAAGCGACAGTGGAAACCCTGGCTGCTTACGGCGTTGGCTACAACGCCGACACCTTCGGACCTGAACAGGCCCTCACCCAGTGGGACCTGGTGAGCCTACTTTACAGTCTGGACTACTGTGCCGTGGACCCCGCCAGTGAGGACCAGGATCTGCGGAACGAGGTCTATGCCGCCGCCTACCGCGCCGGCACCCTCACCAGGGAGGAGCGGAACGACAGCGCCCTCCTCACCCGGGCCGGTGTCATCAAAATGCTGCTGGACCGGGCGGGCTACGGCAAGGTGGCCGGGTTAGAGGGCATTTTCACCTGTGCTTTCGCCGATCAGGAGACCATCCCTGAAGGCGAACTGGGCTACGCCGCCCTGGCCCAGGGCCTGGGCCTGGTGGAGGGCACCTACGCCGGGCAGCGCACCGCTACCCATGCCGAGGCTGCCGTCCTTCTCTACCGGCTCATGGAGAGCTGACCGCCGCAAAACCAAAGACCGCCGTCCGGAACAGCCGGACGGCGGTCTTTTCTCTCTTCTCTCTTTGGCGGCGGTCCAGCGCAGATCCTTGACAGCCTTGGCGATGTTCCGGACAGTGAGGTCATAGCGTTCCAGCACCTGGGCGGCGGGACCGGAACAGCCAAACCGGCCAGATGTTGACCTGCCAGTCTCAGTTGGTCTCCTAGTGCTGATGGAAAAGGAGAGCAGTTGACAGCCTCCAAATCCGGTATTCAGATATGACAAACACCTGTCCCGGGCGGGTAACGTCCAGTTTGACCGGTCAGGGAGATATTTTGCATGTAAGCCATGAATTCTGGCCCTGGGACACTGTGATCTGTATGATCTTGGCCATCCTCACCAAATATCTCCGCAAATGGCTCAATTGAACCATAGATTATATTTCGCCTAAAGGCATTCATCAGTAAAAACTGCCCTTCCCACAAATGGGAAGGGCAGTTTTCTCACTTTATTATGGTCCGTTGGTCAAGCTACCGGTAGATAGGGCTCTTCGCTTATCTCCGGCGGATTGACGGGCCCCGGTGTTGTTTCCGGAGTCTCAGTGGGCGGCAGGGTCACCGTCTCGCTGGGGGTCGGCGTCTGCTGCCCGGAGGAACCGTTCACATTCTCCGGCCAGGTGGACTCGTCAAAGGGATTAAACTTATTATAGTCCTCCAGCCGGTCGTAATCCTCCGGCCCCGGCCAGGTGGTGGGATCGGTGGGATCAATCTCCGGTTTTTCCGTGGGCTCCGGTGCCTGGGCAGTGGTGTGGACGTTACAGTAAGCGGCGTCACCCAATGCGTTGATGTGTCCCGTGGTAAACTGGTTGTCCCGCACCGACACGGCAGCGGCAGCCCCCTCGCGGGTGATGTCCAGGATACTCACCGTCCGGCGGCTCTCCGCGGGACAATACTCCCCAGCCAGGTGATACATACCATTGGGATTTCCGTCTGCATCCAGGAAGGGGGAATCCAGGCAGATTTCCACGTCTTTGTGGACATCACAGACAGTGGTGGGCTCATCCCCTTTGACGAAGGTCATGGAGATGATGCGCGCCCCCTCACCCACGCGGGCATCGTGGTAGCAGGCCTCATTGGGCAGCAGGCCACTGTCGGCACACACCTTGACGGTAACAGTGCCAGCAGAGGGAGTCGGGAAACTCTTGTCCTCCAGGCCCTCATGGATGGAGCTCATGACCTTCTTCCAGGTGACGGCCGACTGCTGCTGGAGACCGGAGGACATACGCTCGGGCTGGTCATAGCCGCTCCAGACGGCGGCGGTGTAATAGGCGCTGTAACCCACGAAATAGAGGTCACGGCGGGAGGTGGTGGTACCCGTCTTGCCGGCGATGGTCATGCCGTCGAAGCGGGCGGAGGTACCAGTGCCGTTCCGGATGACGTTCTGCAGCATGGTGTTGATATACCAGGCAGTGGAGTCCTTCATAGCGGTGTGGTACTCCGCCTGGTTGTCCAGCAGGACGGTCACCTCACCGGTGTCAGGGTCCACCCGCTCCACCTTGGTATAGGTCCGGGGCTCGATATACAGCCCGCCTCGGGGGAAGGTAGAGTAGGCCGCCGCCATCTCCAGGGTGGTGACGCCGTCGGTGAGACCACCCAGAGCCATCTGGGCCAGACCGATGTCAGAGTAAACAGTGCCGTTTCGCTCCTCCTGGACCACCAAGTGGTCGGTGCTGAAGCCCAGATTTTTTACCAGGAAGTCATAGGCCACCTGGGGGCTGGTGTACTGGCCCAGGATCTTGACGGCCAGGGTATTCACCGAATTCTGAAGTCCAGTATACACATTGGCGAGGCCCCGATACTGGCCGTAAGAGTTCACCGGCCAGGGGGAGCCGCCATCTCCGTCAAAACTGTAGGGGGAGTCGTCGATGACGGTGGCGGGGGTGATGACGCCCAGATCCAGGGCGGGGGCATATACCGCCAGAGGCTTGATGGCGGAACCGGGCTGGCGCAGGGACTGCGTGGCGCGGTTCGTGAGCAGGCTGGCTGTCTTCTCGCCCACACCGCCGGCCAGGGCCACCACATTGCCGGTCTCGTTGTCGATGATTGTGATGCCCGACTGGAGCTGCTGTCCAGAGGAGGAGGTGCCGCTGAAGTTACTCAGATCCTCGTACACCGCGTCCACCTTCGCCTGGACGGCCGGGTCCTGGGTGCAGTAGATGGACAGCCCGCCGTTGTAGACCATCTGGCTGGCCACCTGGTCGGAGAGGTCATAGGCCTCCTTCAGATCGGCGATAACGTCCCGGATGAGCTGATCCTCAAAGTAGGAGTAGGCGGTGGTGGAGGTGGTCCCCTGTCCGCGACCCACAAAGACCAGCTCCTCGGCCACGGCGGCGTCATGCTCTGCCTGGGTGATATAACCCTGCTCCAGCATCTCATTGAGAATAATCTCCTGGCGCTGCTTATTCTGTCCCTTGGTGTAGTCGGAGATATAGGGGTCATACCGGGAGGGGTTGTTGGTGATGCCGATGAGGCTGGCGCACTCGGCCAGGTCCAGCTCGGACACCGGCTTACCGAAGTAGGCCAGGGAGGCGGTGCCCACGCCGTAGTAGTTCTCGCCCAGGTAGATGTAGTTGAGATACATTTCCAGGATCTCTTCCTTGCTGTAGTTGCGCTCGAACTCCAGGGCGCGGAAGATCTCCAGGATCTTACGCTTAACGGTAACATCGTCGTTCTGGGTCATGTTCTTGATGAGCTGCTGGGTGATGGTGGAGCCGCCATAGGTATCCTTCATCCCCAAAAACATATTGAGGAAAGCTCCGCCGGTCCGACGCCAGTCCACACCGTGGTGGGTCCAGAATCGCTGATCCTCAATCGCCACCAGGGCATTGACCAGATTTTCCGGGATCTCCTCATAATCCACCTTCACCCGGTTCTCCTCCCCGTGAAGGGTGCGCAGCTCCTTGGTCTCGCCGGTAGTGGAGTCGGTGTAGTAGATGGTGGAGGACAGGTTCATGGAGTAGGCGCTGGCGTCCACGTAGTCCTGCGGAATGATGACGGTCTTGATATAGGTTGCGGCAAAGCAGGCCAGGATCGCGCCGGTGGTGCATCCGATGAGGAACAATGTGCCGATCACTTTTAATATCGTCACGGCGACCGAACCGCCTCTGCTCTTCCGCCGGGGACGCCTGGGGGGCTCCCCGTTCTGGTTGGTGGTGCGTCTTGTCTCTGCCAAATGAAATACCTCCGTTCCCGGCCCAAAGGCCGCACGGTCCCATATATACTCGTAACGTGCCTTTGACCGGTCCGTTTCTCCCTCCGGTCATAGCAAGGCTTTTATATTATAGTGGAAAAGCCCCTGTTTGTCTACCCTATCACTTCCCATTTATTCCATATTTATCCTCTCAACAAAATTTGGCTTGTTCGACTCTTGCATTTTTCCGGCGCACAGGGTACAATATGTGCAGAAACAAGAAGGGCGGTGCCAGCCACCATGAGTGACGAGTACGGCGGTAATTTTGTCAGCCTCACTGACGAGGACGGCAACGAGATCGAGCTGGAGCATCTGGATACCATTGAATACAACGGCGCGGTCTATATGGCTTTTTTCCCCGCAGAGGAGGCCGACGAAGAGGGCCAACCCCCGGAAGAAGAAGATGAGGAGGCCGGGCTCATCATCCTGAAGGTCGTGGAGATCGACGGTGAGGAGCAGTTGGCCACTCTGGATGATGAAGAGGAGTTGGAGGCTGTCTACCAGCAGTTTATGGAAGCCCTTTTCGCAGAAGAAGAGGAATAAGGTTCTCCTGCTCGGTACGTGATGGTTTCTTTTTAAACCCACATCTCTGAAACGGGACGCCCACCTCGTGCCGTGGCTTGCAGGCCTCCCGGCCTCCTTCGGGAGCGTTGGAAGTTGGAAGCAGTAAAGCGGTGCGGAGGCGACCCACCTGCCATCTTCGTGCAGGTTTGATCAGGGCCACACGGCCAGAGCGGGAGATCTATTTTACCGTTCCACCGTCCCAGCAAAGTGCTGGGACGGTTTTTTTATCCCCTCCCCGACCGGTGCTCCAACCATGAACTTTCTGTAAAATACGTCTCCTCCTGCCCGAATATAGGCAGATTGGGACTTGCAAGCCGTCCCCGTTTCCTGTATAATGCAACATTGAGTCACCAAAGCACAGAAAAAGCACAATATTTGAGAGGACTGAGCAAGAGTAATGAGTGCTTCCCGTGAAAAGAAACAGCGCATCTCTGCTGCCGCCAACGGCCCTACCGAAAAGGAACGCCGTCAGGCGGAGACTGCCCGCAAGGAGCGGAGCAAAACCATCCTTTACACCGTGGTGGGCATCATCTTGGCCGTTCTGGTCGTTGCCCTGCTGGTGTGGCACAGCGGCATCTTTACCAAGGGCAAGGTAGTCGCCACCGTCAACGGTAAGGACTACACCGTGGCCGAGATGGGTTACTACTACTATCCCACCGCCAACATGTACAGCCAGTATGGCCTGACCGTGGATGACGAGACCCTGCGCCAGAGCGCTGTGGATTCTCTCCAGAGATATGCCTCCCTGGCCGCTGCCGCTGAGGCCGAGGGCTTCACCCTCTCCGAGGAGGGCGCCCAGAGCATCGAGGACACCATCCAGCAGCTGAAGGGTTACGCCGCCCAGTACGGCACCTCCTTCAAGTCCTATATCCGCAATGTGTATGGTCCTTATATGACCGAGAGTCTTCTGCGTGAGTGCCTGACCCGGGATACCCTGGCTCAGGAGTACTACAATGCCCACGCCGATACCCTGACCTACACCGACGAAGATCTCACCAACTATTATAGTGAACACGCCGCCGACCTGGACACCTTCACCTACTCCTCCGTGTTCATCGATGGCTCCGCCCCCTCCACCACCGATGCCGACGGCAATACCGTGGAGGCCAGCGACTCCGAGAAGGCCACCGCTATGGCTACCGCCAAGGCCACCGCAGACAAGCTGCTCCAGGATCTGGAGGACGGCGGTGACTTCGATACCCTGGCTGCCGCCGCCACCCAGTCCGACTCCGAGGACAGCGATGACGAGGCCACCAGCTACGAGACCACCGTGGTGGGCGCCAGCCTGTCCAACGGCTTCTCCTCCGGCAGCGAGGACTGTGTGTCCTGGCTCACCAACGAGGGCCGTCAGGAGGGCGACCTCACCGTCATCGAAGTGGCCGACAGCGGCTACTGGGTCCTGCGCTTCACCAGCCGCGCCCTGGACACTGAGAGCTACGGCTCCGCCGACGTGCGCCACATCCTGGTGAAGGCCGAGCTCACCCAGGAGGACGACCCGAGCACCGAGGACGTGGACGAGAGCACCGTCCCCACCCAGGAGGCTCTGGACGCCGCCAAGGCCAAGGCCCAGGAGATCCTGGACGAGTACAACGCCGGCGACAAGACCGCCGAGAGCTTCGGCGCCCTGGCCCAGCAGTATTCTGAGGACCCCGGCTCCGCTGAGAACGGCGGCCTCTACGAGGGCATCACCCCCTCCACCAGCTTCCTGCCCGCCTTCATCGACTGGACCTTTGCCGACGGCCGTCAGCCCGGCGACACCGGCCTGGTGGAGAACGACCAGGAGGGTCAGTACGGCTGGCACGTCATGTACCTCCAGGACCACACCCTGACCTGGAAGTACACCGCCGAGAGCGCCCTCAAGAGCGACGCGCTCTCCACCTGGACCACCGAGATCGAGGAGACCTACCCCGTCACCACCAACGATACCAATCTGGCTCTGCTGGGCTAAGACGTACACCATCCCCCGGAGGCTCCCTCCGGGGGATTTTTTTAAGGAGGTAACCAAATGGACGCACGTTTTCTCCGCACCCGCATGCTCCTGGGACCTGACGCCATGGAGCGACTGGCCCAGGCACACGTGTGCGTGTTGGGTCTGGGCGGCGTGGGCAGCTGGTGCGCCGAGGCTATGGCCCGCTCCGGCGTGGGTGAGCTGACGCTTATAGACCAGGACACCGTAGACCTGAGCAACCTCAATCGCCAGGCCGAGGCCCTGGAGTCCACCCTGGGGTTGCCCAAGGCGGAGGCCATGGCCCAGCGGGTGCTGGCCGTCAACCCCTCCTGCCGGGTCCATCCCATCCAAGGCCGCTATGAGGCCGACACCCGTGAGACCTTTTTCTCAGCGAATTACGACTATATCGTGGACGCCATCGATCTGGTGAGCTGCAAGCTGGACCTCATCGAAACCGCACTGAACCGCAGGGTGCCCATCATCTCCGCCCTGGGTACCGGAAACAAGCTGGACGCCTCCCTGCTGCGGGTGTCCGACATCTCCAAAACCGAGGGCTGCCCCCTGGCCCGGGTGGTGCGGAAGGAGCTGCGCAATCGGGGCATCCACCACCACAAGGTGGTGTGGTCACCGGAGCAGGCCCACAAGGCCGACCAGCCCGAGACCCCTCCCCCCGGCCGCCGCAGTGTCCCCGCCAGTGTGGTATGGGTCCCCGCTACCGCCGGGCTGATGTTGGCCGGTGAGGTGGTCATGGACCTGACCGGTATACGTTAAGTTGGCATAAAAAATCCCTCCTCTGGCAAACTACTGCCAAGGGAGGGATTTTTATTAAACAGACGCAAAACTGGCTGCGCCCTGCGGTGGCCGGCGCACTGGCCGGGGCGGTAAACGGCTTCTTCGGCGGTGGGGGCGGAATGGTGCTGGTCCCCCTACTGGCCGGGTGGTGCGGTCTGGGAGAACGGAAGGCCTTCGCCACCTCAGTGGCCATCATCCTGCCCCTGTGCGTTCTCTCCGCAGGCATCTACCTCTTCCGGGGCGGGCTGGACCTCACCGCCGCCCTCCCCTACCTGCTGGGCGGACTGCTGGGGGGCTGGCTGGGAGGCAAGCTCTTCAAAAAACTGTCCATGGACTGGCTCCGGCGGGGCTTCGGCCTGCTCCTCCTCTACGGGGGCATCCGGTCCCTCTTCGCCCTATGAGCTGGCTTACGGCCCTCCTGGCAGGCACCGCCACCGGAGTCCTCTCCGGTTTCGGCGTGGGGGGCGGCACCCTGCTTCTTCTCTACCTCACCGCCTTCGCCGGGGTGGAGCAGCACCTGGCCCAGGGCATCAACCTGGTCTACTTCCTACCGGCCGCAGCGGCAGCCCTCCCAAGCCACATCAAAAACGGCTATGTAGACCGGTCTGCCGCCCTTCCCGCCATCCTGGCCGGGTTGGCCACCGCCGGGCTGTGCGCCTGGGCCGCCTCCGGTCTGGACACGGGACTCCTCCGCCGCTGCTTCGGGGGCTTTCTACTGGTCGTGGGTTTCCGTGAGCTCTTTCGCAAAAGCCCCCCTACCGCTCGGTGACCCTGGTATACCGCCTCAGGGGGTAGTCCCCGTCGTGGGCGTCGCCGCAGGTGGTGCGGCTCATGTCTCCCGGCCCGGTGACCCGGACCACACCCGAGCGCAGGAGGGCCATGGCCAGCTCCTCCCGCTCCTCCGGGGCGCAGAGGAGTCCCGCCGTCTGGAGGACCCCCTTGTGCCGCCGCAGCATGGCGGGCAGCTGTGCCCGGGGCAGGGCCTTCACCAGGGGATTTCCGAACTGGAGGGAGCGCTCCAGCTCCCCGTCCTCCCCGATGGTGAGGGAGCAGCCCTTCCCATAAAAGACCTCCGGACCGGGCTGGGTGATGGACTCCAGCCTCTGCTCGTACTGGGCCAGGGTTACCTGAGCCGCCGAGCCGTCGTCCAAAGGCGCTCCCGCCGCCATGGCCCCCTCCAGCATCGGCAGGAACCGGCGGCAGAAGGCCCGGACCGTCTCCCGGTCATCTGTGTCAAGGAAGATCACCTGACAGGAGCTGCACAGCAGCTGCCGGGTGTCGGCGATGTGGGCAGCCAAGGCGGAGAGGGCCTCAGGGGTCTCCCCCCTGGGGGTGACGTAGGCGAAGCTGAGCTTGTGGCCCCACTCGATGAGGCGGCATCCGGTGGGCGCCAGCCCCCGGACGGCGGACACCGCCCCCTCCCCGCCCCACACCACGATGCCGTCGGCCATGGCCGCCATCTTCTTCATGGCGGGCAGGTCGTCTGAGGGGGTGTCAAAGACATAGAGATAGTCGGCCAGCTCCGGGGCGGCCTGAGTGAGGGCGTGGAGCAGCAGCACCGACAGCCCTCCGTCGGCCTGGGGCAATTTTAAGATGTTCACGTTGCCGGTGAGAAGGCCTTCCACGGCACTGTAGGCCGGCAGACCGTCCACGTTGCCGGCGGCGATGTGGAACAGCACCCCCAGGGGCAGGACCTCTTTGGTCAGAGTGATACCGGAATGGGGCGGCGTTACGGTTTCCGGCCCCGCCCAATCCGGCCCCAGCTCCAGGTTCAGCTTGAATTCCAGGCTGTCCCGGAGGAGCAGCTTGGCGGCGGCCGCCGCCTGGGCCAGAGTGAAGCGGCGGTCCAGGCCCAGGGCGGCGATGATACCGTCGAACTCCCCGCGGAGCACCCGCTTTGCCAGGCCATCACAGGCGGCGATCACCGTCTCCGCGGTTGGCACAGGCCGCTGGAGCACCTCTGTTATGACCTCTTCCAGGCCGTCCAGGAGCTTGTTCTGCTCCTTTGTATCACGGATCTCTCCCCGGTACAGGATCACAGGCCAGCCCCCTTTCTCAGCTCGTCGGCGCCGGCGGCGCAAGTCTTGATGTCGGCCATACCCACCCGACCGATGATCTCCAGCCAGGGGGACTTCACTCCACAGGGGCAGGTGTCTCCGTCGTGGAGGACCCCCAGGTCGTCGGTCATGATACTCAGGATGGGGACGGCGTTGAGCATGGGGGTGAGGAGGTTCACCAGCCCCATGGTGCCGTTGGGCACCGGCTCCAGGGTCCGCACGTCCCGGATGATGACCCGGCTGTATACCGGCACGTGAAAGTGGTGATACTTGCAGTCAGCGTAGTAGATGGGGTGCTCCACCGCCCCGAAGGACTCGTAGACGTGCTCCTCCGGGATGGCAAACCGGTCCCAGGCCTTGGCGTAGAAGGTCTCCTTATCCACCTTCTCCCGGTAGAACTGCTTCCAGCCGCCCCCCAGGAAGATCTTGGAGTTCTTGGGCAGCGGATAGCGGAGACCCCGCCGTTCCAGCTCCTCCATGAGGAAGTAGGTATAGGCGGGAAAGCCCATGAACCGGGTGGGGAACCGGGACCTGCTGTACCTCTCCAGCGTCCGGATGAGCCCGTCGAAGTCCACCTGGTAGCCGCCATCCTTATATTTGAGGGCGTACTCCCGGTGGATGGCGGGCGTGATGTAGGTGTAGCCCGTGGCAGTCTTGGCCACGGCGGTCTGATTGCTCTTGTGGGGCTGATAGCCCAAAATGAGGTAGTTGGTGGGCACCGGGGAGAGAAAGCGGTGGTAGCGCAGGATACGCCACACCATGTGGAAGCCGCTCCACAGTCCCCCCAGCTCAAAACCGATGACGCTCTTCTTCCCTCTCGTCCCCGAGGAGGTGGCCTTGATGAGCATCCTGCTCTCCGGCACGGAGAAAAGCTTGTGGGATTTAAAATATAAGGTGGGCAGCACCGGCAGGCGGGCCAGGTCCGCCGTGGTCCGCAGCATGTCCGGCCGGAAACCAAAGTGGTCCAGGATGGCCCGGTACTCCGGGCAGTGGGCGTAGTGGAAGGCGCAGTTGTCCCGCATGGCGGAGACGAAGAGCGCCTCCGTCCCCGCTGTGTCATAGGGGTCCTTCCAGGTGAAGAGTTTGATGCGATTCCCCATGTTCCTCCCCCCTTTTTCTCTTGTAGAGCTGTTTTTAGCCCTGGGTCCGTTTCCGAGTCAGGTAGCCTTCCAGGATGAGGGTCGCCGCCACGGCGTCCACCGTCTTTTT
Organism: uncultured Intestinimonas sp.; assembly: GCF_944387245.1. Classification (GTDB taxonomy): domain Bacteria; phylum Bacillota; class Clostridia; order Oscillospirales; family Oscillospiraceae; genus Intestinimonas. Next base: position 2,942 of record NZ_CALXEE010000027.1, on the reverse strand, counting down.
ATGGTTCTTCATCTTCTTGCCGCTGGCGTGGAGGATGTCGTGGGCCTCGATGGTGGTCCGCCGCTCATCCCACAGCACCGGCGTGAGCCCGGTAGTGGCCGCCACCTCACCGGCAAAGGCCCGGTAGAGCTCCGCCCTGGGTCCCTCGGTGCCGTCCATGTTCCGGGGAAAGCCCATCACCAGCTCCTCTACCTGATATTGCTCCACCAGCTCGGCAAGGCGGGCACAAACCTGCTCCCCCTTCCGGCTGTGGATGACCTCCGTATACCCCGCCAGCAATCCCGTGGGGTCCGAGATGGCCACGCCCGTGCGGGCGTCGCCGTAGTCGATGGCCATGATACGCATGGTCCTCCCTCCTTTCCCTTCCACTATATCGGTCCCACGGAAGTCTTGTCAAGACTGTAAAAATATGCTTGACTTTCTCACTGACTTGTGATAGGCTATTAGCACCTATGAAAAAGGGCTTTATTTTTGTGCGCATTTTTACGGTGTAATGGGCACAAACCCTTTCCCTCCCCCGGAGGACATAGGGAGGCAGATCATGCCGAACCTACCGTGTTTTGATTGGGGACGGGCTTTGCCCGTGCCTTTCTCGAACGTGCTGGGATTCGGTATAGCCGGACCCGGCATTTTTTGTTGGGTCCGAACCATTGAAGGAGGTGCCGAAACATGGCAAAAGCCGGTGCGCGGGTGAAGATCACCCTGAGATGCTCCGAGTGCAAACAGCGCAACTACGTCACCAACAAGAACAAGAAGAATACTCCCGACCGTCTGGAGAGAAACAAGTACTGCCCCTTCTGCAGAAAGCACACGCTCCACACCGAGACCAAGTGATGATGCTTGCGGAAGTGTCACAAGAAAGAAGGGTGAAACCGAATGTCTGACAACGAGAAGATCGAAAAGACCGGTGCTGACGCCCAGGCCGCTGCTAAACCCGCCAAGGTGGACAAGAAGGCCAAGAAGGACGAAAAGCCTGGCTTTTTCCAGCGTGTCGCCCGTTGGTTCCGCGAGATGAAGAGCGAGCTCAAGAAGGTCGTGTGGCCCACTCCCAAGCAGACCATTAACAACACGGTGATCGTGATCGTCTGCGTTATCGTGGTCGGCATCTTCATCTGGGTCTTCGACGCTCTTGCCAGCAGCATCATCGCCGCCCTTATCGACCTCTTTAAGGGTTAAGGGGTAGCGGTATGTCTGATAGTGCAAAGTGGTACGTGGTCCATACCTATTCCGGGTATGAGAACACAGTCAAGGCCACCATCGAAAAGCACGTGGAAAACCGCAATATGCATGACCTCATCCACGAGGTCAAAATCCCGCTGGAGACCGTCACCGAGATCACCGACAACGGCCCTAAGGTCGTGGAGCGGAAGGTCTTCCCCGGCTACGTGCTGGTCAAGATGGTGATGACCGATGAGACATGGCACCTGGTCCGCAACGTGCGCGGCGCCACCGGGTTCGTGGGCTCCGGCAACAAAGCGATTCCCCTCACCGACGATGAGATCGCTGCCCTCGGCGTGGAAAAGCGCGAGGTTGTGGTCTCCTATCAGGTGGGCGACACCGTAAAGATCACCGACGGCGCTCTGGAGTCCTTCCTGGGCACCGTGGAGGAGATCGACCTGGACCGCAGCAAGGTCCGCGTGGTCGTGTCCATGTTCGGCCGGGAGACCCCGGTGGAGCTGGAGCTGGACCAGGTGGAGCTGGTACAGGATTAAGTACCCTGGGCGGCATGGCCGCCCGCCGTCCAAGGCACAAGTGGGAGGGATGCTTCAGGCATCCCGTTCCAACCACATTCATTCGTAGGAGGTGCTCATTGTGGCACAGAAAGTAACTGGTTACGTCAAACTGCAGATCCCGGCCGGCAAGGCGACTCCCGCCCCCCCCGTCGGCCCCGCTCTGGGCCAGCACGGCGTCAACATCGCCGCCTTCACCAAGGAATTCAACGAGCGCACCAAGAACGACGTGGGCCTGATCATCCCCGTGATCATCACCGTCTACGCCGACCGCTCCTTCACCTTCGTTACCAAGACCCCTCCCGCCGCCGTGCTCATCAAGAAGGCCTGCGGCATCGAGTCCGGCTCCGGCGTGCCCAACAAGACCAAGGTCGCCCAGCTGAAGAAGGACGATCTGCGCAAGATCGCCGAGACCAAGATGCCCGACCTGAACGCCGCCTCCATCGAGGCCGCCATGAGCATGGTCGCCGGTACCGCCCGCTCCATGGGCGTCACCGTGGAAGAGTAAGGGAAGGAGGTAGTAACGATGTTCAGAGGAAAGAAATATACCGACTCTGCTAAGCAGATCGACAAGTCCACTCTCTATGATACCGCCGACGCTATGGCTCTGGTGGTGAAGACCGCCCCCGCCAAGTTCGACGAGACCGTGGAGCTCCACGTGAAGCTGGGCGTTGACTCCCGTCACGCTGACCAGCAGGTCCGCGGCGCCATCGTGCTGCCCCACGGCACCGGCAAGACCCAGCGCGTGCTGGTCTTCGCCAAGGGCGACAAGGCCGAGGCTGCCAAGGCCGCCGGCGCCGACTTCGTGGGCGAGATGGACATGGTCCAGAAGATCCAGTCCGAGAACTGGTTCGATTACGACGTGGTCGTCGCCACCCCCGACATGATGGGCGTGGTCGGCCGTCTGGGTAAGGTCCTGGGCCCCAAGGGCCTGATGCCCTCCCCCAAGGCCGGTACCGTCACCCCCGACGTGGCCAAGGCCGTTACCGAGATCAAAGCCGGTAAGGTGGAGTACCGTCTGGACAAGACCAACATCATCCACTGCCCCATCGGCAAGGTCTCCTTCGGCGCTGAGAAGCTCACCGAGAACTTCAACGCTCTCATGGGCGCCATCGTCAAGGCCAAGCCCGCCGCCGCCAAGGGCCAGTATATCAAGAGCTGCGTGGTGGCTTCCACCATGGGCCCCGGCGTCAAGGTCAACGGCGCTAAGCT
>NZ_CALXEE010000026.1 GCF_944387245.1 uncultured Intestinimonas sp. | reverse complement strand
GAGTTTTTCTTTCACCCTCATCGCCGTAGGCTTTTTGGAACCACTCGCCCAGCGAGTGGTTTTCTGTATACAAAAAACCCCCGTCCTGGCGGACGGGGGTTTGATGGTTTTGGCTCAGTTCCGGTGCTCGCCCTTGGAGTAGGCCACGATGGTGCGGCGGTTGGGCTCGGTGCCGGTGGAGTAGGTGGTTACGTCGGGGTAGTCCTGGAGGGCGGTGTGGATCACATGGCGCTCGTAGGCGTTCATGGGCTCCAGGGTGACGTTCCGGCGGTACTTGACCACCTTCCCGGCCACCTTCCGGGCCAGGCGCTCCAGGGACTCCTCCCGCTTGGCACGGTAGCCCTCGGCGTCCACGTGGATGCGGACCCGCTTGGACTGGCCCCGGTTGACGGAGTAGCTGGTGAGCTGCTGGATGGCGTCCAGGGTCTCGCCCCGGCGGCCGATGAGGGCGCCCAGGTTCTCCCCTTCCAGGGTCACCTTGTAGCTGCCGTCCTCCCCCATGGCGATGCGGGGGGTAGCGGACACGCCCATGTGGGCCATGAGGCCGGTGAGGAAGGTGGTGATGGCCTCGGCCCGGTCCCCGGCGGGGGCGGACTCGGCGGCCTGGGTGTCAGGCTCGGTCTTGGGCTGGAAAACAGGGGCGGCGGGCTCCTCCGCCTTCACAGGCTCCGCCTTGGGAGCCTCAACCTTGGGGGCCTCGGCTTTGGGCTCTTCCGCCTTGGGCTCCTCGGCCTTGGGGGCGGGCGCGTCGGGCACCTCGTAGGACACCTTTACCTTGGCGGGGCTGCCGCCGATGCCCAGAAAGCCGCTCTTGGCCCGCTCCAGCACCTCCACGGAGACCTCGTCCCGGTCCAGGCCCAGCTTCCGGAGGGCGGCGTTGATGGCCTCCTCCTCGTTTTTACCCGTGGTCTCGATATACTGCAACATAGGTCTGATCGTCTCCTTATGTTGGGGTCATTCCTTATCCTTGTCTTGGGTCTCGGCGTTGATGGCCTCCACCTCGGCGTCGATACCGGCCCAGGGGTCCTGGACGTCGGCGGCGTCGCCGGCATCGGCAGCGGCGCTCTCCACGGTCTCCGTGGTCTCAGCGGCGGCATCGGCGGCGGCGTTCTCCTCCAGGATCTCATTCACGATGAGCTCGTCGGCCACGCCCTCGGCGGCCACGGCCTGGAGGTGGTCGGACTTCTTCTCCAGCGCCTTCTCCACGGCGGTCTCGTCCACCGGGGCGCCGGGGTCCTTATAGGGGGTGGGGCCGTCGGGGCTGTACCGGTAGGGGTCGTAGGCCCGGCCGCGGGCGTAGGAGCGGATGCCCACGCGGCTCACGTCGATGACGGAGGCGTCGCTCTTCTTCTTCTCCTCGGCGGGCTTGGCCTTCTTCTTGCCTCTGTTGGCCTTGGCGTCGGCGATGGCCTGCGCCTTGCGCTCGGCGGCCTCCCGGCGGCGCTGCTTCTCCTCTTCCTTCTCCAGCCGCTCCTGCTCGGCACGGGCGGCGGCGGCGGCCTCGTAGTCCTTCTTCAGGATGCGGCCGGCCAGTAGCTCCTGGACCAGGGAGAGGACGTTGTTGGACACCCAGTAGATACTCATGGCGGCGGGCATGGAATAACCCACCCACAGAGAGATCACCGGGGACATAATCATCATGGTCCGGCTGGTGGTCTTGGCCTGCTCGTTCTCGGGCTGGTTCTTGTTGAGCTGGTTGGTCCGCATGGAGATGACGGAGAAGAGCAGACCGGTGCAGGCGGACACGATGGGGATGAGGAAGGTGCCGATGGCGTTCCAGTTGAAGGGACCCGCCCAGATCTTCCAGGTGGGGACGGTGGACAGAGCCAGCCCCAGGAAGGAGAAGTCCAGCTGCTTGAGGTTGTCGGCGAAGGCGGCAACGGCGGGGTTGGCCACCACGGCGTCGAAGTTCTCAAAGAGCACGTTGGAGGCGATGAGCTGGTAGTAGACGTTCTTGGAGGGGTCGATGGCGGTGGCGGCGTACTGGTTGAGCACGTCGATGAGGGTGGTGATCTGGGTCTCGTCCAGGCCCATCATATACTTCATGGGCTGGCGGATGATGGCGTACAGGGGCAGCAGGATGAAGATGGGGAGCAGGGACCACAGGCAGCCGCCCATGGGGTTGACCTTCTCCTTTTCGTAGAGCTTTTGTATCTCCAGATTCTGTCTCTGCTTGTCGTTGGCATACTTTCTCTGGATCTGCTGCATCTTGCCCTGGAGCATGTTCATCTGGATCATGCTCTTTTTTCCCTTCAGGGAGAAGGGGAAGAGGATGAGCTTCACCACCACTGCGAAGAGAATGAGGGCGAAGCCGTAGCTGCCGGTCAGGTCATAGAAGAACTGAAGCAGCCAGGAAAACGGCGTAAGAATATAGTATGCGAAATCCATTTGCTTGCCTCCACAGAAGATTCAGGCCCTAAGGCACCGGGTCGTATTCGATGCTCTTTTGCCTGTGGAACGGCTGGCACTTGAGGATGCGGCGCAGGGCCAGCCAGCCGCCCTTCCAGGCGCCGTATTTCTCCACCGCCTCCAGGGCGTAGGCCGAGCAGGTGGGGATGAAGCGGCAGCAGGGAGGTCGGGCGGGCGAAATGTGGACGCGGTAGAACCGGATAAGCGCCAGGAGCAGGGCTTTCACCCCTCCGCCTTCTTTCTCAGGCCCAGCTTGTCCGCCAATGAGAGGAAGGACTTCTCCAGCTGGGCGTATTTGGCATAGACGGCCTTCACCCGGGCCACCACCACGATGTCATAGCCCGGGGTGAGCTCGTGTTCGTGAAGACGGTAGATCTCCCGCAGGCGGCGGCGGACCCGATTGCGCTTGACGGCGCACCCCACCTTCTTCCCCACCGTGAAGCCCAGCCGGTTCTGACCCCGCCGGCTCTTGCGGCAGTAGAGGGCCAGGTAGGGGCTGGCGGCGCTTTTCCCCTTGTGGTAAAGGCGCTGGAACTCATGATTTCGTTTCATGGTGACGGTGAACTTCAAGGTGCGGCCCTCCTGTGTGACGGCACCGGAAAAACTTCCGTATGCACTGCAGGGGCGGTGGGAATTTGCTCCCCCGCCCCTTCATGACGCTCTATTCGGTAAATGCCGCATTCCTTAGTAGGACAGGCGGGCGCGGCCCTTCGCGCGGCGGCGGGAGAGGACCTTCCGGCCATTCCGGTCGGCCATCCGCTTCCGGAAGCCGTGGACCTTGGAACGCTGGAGCTTCTTGGGCTGATAGGTACGCTTCATGTCTGAACACCTCCTGTAACGGTTCCTTGAGACGGGCAAGCCCGTCCACCACAACGGCCGGAAAACCGGCCGAGGTCGTCATTTGGGTAGACGCCCCCCTTGTTTTCGGGACGCGGTAACTATTATAGCCCAAGCTTTCCCCCACTGTCAACTATATTTTTGCTGGAATTTCCACATATGTCAAGGACTTTCCCTTACACACAAGATGTTGTGCCACAGGCCCTCCTGCCCCACTTTTTTCCCTGTGGAAAAGTGGATAGCCCTGTGGAAAACTTATTGCTTACCCCGCTTATTTTTGTTATAATGTGTACGCGAACGTACAACTTTCCGCCCTTGCGCGCCATAGATAAAGAGGCTCCCGTCCACGGGGCACCCAGCGTCATCCTTGAAGGTCCGCCTTTAAGGGTGATGCTTTGCTGCCCTGGAACGGGAGAGAGAACGCATTTTGCAACAAAGGGAGGTCTCAGCCATGGCCATGAATTCCGCCGCCGACATCTGGTCCCGGGTCCTTGTCCTCATGGAGGCGGACATGACCGCCACCACCATCCATACCTGGTTTGACGATACGGTGGCCGTATCCATGGAGGGCGACAAGTTCATCCTCCACACCCCGTCCGACTTCAAGCGGGACATCATCGTCTCCCGCTACCTGCCCCCCATCCAGAAGGCCCTCCACGAGCTCTTCTCCGCCGACTTCCAGGTGGAGGTGCTGGGGGACGGCGATCTGGAGCGCCGGCAGCGCAATACCGCCCCCAAGGACGACAGTTTCCTCCCCGGCACGGAGGAGTATACCTTTGAGCGGTTCGTTGTGGGCTCGTCCAACAAGTTCGCCCACGCCGCCGCCCGTGCGGTGGCCGACCACCCCGCCATGAACTACAATCCCCTCTTCATCTACGGCGAGTCCGGCCTGGGCAAAACCCACCTCCTCTACGCCATCGCCCACAAGATCCACGACGACCACCCCGACTACCGCATCGTCTACATCAAGGGCGACGCCTTCACCAATGAGCTCATCCAGGCCATCCGGGAGGGCCGCAACCAGGAGTTCCGGGAGAAGTTCCGCTCCGCCGACGTGTTTTTGATGGACGACGTCCAGTTCATCGCCGGCAAGGACTCCACCATGGAGGAGATGTTCCACACCTTCAATACCCTCTATGAGACCCGGAAACAGATCGTCTTTACCGCCGACCGTCCCCCCAAGGAGATGCTCAAGCTGGAGGACCGTCTGAAGACCCGGTTCGAGTGGGGCCTCATCGCCGACATCCAGCCCCCGGACTACGAGACCCGCATGGCCATTATCAAAAACAAGGCCATCCGCATGGGGGTGGAGCTGCCCGAGGCGGTTTTGCAGTACGTGGCCGAGAACATCACCGCCAACGTGCGGCAGATCGAGGGCACCGTCAACAAGATCATGGCCCTCCGGGACCTGGAGGGGAGCAGCATCGACGCCGCCACCGTCACCCGGGCCGTGCGGGATATGTTCAAGGACCCCTCCGACATCATGCCCACCTCCGACGTCATCATCGAGGAGGTCTGCAACTTCTATAACATCGAAAACAGCGCCCTCCGCGGGCAGGGCCGTACCAAGGACACCGCCCTGGCCCGGCAGGTGGCCATGTACCTCATCCGGGAGATGACCAACATGTCCCTGAAGGAGATCGGCCGGGAATTCGAGAACCGGGACCACACCACCGTCCTCCACTCCATCGAGCGCATCGAAAAGCTCAAAAAGACCACCCCCGAGATCTCCGAGGTCATCAAGGACATCCGGGCCAATATCAACGCCCGGTACGAGTAAAGCCTTCCCCCTGGAAGAGGAAAGGTCAAAGGCCCACTCCCCACAAAAACCTTCTCCCCCGGGGGAGAAGGTGCCCCGAAGGGGCAGATGAGGCCGCAGCGTGAAAAAAATGTGCCGGTGCCACATTTTTAGCGTAGGCCCGGCCAGCTATGCTGGACGGGTTTCGCTGGATAGAAAAAAAGCCAAATCCGCCACACTAACGCACCCTCATCCGTCATTTGCTCCGCAAATGCCACCTTCCCCCTGGATGGGGGAAGGTTAGCGCACCGCCCCTCAAACCACCCCACGTTGCAGATGAGGCAATCCCAGGCAGCGCCACCACGCCCCGACACCCACCCACGCAGGCGGCAAAAAAAGTGGGGATAGGACCACAGCTTGCCCCTGTTCCGCCCAGGTAGTCTACCGTAGACGGGGCTGGACCTCAACGGGGGCGTAAAGCCGGGCCGCCGGATTCCTATTTGGAGCCACCTAACCCGCTTAGAAGCCCCTTTTTCTTTGGATTTCAAAAACCGTTCTTTTTCCAGCAGGGAAGCAAAACGGGTTTTGAGCCGTCTCTCCCGTCCTTTTACGCAACAGAAAGCAATGGGCCGGTACGTGGTTTAACGGGCGGATGCTGTCCGCCCCTACGACAAGGCAAACAGCCTTTCAGGGAAGGCGAAAAACGGCCCTCCTGCAAATGACGGAAATCCTGCATGGCCCTGCATACTCAGCATGCAACTCTATGCATTTTCTGTATAAATACCCATTTACCGCTGGAAAACCCAAAGGGTCGAAATCCACCGGTTTTTGTGGAAATGTGGATAATCCCCTGTGGACAATTTTTCGCCCTTTTTCCCCTGTGTGGAAACCCTCGAAATTTGTCCACCACCCCTGTGGACGCCCCGCGTCCTCTCTCCCAAGGCTTTCCGACGCTTTTCCACAATATTTTATACTACGAGTACTATTTCTATCTTTTATCCTCTCCTCTCCTCAAAAACGAGCGGAGCACGAAAGGAAGGGAACCCACTCCCATGAAGTTTTCCTGTGAAAAAGCACTCCTTCAGTCGGCCATCGCCACCACGGCCCGGGCCGTCTCCCTCAAGAGCTCCATTCCCGCCCTGGAGGGCATTCTGGTGGAGGCCGGAGACCAGCTCCGCCTCACCGGCTACAACCTGGAGACCGGCATCCGCACCATTGTCCCCGCCCAGATCGAGCGGGAGGGCAGCCTGGTCCTCTCCGCCCGCCTTTTTGGCGAGATCATCCGCAAGCTGCCCGACGACGTGGTGTCCTTCTCCGCCGACGGCTATATGGTGAACATCACCTGCGGCATGAGCAAGTTTAACATCCTGGCCACCGATCCCGAGGACTTTCCCGACCTGCCCGCCGTGGAGGACCAGAACAGCTTCTCCATTTCCCGGGACAAGCTGGGCTCCATGATCCGGCAGACCATTTTCGCCGTCAGCGACAACGAGTCCCGCCCCATCCACACCGGCTCCCTCTTCGAGGTGAGCGCCGACGGCCTCACCATGGTCAGCGTGGACGGCTACCGGCTGGCCCTCCGCCACGAGCCCATTCTGGAAAAGGACGGCGCCCTCTCCTTCTCCTTCGTGGTGCCCGGCGCCGCCCTCAATGAGGTGGAAAAGATCTGCGGCGACAGCCAGGACGAGGCCCTGGTCATCGAGGGCGACCGTCACGTCATGTTCCGCATGGGGGACACCATGCTGGTGTCCCGCCGGCTGGAAGGTGAGTTTTTGGCCTACCGCCAGGCCATCCCCCGCAACAACGCCATCAAGGTGGAGGGCGAGACCCGCACCCTCCTCACCTCCATCGACCGCGTCTCCCTCATCATCTCCGACAAGCTCAAGTCCCCCCTGCGCTGCGTCTTTGGGGACAACGTGCTGAGCATCACCACCAAAACCGGCATCGGCGACGCCGCCGACCAGTGCCCCATCTCCGGGGATGGCCAGAATCTGGAAATCGGCTTCAACAACCGCTACCTCATGGACGCCCTGAAGGCCGCCCCCACCGACAAGGTGCGGCTGGAGCTCAGTTCCGGGGTGGCCCCCTGCGTCATCCTCCCCGCCGAGGGGGAGGAGAACTTCCTCTATATGGTGCTGCCCGTTCGGCTGAAGGCAGGCGAGTGACATGGAACTGCGTCCCTATCTGAGAAAGGCCCAGTTTTACGAGACCGACGGCATGGGCGTGGTCTATCATGGGAATTATATCCATTGGATGGAGGAGGCCCGTACCGACTTCATGGACCAGATCGGCTGGGGCTATGAAAGGGCCATGGCGGCGGGCATCGACTTTGCCCTCACCGACATCTCCTGCAAATACCGGTCCATGACCCGGTTCGGGGAGACGGTGGCCATCCATATGACTGTAACGAAACTCTCCCCCGCCAAGATGAAGGTGGTCTACCGCATGGTGGACGCCGAGACGGGGGTCCTCCGGGCGGAGGGTACCTCCGGCCACTTCTTCTACGACCGGAAGAACAACAAGCCGGTGGCCCTGAAGCGGGTGCTGCCGGAGGCCTATGAACTTTTTGAGCGGCTCCTTCGGGAGCACGCTGAGTCGTGACGGGAGGCAGCCATGCAGAAGCAGACAGTGAAGATCCAGACGGAATTTATTAAGCTGGACGCCCTTTTGAAGTTCGCCGGGGTCACCGAGACCGGCGGCGAGGCCAAGGAGGCCATCCAGGCCGGTGAGGTGCAGGTGAACGGCGAGGTGTGCACCATGCGGGGCAAGAAGCTGCGGCCCGGTGACGTGGTGGCGCTGGAGGGCGTGGAGCTCACCGTCCAATGAGGGTGGACGCCCTGGCCCTGGAGGACTTTCGCAACTACCGCCGGCTGGAGGCGGCTTTCTCCCCGGGGGTCAACGTGATCTACGGGGAGAATGCTCAGGGCAAGACCAATCTGCTGGAGGCCGTGGCCTATCTCTCCACCGCCTCCTCCCACCGGGCCCGGTACGACCGGGAGCTCATCCGGCTGGAGGCGCCCTCCGCCGTGGTGAAGGCCACGGTGGAGGCCCGGCAGCGGACCTTCCGGCTGGAGGCCCGGCTCCACCGGGGCCAGCGGCGGCAGCTCTTCTCCAACGGGGTACGCCTCAAGACCGCCGGGGAGCTCTCCGGGGTGCTGCAAACCGTCCTCTTCTGCCCCGAGGACCTGTCCCTCATCCGGGCGGGGGCCGCCGAGCGGCGGCGGTTTCTGGACGAGTGCATCTGCCAGCTCCGGCCCCGGTACGCCGCCGCCCTGTCCCAGTACAAGCGGCTCTATGAGCACAAGACCCGCATCCTCCGGGACTGGGAGGAAAAGCCCGACCTGCTGGACACCCTGGACGACTTCAGTTACCAGATGGCCCAGGCGGGGGCGGTGCTCATCCACTACCGGGCCCACTTCTTAAAGCGGCTCCGGGAGACGGCGGCCGCCGTCCATGCCGACTTCTCCGGTGGGCGGGAGCAGCTGGACCTGGGCTACGCTACGGTGAGCACCGTGGCCGACCCCCTGGTCCCCACCCGGGACCTCCTGGAGGCGGTGCTTGAGCACCAGCGCACCCACCGCCAGGCCGAGCTGGAAGCCCGGCAGTGTCTTACCGGACCCCACAAGGACGATATGGTGGTGCGGATTAACGACCTGGAGGCCAAGACCTACGCCTCCCAGGGGCAGACCCGGACGGCGGCCCTCTCCCTGAAGCTGGGCTGCCGGGAGATCTTCTACCACGACACCGGGGAGTGGCCGGTGCTGCTGCTGGACGACGTGCTCAGCGAGCTGGACCGGCGGCGGCAGGAGTTCGTCCTCCACCGCATCACCGGCGGCCAGGTATTCATCACCTGCTGCGAGGACGACGGTTTAGAGGGATTGGACCACGGTGCCGTATTCCATATCCACGGCGGAGAGCTGGTCTGAAAACCTTCCCCCCACAGGGGGGAAGGTGGCCCGAAGGGCCGGATTAGGGGGAGCCGGATAGAACAAAAGCCAAATTCAACGTACCAGCCCACCCTCATCCGGCGACTCACGCCGCCACCTTCCCCCTGGAAGGGGGAAGGTTTTATATGGCGTGCCGAGGTCGTCGCGCCCCACAAAATCAAGTGGTGCCATGGGCGCGTCTGGGAAGCCGCGCCCCACAGATGAAACGGCCCCACAACAGAGCTCCCCCACCCCAACGAAAGGAGGTCCGCCATGTATTTGCATCTGGGACAGTCGGTGGTGGTCCCCTTTCGGGACGTCATCGGCATTTTCGACCTGGACACCACCACCGACTCTCGCATCACCCGGGAATTTTTAAAAAAGGCCGAGCGGGAGGGCGAGCTGGTGGATGTGTCCATGGACCTGCCCAAATCCCTGGTGCTCTGCCGGTCGGAGCTGGGCACCCTCACATACCTCTCCCAGCTCTCCGCCGCCACCCTCCGTGGCCGGGTGGAGAGCGGAACTTTTGAATAGAACGAACCCGGCGGAGCGGATAAATCCGCTCCCTACTTCGGTAAGGAGTGCATTTATGCGCTTCGCCAACACACCCAGGAGGTTTTACAATGTCTGAAGAACTGGAAGTAAACGAGCTGGAACGGCCCGAGCAGGTCGAGCACGAGTACGGCGGCTCCGAGATCCAGGTCCTGGAGGGCCTGGAGGCGGTGCGCAAGCGCCCCGGCATGTACATCGGCTCCACCTCCTCCTCCGGACTCCACCATCTGGTCTATGAGATCGTGGACAACTCCATCGACGAGGCCCTGGCCGGCTACTGTGACGAGATCAACGTCATCATCAAGGAGGGCGACGTTATCACCGTCACCGACAACGGCCGCGGCATCCCAGTGGACGTCCAGCCCCAGACCGGGCTGCCCGCCCTGGAGGTGGTCTTTACCATTCTCCACGCCGGCGGCAAGTTCGGCGGCGGCGGCTACAAGGTGTCCGGCGGCCTCCACGGCGTGGGTGCGTCGGTGGTCAACGCCCTCTCCGAGTGGCTGGAGGTCCAGGTCCACAAGGACGGCAAGATCTACGAGATGAAGTTCGCCCGGGGCAAGGTGACCCAGCCCATGACCGTGGTGGGCGAGACCGACAAGCACGGAACCGTGGTCACCTTCAAGCCCGACCCGGAGATGTTCACCGAGACCACCGTCTACGACTATGAGATCCTCCACACCCGCATGCGGGAGGAGGCCTTCCTCAATGCCGGCCTGCGCATCCACACCATCGACCAGCGCCCCGGCAAGGAGCAGCACGACGACATGTGCTACGAGGGCGGCATCAGGGAGTTTGTCAGCTGGCTCAACCGGTCCAAGACCCCCATCCACAACGGGGTCATCTACATGGCCGGCCAGAAGGGGGACTCCATGGCGGAGCTGGCCTTCCAGTACACCGACAGCTATTCCGAGACCATCCTCTCCTTCGCCAACAACGTCCACACCCCCGAGGGCGGCATGCACGAGACCGGCTTCAAGCAGGCCCTCACCACCACCCTCAACGCCTACGGCAAGAAGATGAATATTCTGAAAGACGGCGACGAGATCAAGGGCGAGGACTACCGGGAGGGCCTCACCTGCGTCATCTCGGTGAAGCTCACCGAAGCCCAGTTTGAGGGCCAGACCAAGGCCAAGCTGGGCAACAGCGAGATCCGCACCCTGGTGAGCGCCATTGTGTCGGAAAAGCTGGCCGAATTCCTGGAGGAGAACCCGGCGGTGGGCAAGGCCATTCTGGACAAGGCCCTCACCGCCTCCCGGGCCCGTGAGGCGGCCCGGAAGGCCCGGGAGTCCATCCGGCGCAAGACCGCCCTGGGCGGCGCCGCCATGCCGGATAAGCTCCGGGACTGCAATGAGAATAACCCCGAGCTCACCGAGCTCTACATCGTCGAGGGCGACTCCGCCGGCGGCTCGGCCACCCAGGGCCGGGACTCCCGCTTCCAGGCCATCCTCCCCCTGTGGGGCAAGATGCTCAACGTGGAGAAGGCCCGGGCCGACAAGGTCTACGGCAACGACAAGCTCCAGCCCGTTATCACCGCCCTGGGCGCCGGCATCGGCGACGAATTCGACCCCGCCAAGCTGCGCTACCACAAGGTCATTATCATGGCTGATGCCGACGTGGACGGCGCCCACATCCGGACGCTCCTGCTCACCTTCTTCTTCCGCTTCATGCGTCCCCTCATCGAGCAGGGCTATGTGTACGCCGCCGTGCCCCCCCTCTACAAGCTGACCCGGGGCAAGACCACCCGTGTGGCCTTCTCCGACGAGGAGCGGGACAAGGTCTCCGCCGAGCTCCGGGGTGACAACCCCAACGCCAAGGTGGACATCAGCCGCTATAAGGGCCTGGGCGAGATGGACCCCCACGAGCTGTGGGAGACCACCATGGACCCGGAGAAGCGCACCCTCAAGCGCATCGAGCTGGACGACGCCGTCCTGGCCGACCAGACCTTCACCGTCCTCATGGGTGAAAAGGTGGAGCCCCGTAAGGAATTCATCGAGAAAAACGCCAAATACGCGGTGAATCTGGACTATTAAGGGACCTTTTTGATCTTCCCCCCTGAGGGGGGAAGGTGGCCCGCAGGGCCGGATGAGGCCGCAGCGTGAAGAAAATGTGGCGGTAGCACATTTTCAGCGTAGGCCCGGCCAGCTATGCTGGACGGGTTGCGTGGGATAGAACAAATATACCGACCCACCCTCATCCGTCATTTGCTCCGCAAATGCCACCTTCTCCCTGCGAGGGAGAAGGTTTAGGGGTGCGTCTGGGAAGCCGCACCCCACAATAGGAGGGAAAAACAGGCAGCGGCGCCACGTCCCGCCCCCCATCCACGCAGGCGGCGAAAAAATGTTGGATAGGACCACAGCGTATCCCTGTTCCACCGGCGGAGTCACCTGTGGACGGTGCCGGTGCTCTATGGGGGCGTAAAGACGGGCCGGCGGATTCCTATTTGGAGCCACCTAACCCCCACGGGAGCCCCTTTTTCTTTGGATTGCAAAAACCGTTCTTTTTCCAGCAGGGAAGCGAAACGGTTTTTGAAAGCTCGAACGCGTCTCTCCCGTCCCCAAGCGTAAAAATCAACCGAACCTCTACCCAAGGAGGAAACAATAGATGAGCAAGAAACCCCAATACGACCCGGAGGAGATCCGATACCCCAATCAGACCATCGTCACCTCTCCCCTGGTGCCGGAGATGGAGAAATCCTACATCGAGTACGCCATGAGCGTCATCGTGGGCCGGGCCCTGCCCGACGTGCGGGACGGCCTGAAGCCGGTCCACCGCCGCATCCTGTACGCCATGTACGAGGACAACCTGACCCACGACAAGCCCTTCAAGAAGTCGGCCACCTGCGTGGGCGACGTGCTGGGCCGGTACCACCCCCACGGCGACGCCAGCGTCTACGACGCCCTGGTCCGCCTGGCCCAGAACTTCTCCATGCGCTACGTGCTGGTGGAGGGCCACGGCAACTTCGGCTCCGTGGATGGCGACCCCCCGGCCGCCTACCGTTACACCGAGGCCCGTCTGAGCAAGATCTCTGAGGAGATGCTCCGGGACATCGAGAAGGACACCGTGGACTGGGACCCCAACTTCGACGAGTCCCGGAAGGAGCCCCGGGTCCTGCCCAGCCGCTTCCCCAACCTGCTGGTCAACGGCTCGGCGGGCATCGCCGTGGGCATGGCCACCAACATCCCGCCCCACAACCTGCGGGAGGTCATCGACGCCACCATCTGCGTGCTGGAGGACCCCAACGCCACCCTGGCCGACCTGATGGAGCACGTGAAGGGCCCCGATTTCCCCACCCGGGGCATCATCATGGGCCGCAGCGGCATCCGGGCGGCCTACGCCACCGGCCGTGGCCGCCTCATGGTCCGGGCCCGCACCGAGTTCGAGGAGTTCGGCAAGGACCGCACCCGCATCATCGTCACCGAGATCCCCTACCAGGTCAACAAGCGCATGCTCATCAAGAACATGGCCGACCAGGTGGAGGACAAGCGGCTGGAGGGCATCTCCGACATCCGGGACGAGACCGACCGCAACGGCATGCGCATCGTCATCGAGCTGAAGAAGGACGCCAACCCCCAGGTGGTCTTAAACCGCCTCTTCGCCCAGACCCAGCTCCAGACCACCTTCGCCATCAATATGCTGGCCCTGGTGAACAACCAGTCCCAGCCCAAGATCCTCTCCCTGCGCCACATCCTGGACGAGTACATCGCCTTCCAGGAGGAAATCATTATCCGGCGCACCAAGTACGACCTGAAGAAGGCCCAGGAGCGGGCCCACCTGCTGGAAGGTCTCCTCATCGCCCAGGATAATATTGATGAAGTAATCAAGATCATCCGGGAGAGCTACGACGACGCCAAGGAGCGGCTGTGCGCCCGCTTCAGCCTGGACGACGTCCAGGCCCAGGCCATCCTGGACATGAGACTGAAGGCCCTCCAGGGTCTGGACCGGGAGAAGCTGGAGAACGAGTACAAGGAGCTGGAGGAGCGCATCGCCTATTATCAGAAGCTCCTCTCCGACGAGAGCATGCTCAGAGGTGTGCTCAAGGACGAGCTCATCGCCATCCGGGACAAGTACGGCGACGACCGCAAGACCGAGATCCAGGACGTGGAGGACGAGCTGGACATCGAGGACCTCATCGAGGAGGAGGAGTGCGTCTTTACCCTCACCGCCGGCGGCTACATCAAGCGCACCCCGGTGTCCACCTACCGGACCCAGCGCCGGGGCGGCAAGGGCATCACTGCCATGGCCACCAAGGAGGAGGACTACGTGGACACGGTGTTCACCGCCTCCACCCACGACTTCATCCTCTTCTTCACCAACAAGGGCCGGGTCCACCGGAAGAAGGGCTACCAGATCCCGGAGGCCGGCCGCACCGCCAAGGGCACCAACCTGGTGAATGTGCTGCCCATCGAGTCGGACGAGAAGGTCACCGCCATGATCCACCTGCGGGAGTTCCCGGAGGACCGTTATCTGGCCATGGTGACCCGGAACGGCACAGTGAAGCGGATTCAGCTCTCTTCCATCCATACCGCCCGGAAGGCGGGCATCCGCTGCATCACCCTGGACGAGGGAGATGAGCTCATCACCGTCCGGGAGACCGACGGCGACCAGGCCATCCTCATCGTCACCCATGACGGTATGGCCATCTGCTTCAAGGAGACGGACGTGCGGTGCATGGGCCGCGACGCCGCCGGCGTCCGGGGCATCAACCTGAAGGAGGGCGACTATGTGGTGGGCGCCGCCCGGGCCAAGCACGGTCACCAGGTGCTGATGATTACCGAAAACGGCTACGGCAAGCGCACCGACATGGACGAGTATATCCGTGCCGACGGCCCCCAGAAGCGGGGCGGCTACGGCCTGAAGGGCTATAACGTCACCGAAAAGACCGGCCCCGTGGTGGGTGTCAAGGTGGTCAGCGACGCCGACGACGTGCTGGTCATCAACGACGCCGGTGTTATCATCCGTATGGCGGTCTCCGGTATCTCCACCTACGGCCGCACCGCCCAGGGCGTGAAGATCATGAATCTGGAGGAGGGCGTGAAGGTCATCTCCTTCGCCCGCACCGACCACGAGGAAGAGGAGGCCGAGGAGGGCGGTGAGGAGCTGTGAGCACCCGGAAGGAGTGCATCTCCCCCCTTCGTATTCTGATGTACGGATTTGGCGTGGCCCTTGTGGTGCTGGCGGTGGCCGACCGGTGGGATCTGGCCGGCGCCTTTGCCCTAGTGTGGTTCGTACTGGCCACCGGGCTCTCCCTGTTTTATGTCCTGCGGGGCCTAAAGGCCCGGCGTGAAAAGGGAATCGCCGAGGACGGAAAGGAGCAGTGACAGAATGAGAAAACGTGTGACTTACCGCCCCAGTAAAAGCGGATCCGTCGTGGGGGGCGTGGTGGGCATCATCTTTGTGCTCATCGGCCTCTTTGTGGTCATCCCCTCATTTTCCATGACCGGCGGCTTCGGCGCCATCTTTGGCGTCCTTTGGACCATCATCGCCGGCGTCATCGCCGGGACCAACTTCTACCAGGCCTTTGGCAAGGGCTATATTGGCCCCGAAATTCACATTGAGGAAGAGGGCGGTGCTGAGCATGCTCATGACGCCGCCGCCCCCGGCGATACCCAGGCCCGCCTCACAGAGCTGCGCACCCTCTACGACCAGCGCCTCATCACCCAGGAGGAGTACGAGCAGAAGCGCAAGGAGATCCTGGAGGAGCTGTAAGGTTCAGCGGAGGAGAAAAGAAAAACCTTCCCCCCACAGGGGGGAAGGTGCCCCAGTGTGCCCACTGGGGCGGATGAGGGGGGTGTGGATATGCTCCCATGGATGCGGGAGAATGCCCGGAAGCTCCGAAAAAACCCCACAAAAGAGGAGCAAAAGCTGTGGTATCAGTTTCTTCGTACCTTTCCTCTCCCCTTCCGCCGTCAAGTGGTATTCGGACCCTATATTGTGGATTTTTACTGTCATTCGCCCAGACTGGCCATTGAGCTGGACGGCTCTCAGCACTATGAGGACCAGGGGCAGGCCGCGGACCGACGGCGGGACCTGTATTTGGAGCAGGTCCATCATCTACGGCTGCTCCGGTTCAGTAATTTGGACATCGCACAACGATTTGAGGGAGTGTGCGCTGTGATCCGACAGGAGACAGAGCGCAGCGCCCCCTCATTCGTCCCCTGCGGGGACACCTTCCCCCCTGAGGGGGGAAGGTATGGAAGGAGGCCTATGAAAACAGTCACCATCTATACCGACGGCGCCTGTTCGGGGAACCCGGGCCCCGGGGGCTGGGGTGCCATCCTGATGTACGGCAAATTCAAAAAGGAGCTCTCCGGCGGCGAGGGGCACACCACCAACAACCGCATGGAGCTCACCGGGGTCATCACCGCCCTGGAGGCGCTGAAGGAGCCCTGTATCGTGGAGCTCTATTCCGACTCCAAGTACGTCATTGATGCCCTGGAGAAGGGCTGGGCCCGGGGCTGGAAGGCCCGGGGCTGGGTGAAGGGCGACAAGAAGCCCGCCCTCAACCCCGACCTTTGGGAGAAGCTCCTGAATCTGTGCGACTACCATACCGTCAACCTCCACTGGGTCAAAGGGCATGCGGAGAATCCCTACAACAACCGCTGTGATGAGCTGGCGGTGATGGAGAGTAAGAAGTTCAAGTAAAAAAACCTCCCTGTGTGGGGAGATAAGCGCAGGGGCGGATACCATCCGCCCCTGCGCTCGTTTTGCGCCGTCTTTGCAGGCCACCCGCTAACTTACGCCGCAACTTTCACCCACGCAGGCGGCGAAAAAATGTTGGATAGAACCACAACTTGTCTCTGTTCCGCCCAGGTAGTCTACCGTAGACGGGGCTGGTGCTCTATGGGGGCGTAAAGACGGGCCGCCGGATTCCTATTTAGAGCCGCTTAACCCGCACGGGAGCCCCTTTTTCTTTGGATTCCAAAAACCGTTCTTTTTCCAGCAGGAAAGCAAAACGGGTTTTAAGCCGTCTCCCCCGTCCTTACACATAACAGAATGGTAATGGTTCGGGGCGGGGTTTGGCGCATCTGGGAAGCCGCGCCCCACAATCGAGGCTGCCCCCTATCGTCCATAAAATCCGACAAAAAAGGACCGCCGGCGGGTGCATCAAAGCCCGTCGGCGGTCCTTTTGTATGTACTTAAATAAGTCCCATGGACCGGAGGACGTAGAGCCATCCGGTAAGGGTAAAGGCGCTCAAGAAGGTGGTGAGCAGGATGGTGTTGGCGGTGAGGGCGCCGTCGTAGCCCTGGCCTCTGGCCATAACGTAGGAACTGGAGGTGGTGGAGGAGGCCAGCATGATGAGGATGGTGACCAGCTTGTCGGTGCGGTAGCCCAGCCATACCGCCAGGGGCAGGAATACGGCGGCAAAGAGAAAGAGCTTGCAGAAGACGGCCAGGAGGGAGGGCTTGAGTTTGGCCAGTGCCTGCTCCGGGTCCACGGAGGCCCCCAGGCCGATGAGGCCCATGGGGGTGGCCACCCCGGCGAAGCTGGCCACCGACTTCTGGAGGATAACGGGTTGTGGTATCCGCAGCAGGGACCAGAGCATGCCGATGCCGATGCCGATGAGGATGGGGTTGGTGACCACCTTCTTGAGGGTGCGCAGGAGCCGGTCCCGGTTCAGGCCCCCCTGGTCGGGATGCATGAGGGCCAGGATGAGGACGGCGGCGATGTTGTAGAGGGGCACGGCGCCGATAATCATGAGGGGGGCGGCGCCGGCGGTGCCGTAGATATTCTGGATGAAGGCCACCCCCAGCAGCGCCACGCTGCTGCGGTAGGAGGCCTGGACGAATTCGCCCCGGAGCTCCCGGCTGAGCACGTGGGAGAGGAGAACCATGGCCAGGATACTCACCGCTGTCATGCCGAAGCACAGTCCCACGAAGGGGCCGTCCCATTGGGCGAAGAAGTCGGCGCCCGACATGTCCTGGAAGAGGAGCACGGGCAGGGCGGCCTTAAAGACAAAGCCGTTGATCTTATCGGCGAAGGCCTTGTCCACAAAGCCCACCCGCCGGAACACAAAGCCCAGCAGCATCATGAGAAAAACGGGTACCGTGGCGTTGAGACAGAAGATAAGATTGTCCATGGGTGTATGCCTCCAATTTATTTCTTTAAAAACCTTCCACATTTCAAATAGAAATGTGGAGAAAAATTGGGTGCGTACCGGGAAAGGGGGGTGAAATAGCGGGAAACTTTCCACAAAAAAGAGCGAAATGTGGAAAGACCTCCGTAAAACCTTCCCCCACCAGGGGGGAAGGTCCAAAAAAGTGCCACGCCCCGCCGGGACCGGCGGGGCGTGGCACTCTCCTGCCATCAGCGCAGGTCGTCGTAGATGAAGTTCTTGCGGTAGTAGTACTGGAGCATGTCGTAGTCGGTGACCAGGGCCTGTCCCTCGGGGGTGAGGGTGCCGGTGAGGGCGCCGTCCTCCATGTAGAGGCCGGTGGGGGTGTTCATGACGGGGACCTGCTCCATGACGGACTGAGTGGCCTGCATGTAGGCCGGACCCTCCCAGCCGCAGGCGTCAAAGACCACGTTCATGAGGAAGTTGGGGCTCACCGTGGGGCCCTCCCCCACGAAGTCGTTGCCCAGAACCTCCTTGGCGGCGTCGTTGGCCCAGATGAGGTACCGGGTGGAGTAGTAGTTGTAAAAGCCCTCGGGGGTGGAGAAGTCCAGGTCCAGGCCGATGGCCTCATACACCGAGTTGCCGTCCCCCAGCCAGGGGTTGTGGTCGCCAAAGACCACGATGACCACCGGCTCCTCCTCTGCCCGGAAGTAGTCGAAGAACTCCACCAGGTTCTGGTTGGTGTTGTAGACGGAGCCAAAGTAGTTGTTGAGGATGTTGAGCTCGGCCTGGGTGTAGCCCTTGTCGTTGTGTACGTAGTCGTCGCCCCACCAGGTCTGGTCGTCGTTGTAGGGGCCGTGGCCCTGGTAGGTGAGGTTGTACTGGAACACGGGCTGACCCAGGGCCTTGTCCTGTTCCCAGAGCTTGATGAGCTCCGGGAAAAAGAGATCGTCGTAGCCCACGCCGCCGTCGGTCATGGGAGAGAAGTAGTTCTCTACGAAGCGGTAGTCCTCAAAGCCCAGGTTCACGTTGATGTTCTCCCGGTTGTAGAACCAGGCGTAGCAGGGATGGGAGCCGGTAACGGTGTAGCCCTGGCTGCGGAAGTACCAGGGGTAGGAGTTGGTGGCCGACCGGAAGGAGCCCAGATCGGCAAACCCGGTGAGGAAGCACCGCTCCGAGTCCACGGTGCCGCCGGCGAAGATGTTGGTGATGAGGTCGCCGGTGAGGCTCTCGGCCTCCAGGGCGTGGTAGTCGGCGTACACCTTGGGGTCCAGGGTGGGGGTGCCGTACTTGGAGAAGTCGTCGTAGGACTCCAGCATGATGGAGATCACCGACACCTTTTTGTTCTCGGGGATGTCGGCGTCCTCGCAGCCGGCCAGGATGGTCTCGGCCCGGGCGGCGTCATAGCCCTCCGGCGGGGCGTCGGAGGCCGACTTCACGCTGTGGAGGAAGGGATAGACAAAGCCCTTGGACACGTAGACCTGAGTGGCCGACCACTGGTTGATGAGGCCGTTGTTGGCGGTGCGGTTGTTGTAGATGTCGTCGCTCTGGGTCATATTCCACACGGGGAGGGCGCAGAGGACGGCCAGGGCGAAGCCCAGCAGCCGCAGGCGGGCGCCGGGGCGGCCCCGGACGCAGAAGTGGAGAAAGAGCCAGCCGAGGATGAGGACCACCAGGGCCAGGATCATAGTCTTGGTGAGGAAGAGCTGGTACTTCCCCGCCATGTTGCCGGCCTCCTTCAGAAGGAGCAGGTCCTCGAACATGAGGGGGTCGTTGCGGAACTGGAGCTTGAACCAGCTGCCCATGGTGAAGCCCAGGGTGATGGCGGCGGTGAGAGCGTAGGCCAGGGAGGCCCGGCCCAGGATGAAATAGAGCAGGAAGTAGAGGAGCACCGCCGGGGCCAGGTTCAGAAAGGCGATGAGGGGGTTCTGGAAGTAGCTCAGGAGCATGGCCTTCTGGTCGATGACGGCGGCAAAGACCAGGCTCACAAGGCCTACGCCCAGGGCGGAACACAGGCCCCAGAAGAGGTTCCAGCCCCAGAAGAGGGTGGTTTTCCACACCGGCCAGGACTGGTCGGCATGGCGCTGAAAGAGGGGGATTTTTTTCATATCTGATTCCTTTTTGTCTGTGAAAGGGGAAAACTTCCCCACACAGGGGGAAGCGGCGGCGTAATCAACCTGATGAGGGGGCATATTGGGTGCGGTACCGGGCGCGTCTGGGAAGCCGCGCCCCGCGCCAATGGGGTCCCATAGCGGCGCGACGGGCGGCCGTAGGCCGCCTCTACGCCTGAGCGCCGGCGGCGTTACAAAGTAAGCCGACGGTGCAGACAGCGTAACGATAGAAGAGCCCCGGGGGGTACTTCCAATAGGGGGGCCATCGTCGGGGCAAAGTCCGCACCGCTCACCCCGGCCTGACGGCCAGGTCTCGCTGAGCTCCCTTGCCCCTCCTCTCCCAAATGGACCCGCTTCGCCGGGTTCCATTTGGGTCCCCTTTTCCCTGTGCTTGGTCGTTTTAAGGGGAGGATTGTCAAGGAG
Organism: uncultured Intestinimonas sp.; assembly: GCF_944387245.1. Lineage (GTDB taxonomy): Bacteria > Bacillota > Clostridia > Oscillospirales > Oscillospiraceae > Intestinimonas. Next base: position 5,581 of record NZ_CALXEE010000026.1, on the reverse strand, counting down.
GGGGAAATCGAAATCCCCCTCCTTGACTGACTCTTTCGCCCCTTTCTGGTCATTCAGAAAGGGGCCCGCCGGAGGCATTTACTTAAAACGCCATTCTTTCAGCGATATAGTCCTTGAGCTGATCGATGGGAATCCGCACCTGGTCCATGGTGTCGCGGTCGCGGACGGTGACGCAGTTGTCAGCGGGGGTCTTGTCGTCGCCCACGGTCTGGAAGTCCACGGTGATGCAGTAGGGGGTGCCGATCTCGTCCTCGCGGCGGTAGCGCTTGCCGATGGAGCCGGCGTCGTCGTAGTCCACCATGAAGTACTTGGAGAGCTCGGCCTGGATCTCCCGGGCCTTGTCGCCCAGCTTCTTGGAGAGGGGCAGCACGGCGCACTTGAAGGGGGCCAGGGCGGGGTGGAGCCGCAGGACGGTGCGGACGTCGTTCTTCTCGGCGTCCACCACCTCCTCGTCGTAGGCGTCCACCAGGAAGGCTAGGGTCACGCGGTCGGCGCCCAGGGAGGGCTCGATGACGTAGGGGATATAGTGCTCGTTCTTCTCCTGGTCGAAGTAGGTCATGTCCTTGCCGGAGGTGGTCTGGTGGGCGTTCAGGTCGAAGTTGGTGCGGCTGGCCACGCCCCACAGCTCGCCCCAGCCGAAGGGGAAGACGAACTCAAAGTCGGTGGTGGCGTTGGAGTAGTGGGAGAGCTCCTCGGGATCGTGGTCCCGGAGCCGCAGGTTCTCGTCCTTCATGCCCAGGTCCAGCAGCCACTTGTGGCAGAACTCCTTCCAGTACTTGAACCAATCCAGCTCGGTGCCGGGCTGGCAGAAGAACTCCAGCTCCATTTGCTCGAACTCACGGGTGCGGAAGGTGAAGTTGCCGGGGGTGATCTCGTTGCGGAAGCTCTTGCCCACCTGGCACACGCCGAAGGGCAGCTTTCTGCGGGTGGTGCGCTGGACGTTCTGGAAGTTGACAAAGATACCCTGGGCGGTCTCGGGGCGCAGGTAGACGGTGTTCTTGGCGTCCTCGGTGACGCCCTGGAAGGTCTTGAACATCAGGTTGAACTGGCGGATGTCGGTCCAGTTGTGCTTGCCGCAGGAGGGGCAGGGGATGTTGTGCTCCTCCACGAAGGCCTTCATCTCATCCTGGGACAGGGCGTCCACCGGCTTGGGCAGGGTGAAGCCGGTCTCGGCGCACCAGTCCTCAATGACCTTGTCGGCGCGGAAGCGCTCCTTGCACTCCTTGCAGTCCATGAGGGGGTCGGAGAAGCCGCCCACGTGGCCGGAGGCCACCCACACCTGGGGGTTCATGAGGATGGCGGCGTCCAGACCCACGTTGTAGGGGTTCTCCTGGACGAACTTCTTCCACCAGGCTTTTTTCACGTTGTTCTTGAGCTCCACACCCAGGGGGCCGTAGTCCCAGGTGTTGGCCAGGCCGCCGTAGATCTCGCTGCCGGCGAAGATGAAGCCACGGCCCTTGCACAGGGCTACGATCTGTTCCATGGTCTTTTCGGTGTTTTTCATGGGGAGACACTCCTTATGACAAAAATAAAGGTAAGCAAAAGAAAACGCCCTGAGCTTATGGCTCAGGGCGAACGCTGACGGTCCGTGGTACCACCTGAATTTACGCCCCGTGGGGCGCACACTCGAAGTCCGTAACGGGGACGAGACGGCGGAGCATTTCCGCTCCGCGGCTCACGGGCGCCTTCCGCGGGACCGTCGGGAGCCTTGCACCCAAGCGGCTCCTCTCTGCGGTCCGGGTCCTCGCGTACTTCTCCCGGTCACTGCCTTTTCCAATGTGGAGCCATTTTATCACCCTTTCACCCCGCCGTCAAGGGCTGGGACGGAAAGAAAGCACGGTTTTGGACACTGTTTTGCCTGTGTAGGGGCGGCCTTTGATCGCCCGCCGCACCGATACGGGAAAGTTTCATTTGTGGGGCACGGTTTGCCAGACGCGCCACGGTACCACGCTGCTGGTTTGGGGTAAGGGTAGATGCTATCCGCCCCTACGCCCGGGCACCGGCGGCGTTACGGAGTAAGCCGACGGTGCAAGTGGCGTAACAGTAGAAGAGCCCCGGGGGGTACTTCCAATAGGGGGGCCGTCGTCGGGACAAAGTCCGCACCGCTCACCCTGGCCTGACGGCCAGGTCTCGCTCGGCTCCCTTGCCCCTCCTCCCCCAAATGGACCCGCTTCGCTGGGCTCCATTTGGGTCCCCTTTTGCCTGTGTTTGGTCGTTTCAAGGGGGTTGGGTGTCGGGAAGGGGGGAAATCGAAATCCCCCTCTTTGACTGACTCTTTCGCCCCTTTCTGGTCATCCAGAAAGGGGCCCGCCGGAGACCGTTTCTCTCTCAGTCGCCTGCGGCCACAGATTCCCCCCTCAGGACAAAAACAGCTCCACGTCCTCCACGGAGAGGCGGGGGTGGAGGGCCAGGTCGATGCCAAAGCCGATGACCTTGGCCATGTCCTTGACCCGCTGGTCGATGTCCCTGGGGGTGACCATGAGGCTCCCCCCCACCCCACGGAGGGCGGCGGGGTCCAGGTCGTCCCGGCCGGCCTCCTCCAGGATGTCCAGGGCCAGGGTGGCGCCGTCCACCACCGTGGGCACCCCCACGGCGATGACGGGCACCCCCAGGGTCTTTTCGTTGAGGGCGAAGCGGTGGTTGCCCACCCCGGAGCCGGGGACGATGCCGGTGTCGGAGAGCTGCACCGTGGCACAGATGCGGTCCAGACTCCGGGCGGCCAGGGCGTCCACGGCGATGACGCAGCCCGGCTTTACCTTCCCCGCCACCGCCTGGGCCAGCTCCCCGCTCTCCACGCCGGTGGTGCCCAGCACCCCCGCCGCCAGAGCGGCCACCGGCCTAAAATCTCCAAAGTGCTCCGGTGCTTGGTCGATGAGGTGGCGGGTCACCAGGGTGTGGTCGGCGGCGCCGGGTCCCACGGCGTCGGGGGTGATGGCGCGGTTGCCCAGGCCCACCACCAGCACCGGGGCCTTTTCCGGCACCCGGCACCGCCGGAGCAGATGGGAGAGCTCCCCCGCCAGGGCCCGGCAGGACCGGGGAAAGGCCTCCTCCTCCCTGCGCGTCAGCCCGGTCAGGTCCACCGTCACGTAGGTCCCAACAGGCTTACCCAGGGCCTCCTCCCCCCTGCCGTTCAAAATCTCCACCCGGGTCACCGGGCAGCCCTCCCGGCGCTCCTCCTGCACCCGCACCCCCTCCGGCGCCGGGGTCTCCTGCCCCGCTCTGGCCAGGGCCTCCGCCTCCACCGCCAGATCCGTCCGCCGCGTCAGCATGGATCACCACGCTCCCTTCCGCAAGATATAGTGTCTGCATCGCCATTTGACCCCTATTTTTTGCGAAAATCAAATTTTCTATCCAAAGCACAAAAAAATTTAAAAAAAAGGTTGCATTTTTTCAAGGCTTCTGTTAAAATGGATACCTGCACGGGCAGGTCCCGTGGATATGATTATACCATCGGAGGAGGTGTTTGGTTTGCCGAATATCAAGTCTGCCAAGAAGCGCGTGCTGGTCAACGAGACCAAGGCGGCCCGGAACAAGGCGGCCAAGTCTGCGCTGAAGACCCAGATCAAGAAGTTTGACGCCGTGGTGGCCGAAGGCAACCGCAGCGAGGCCGATGTTGTCTACAAGGCCACGGTGAAGGCCATCGACAAGGCTGCCGCCAAGGGTCTGCTGCACCGCAACAACGCGGCCAACAAGAAGAGCGCCATGACCATCAAGCTGAACAAGCTGGCCTGAGGCGCACAGATCATCGCCTGAAAACCGCCTGCATGCGCAGGCGGTTTTTTGCTGCCCATAGGGGTCCATTTTTTGGTAAAAAGTAAAAATTCAAGGTTTTATTTGAAATTCAAACTAAAAATGCTTGACAAGCGGCGCGAGACCAGATACAATGCCAATGTTTTGAACTTCAAAGAAAAGGAGGCGGCGGCATGGAGGTGCGGGGCGCCAAGATCAATCAGTTTCTGGTGGAGGTTTTTGACCAGATCCTGCGCCGGGAGGAGGAGGTCCTGACGGCGGAGTACCCCAAGCTGTCCCTGCGGGAGATCCATCTGATCGACACGGTGTGCCGGGCGGCGGACCACGGCGGAGACAACCGTGCCACGGCCATCGCGGCGGCCCAGGGGGTGACGGCGGGAACTCTGACCACGGCGGTGAACCTGCTGGAGCGGAAGGGCTACGTGGAGCGGCAGCGGGACGAGAAGGACCGGCGGGCGGTGCGGATTCTGCCCACGCCGCTGGCCCGTGAGGCGGACGCAGCCCACCGGGAATTTCACCGGCAGATGGTGGAGCAGGTCCTGGAGGGGCTGACGCCGGAGGAGTGTGACGCCCTGGTGAGGGCCCTGGGGAAGCTGGCCCGGTTTTTTGCGCCGGAAGAAAGCCCCAATGAAGCATAAAGTGAGGTAAGAAGTATGGTACGCATCGTCACCGACAGCACCTGTGATCTCTCCCCGGAGCGGCAGAAGGCCCTGGGGGTGGAGGTGGTCCCTCTCTCCGTCCACTTTGGGGAGGAGTCCTTCCTGGACGGCATCGACCTGAGCAACGAGGAATTTTACGCCCGGCTGCGGACGGCGGAGACCCTGCCTACCACGGCCCAGGTGAACCCGGAGGAGTTTGCCCGTCGGTTCCAGGCCCATGTGGACGCCGGGGACCAGGTGGTGGGGCTGTTCATCGCCTCCCAGCTCTCGGGCACCTGCCAGTCGGCCATGATTGCCCGGGACATGGTGGACGAGGAGAGCATCTTTGTGGTGGACTCCACCACGGTGACCTTTGGCCTGGGGCTGCTGGTGGAGATGGCGGCCCGTCTGCGGGACCAGGGTCTGGACGCCCGGACCATCGCCGAAAAGGTGCAGGAGCTGGCCAAGCGGGTGCGGTTCTACGCGGTGGTGAGCACCCTGAAGTACCTGAAGATGGGCGGGCGCATCTCGGGCACCGCCGCCGTGGTGGGCGGCATGCTGGGCATCACCCCCATCCTGAACATCCGGGACGGCGTGGTGGAGGCGGCGGCCAAGTCTCGGGGCCGGAAGGGCGCCTTCCAGTGGATGGAGAAGCAGCTCCAGGCCGAGCCGGCGGACACTTCCCTGCCTGTCTCCTTCGGCAACGCCGACAGCCCCGACGTTATGGCCGAGTGCGAGGCCGCTCTGGCGGCCAGCGTCCCCGGCGCGGAGATTCTGGAGAGCTCCATTGGTTCCGTGGTCGGCACTCACGCTGGCCCCGGTTGTACCGGCATCGCCTATTTTGTAAAGGAGTGACCGGAGTTCCCCCGGGGCCGGTGTACCGACCACGGGCCGCCGCGTCAGCGGCGTACAAGAGTCCCGGCTTATCCGGGACCTTGGCGCAGGGGCAATTCATTTGCCCCGAGCATGTGAAGTGAAATCGGGGGTCCCCAAAAAGGCGTGACTTTTTGGGGAGACGGCACGCATGCCGGACCCGGCTGCACCGGTATCGCCTATTTTGTAAAGGAATAAAATAAGGTATGGGGCCGCGCCCGGCTTGACCGGGCGCGGCCTTTTTTGTGTGACGCTGCTGTTTTTGGGGTGGGCCGGCACGGCCGATTCAGCCTTTGCTTTTTTCTAACACCCCCTCACCC
>NZ_CALXEE010000025.1 GCF_944387245.1 uncultured Intestinimonas sp. | reverse complement strand
GCCGTTCGGGACTGCCTGGAGCGCTGGTTTCGCTGAAGAAAATGAAAACGGACCCGCATGTCTAAACATGCGGGTCCATTTTTTATATTGTTCCTCAGTGAATGTTGCCGTTTCCTTCTGTGGAGAGGTACGACGTGTCGTCCCGGACGCAGAGGACCACGTCGGGCCGGTGCTCCGCCACATACTCCAGGAGGCTTAGGTCGGCGTACCGCAGGTCCAGGGACCGGGTCTCGTCAAAGCCGGTATAGAAGAGAGTCTCCAGGGGATTGGTGAAGGAGTCCCCGAAGATGAGCAGATCGGGGAGCTCCGGCCGGTGGGTGGAGAGCACGGTCTCGGCCACGTCGCCCCCCATGTAGACGTTGTAGTCTACGGTTTCCGTGGGGGTGGCGGGCAGCCGGAAGAGCTGGGCGGGGACAGGAAGGCCGTTGTCCGTACGGTCAAATGCCACCGGCTCCCGCTGGACGCCGACGGTCAGGGGTTCGGAGCCCGGCCACAGGCCGTAGAGCTTTCGGTTCCGGGAGCCCAGGAAGGGATTCTCCAGCGCCTGAAAGGTGAGGGTATCGGCGGTCAGGACGGGGAGGTCCCGGTCCAGGTCGGCGGTGATGCGCTCCATGACGGTGCGGTAGGTGAGGTAGGCACCGTAGTAGTTGAAGTGGTGGTCGGAGGCGGCGTAGAGGGGTTGCTCCTCGGTCTGGGCCGCCCGGAGGATGGGCTCCATATCCAGAAAGGCCAGCCCCCGATCCTCCATGGCCCCGGCGAAGGCCTCCGTCATGGCGGAGATATGCCAGTAGCGGTTTTCCAGGTAGTCGGGGTAGCGGTCGTAGTAGAAGGCGTTTTGCAGGGGGAGGCCCACATAGTAGAAGCGGCCGCCGTAGGAGGACACCAGCTGGTCCAGCTCCGCCAGGCCGTCGCACACGGCGGCGGCGCCAAACATGGCAGAAATGAACTGCCCCGCATAGGTGAGCGTTTCGGCCCGGAAGATCACCCAGCCCAGCAGGATGAGCACCAGGGCGTAGACGTGGCGCATAGACGGTCGGTTCCGGCAATAGGGGCAAAAAGCAGGGGCGCCCCGAAGGGCGCCCCTGACAGATCGTTTTGGATTCAGTAGGCGGCCACGATGCCGCCGTCGTTGGCGTAAACGGTGCTGATGCCGCCGGTCTCACAGATAAAGACCTCGGAAAAGCGGCAGCTCTTCTGGACCATCTCCTTGAGCTGGAAGGCCCGCTCCAGGCAGTTGCAGTGGGAGAGGACCAGCAGCTTGCCCACGTGGTTGGGGTCCTTTTCCATGATCTCCACCATCTTGTTCAGGGCCTGCTTCATGCTCATGGCTTGGCCACGCTTGCAGATCTCACCCTGGGGGGTGGAACCCATAAGGAGCTTGATGCGCAGGGCGGCGGTGACCACCGACTGAAGGCCGGTAAGCCGGCCGTTCTTCCGCAGGTTCTCCAGGGTCTCCAGCACAAAGAGGGTGTTCATCCCGCCGCAGAAGGCGGTGGCCTGGCTGACCACCTCGTGGAAGGGGTGACCGGCGGCGGCCAGCTCCCGCACCTTCAGGGCCAGCAGCACCTCTCCGGCGGAGGCGGAACAGGAGTTGAAGATGTGGACGTGAGCGTCCGGATGCTCCTCCAGCCAGATCTGCCGGGCCTGCTGGGCGCTGTTGTGGGAGCCGGAGAGCAGGGCCGAGAGGGTGATCACATACAGATCGTCAGCGCCGCAGTCAAAGGCGTCCAGATACTGGGCGGGGGAGGGGCAGGCGGTCTGGGGGGCAGTCTCGCACTCCTTCATCCGCCACAGCAGCTCCGCGCGGTCCAGCCCGGCGTCATCCACGAAGTGCTTGTCTCCCACGCGGATGGTCAGAGGTACGCTGAGAAAGGCGTCCTCCCGCAGGAGAGAGGGGGTCAGGTCACAGCAGCTGTCCACGATGACTTTAAAACTCATGCTGACAATCTCCTAATCTCATTTTGTGAATCAGATTCTACCATAGGCCATGGGAAAAGTCAACCGAAAGAGGGGAAAAGAAAAAGAAAGGTCCCCTTCCGATTTGCCGGAAGAGGACAGAGGGGATCAGGCCAGCAGGTAGACGTCGCAGGTCCGGACCCCAAAATGGATGCACTCATTGTAGGTGTCGAAAAAGAGGTCGATGCGGTTGCCCTTGATGCTGCCGCCGCAGTCCTCAGCGGTGGCCACGCCGTAGGTGATGGAGCCGTCGGCGGAGACGATGAACATCCGGGTGCCGTAGGGGATGACCCTGGGGTCCACGGCGATGGCGCCTACCCGGGCGGTGGTGCCGGTGGCGGTCCGCTTCCAGGACTGGAGCTGGGTGGTGTAGGCGGTGGCCTTGCAGCTGATGACCTGGGTGTAGGTCAGCTCTGTGCCAGAGGCGGTGGTGAGGGTGCCGCCGCCGTCAGTATCAGCGTCGATGTGGGTGAGCACATCGTCGGTGACGCTGAGCCAGGACTGGGCGGCGGGGGCCACCCGGGTGCCGTAGGCCACGATCTCATCCACCGGCTCCTGGGAGACGTAGGTGCCCATGGAGGTGATGCACAGGCTGCCGTCGGGGTCGGTGACCACCCGGCTTTTGGCGGACACAGTGCCCTGGGCGCCGGTCTGCACCACCTGCTCCTGGCCCAGCAGCAGGTCGGGGTCGGCCTGGCGGACGGTGTCGTAGGGCAGGAGTTCCACCACCTGCTCCTCGTAGGTGGTCACCGGCCGCTCCACGGTGACGGCCACCGAGCCGTCGTCTCGGACGGCGGAGGTGACCCGGTCCCGCTCTGAGACCGCCACCCCGGCCTGGGCCAGAGCCCCCTCGGTGTCGCCGGACTTGCCGGTGACGGTGTAGATGGCCTCGCCGTCGGTGATGTGGTAAGTGGTCTGGGGGCTGGCGGAGCCGGTGATGAACAGGGTGGCCAGCAGGCCGGAGATCAGCAGGGCGGCGGTGCGGCCGCCCCTGGATGATCGGTCAAACATGGAAAAATTCCTCCTGAAGGATGTATCCGTTGATTTTGTAATCATTTGCGCTGCGTGGAACAGGTGGGATTATAGCCACTTTTTCCGCAAAAGTCAAATCAACCGGGAACTTTCAGAAGGTATATGCAAAAATAGAGCCGTTTTTTTCCGTCGTTTGCCGTCGCCCGGGACGGAGAAAAGAAACAAAAGGTTACAAATAGTAACAAGCTCAAAGCCCTGGGGCCCAGGGGGCGCCGCCTTTGGCAGTACTGCCGCCGGCCCTGGGAGGGGAAAAGGGGAGAGAACTGGGGACTGGCCCCAGATATTCTCCCCACAATTCCCATATTTTAGATAATTTCTATCCAACATCAAGGATTTATTACAAAAATATGGAAAATATTTTTAGCGCTCCTGTAAAAAAAGAGGGGCTGCCGTCGACAAAAACTTTATGCAAGGGGACGGAAAAAGTTCAGTCCTCTGCCCCGGGAAGGGGCAGTTCCGGCACCTCGGACTGGAGCTCAGCGAAGAGCTTTTTGTCCTCCTTGGAGGTAAACTCCAGCTTCCGGTAGAGATCGGGCCGCCGCCGCCAGGTCCGCAGGATGCTCTGCTTCCGCCGCCAGCGGGCGATGTTCTTGTGGTCGCCGGAGCGGAGGATGGGGGGGACGGTGCGGCCGTGCCAGGTCTCGGGACGGGAGTACTGGGGGTACTCCAGCATGCCGTTCCAGTGGCTCTCCTCCTCAAAGCACTCCGGATCGGAGAGAACCCCGGGCACCATCCGGGCCACCGCGTCGGCCACCACCATGGCGGGCAGCTCCCCGCCGGTGAGGACGAAGTCGCCGATGGAGATCTCCTCGTCCACGCACTCCTCGATGAACCGCTCGTCGATGCCCTCATAGTGGCCGCACACCAGAATCAGGTGGTCGTAGTCCCGGAGGAGGCGCTTGGCCTCGGTCTGGGTAAAGGTCTTGCCGGCGGGGGAGAGGAAGATGGTGTGGCCGGGACCGTAGGTGTCGGTGATGTGCTTCCAGCACTGGTAGAGGGGGTCGGCCTGCATCACCGCCCCGTGGCCGCCGCCGTATGGGTAGTCGTCCACCTGCTTTTGCTTGTTTAAGGTGTAGTCCCGGATCTGGTGGGCCTCGATGCGCAGGATGTCCCGCTCCTGGGCCCGGCCCAGAATGGACTCGTTCATCATGTCGCCCACGGTCTCGTCGAAGAGGGTCATGATGTCAATACTATACATCGCTGGCCATCCCCTCGATGAGCTTGACCCGGATGAAGCCGCCGTCCACGTCGATCTCCTTGACGAACTCGTCCACGGCGGGGATCATATACTCCTTCCCACTCCCGCGGACCACGTAGACCTCGTGGGCGGGAGGCGTGAGGATGTCGTGGATGGTGCCCAGGACCGCGCCGGTCCCGGCGTCCCGGACCTCCAGGCCCATGAGGTCGGCCAGGAAGTGGCGGCCGTCGGGGAGCTCCACGCCGGTGCGGTCGATGGAGAGGGTCTTGCCCTTCAGGCGCATGGCGGCGTTCACGTCGGTGATCCCCTCCAGCCGGGCCAGCACATTGCCCTTGTGGGGCCGGGCGGCCAGGACCTTGATGGGGGCGCCGTCTATATATAAGGTAGAGAAGGAGCAGAGGAACTCCGGGGAGTCGCACCAGGGGACGATCTTCACCTCGCCCTGGATGCCGTGGGTGTTGACAATCTGCCCGGCCTCCAGAAATTTGTTTTTCATATGGTGTAGTCCTTTCCGGCCTGACGGCCCAATGAAAGAAAAAGCGGCGGGAGCAAGTCCCGCCGCTTGGGCCTGTCGACAAAGTCGACAGGCCCTCTCGCACGTGTAGGCACGTGCTCGAAGGGGATACAGGCCGCCGCGCGCATCATTTGGCCAAAGGGCCAAATTCCACACTTGCGGCCTGAGAAGTGTTTTTTCCCAGGCACATGTCCCCGGAAAAAACAGACTGCATTTCATTCCGTCGTCTGCGGACGACGGAACTCTGCGAGGCTCTTGCATAAGATTGAAAACATGGGCTTTTTTGATAGCCTGAAGCGGCGGGAGCAAGTCCCGCCGCTTTTCAGTCGACGATCTCGACGGAAACCCTGGTTCCCTTCCGCTGGGCCACAGAGCGCATCAGGGTGCGGATCTCCTTTGCGATGCGGCCCTGACGGCCGATGACCTTGCCCATGTCCTCGGGGGCTACCCGAAGCTCCAGCAGGGTCTCGCCGTCCCCCTGGGTCTCGGTGACCGAAACGGCCTCCGGGTGCTCCACAAGGTTCTGGGCCACATAGGTAAGAAGCTCTTTCATGTGCGCCTCCCGCCGGCTTACACGCCGGCCTTTTTCAGCAGAGCCTTCACGGTCTCAGTGGGCTGAGCGCCGGTCTTGATCCAAGCCTGAGCCCGCTCCACGTCCACCTTCAGCTCGGCGGGATCGGTGGTGGGGTTGTAGGTACCGATCTCCTCGATGAAACGGCCATCACGGGGATAGCGGGAGTCGGCCACCACGATGCGGTAGAAGGGAGCCTTCTTGGCGCCCATGCGACGCAGTCTGATTTTAACCATGTATCGTCACCTCCAAATGATCTTTCCAAATTCCTTATATGGCAGTACCCGACGGGTACGGACCAACTTATCCGAAGGGGAAACCCTTGAATTTCCCCAGCAGGCCCATGCGCCGGGCCATCTTGCCGCCGGCCATGCCGGCCATCTGCTTGGTGAGCTGCTGCATCTGTTCGAACTGCTTCAAAAGCCGGTTGACGTCCACCACCTGGGTACCGCTGCCGGCGGCAATGCGCTTTTTCCGGCTGCTGTTGAGGATGGAGGGGTTCTCCCGCTCCTCGGGGGTCATGGACAGGATGATGGCCTCGGTCTTGCCCAGGGCGTTCTTGTCCAGATCGGCCCCCTCCAGGGCTTTGGCGTCCACACCGGGGATCATCCCCGCCAGGTCGGCGATGGAGCCCATGTTCTTGAACTGCTGCATCTGTTCATAAAAATCCGTCAGAGTGAGACGGTTTTTCTTCATTTTTTCCTGGAGCTCGGCGGCCTTCTTCATGTCAAAGGTCTGCTGGGCCTTCTCAATGAGAGAGAGCACGTCGCCCATGCCCAGGATGCGGGAGGCCATGCGGTCGGGGTGGAAGATCTCCACCTGATCCAGCTTCTCGCCCACGCCCACGAACTTGATGGGCTTGCCGGTGACGGCCTTGATGGAGAGGGCCGCGCCGCCTCGGGCGTCACCGTCCAGCTTGGTGAGCATGACGCCGGTGATGTCCAGGGCCTCGTCAAAGACTTTGGCGGCGTTTACCGCATCCTGGCCGATCATGGCGTCCACCACCAGGAGGATCTCGTCGGGGTTTACCGCCGCCTTCATGACCTTGAGCTGATCCATCAGCTCTTCGTCCACGTGGAGGCGGCCGGCGGTGTCCAGAAACACCAGGTCGTTGCCATGCTTGCGCGCATGCTCAATGGCGGCCTTGGCGATGTCCACCGGGTCGGCCTGCCCCATCTGGAAGACGGGGATGTCCAGCTGCTCGCCCACCACCTCCAGCTGATGGATGGCGGCAGGGCGGAAGGTATCGCAGGCGGCCAGGAGGGGCCGCTTGCCATTCTGCTTTTTCATGAAGCCGGCCAGCTTGGCGCAGTTGGTGGTCTTGCCGGCGCCGTTCAGGCCGACGACCATCACCACCGTGGGCGGCTTGGAGGAGATGTTGAGCTTGGCGCTCTCGCCGCCCATGAGAGCGGTGAGCTCCTCGTTGACGATCTTGACGATCATCTGTGCGGGGGTCAGACTCTCCAGCACGTCGGCGCCGACGGCCCGCTCAGTCACCGTCTTGGTGAACTCCTTGACCACCTTATAGCTGACGTCGGCCTCCAGGAGGGCCATGCGGATCTCCTTCATGGCGTCCTTGACGTCGTTTTCGGAGAGGCGCCCCTTTCCCCGGAGCTTTTTGAACGCGTTGGAGAGTTTTTCGGTCAGTCCTTCAAATGCCATAGGTCACTCCTGAATCAGGGTGTCGGCCAGGGACTTGATGCGCCCGGCCAGGGTCTCCAGCTCGTCGCTGCCCAGCTTGGCGTCGTTCAGGTCCAGGACCTTCTGGGCGCAGTCGGCCACCTCGCGGAGCTGGCCCTGCATAGTGTGGAACCGGCGGATGAGGCCGGTTTTGTCCTCGATCTCGGTGAGGTAGGCCTCCGCCCGGACGATGACATCCCGGACGCCCTGGCGGGTGATGCCGTAGTTCTCGGCGATCTCGGCCAGGGAGAGGTCCTCATTGTAGTAGAGGTCGTAAAACTCCTTCTGACGGTCGGTGAGCAGGTCGCCGTAGAAATCGTAGAGCATTGCCATCCGGTAGGCCTGGTTCTTCATCGCGGCACCTCCGTTCCGTCTTGTAAAGCACGCTGACTTTACATGAGTAGTATGATACAACATTTCCCGCCGGCTGTCAAGTGAAAATCCCGTCGGATCTCAGGTTCCTTCTTATGAAAACTGCCCAGGCAGGAGGCTTTGGAGGCCGCATGCCTGTGTGAGCTGATGTGTGCGGAAAAATGGCTCCGTACGGCGCCCTGGACGGCCTTATCCGCCACCTGCGCCTGACCCCGGACAGGACACAGCGGAGTCTGACAACCCTGCCTCCGTTAACTGCGTCTGCCTGCGGAATACCGCATATATAGTCCTTTTTTCTATGGAAACGGGTGATTTCAAAGCTGAGGTTTCATGATACATTGAAATTAACATGGGCGGGCATATGTCCCGGTTTGCATATGGGGGAGGGCAGCCGCCATCCGCCGAGATTTAGAGGAATACACAGAATGGATGAATTGTCAAGTACGAGTTAAGGCATCCGCCGCACCATGTTCGTACCGGAAGACGAAAGGATCATTTTCTAATATTTATATGGGCTCTGAAAGCGATGGCCCCTATTCCAAAGGGCGGCTGCGTGGGCGAGAAAGGAGGGCTGCCTTTATATATCCTGGTCAATTTTCATGAGCCCTCGGAACAGTCCCGCCTGTGCGGCATGCTCCGGACCTGGATGGAACTCAACTGTGTCTCAATGGATATCATTACGGCGGAGAAGCCGGTCCTGCCGATGGAATCTGTCATTGTTTTCTGGGATCTGGATGGGCCGGAGCTTCCGCCGGTCCCGCAGGAGCAGAGCTGTGCGCTTTTCCTCTGTTCCAGGGACCCACAGCGGGCCATCGACAGCTACGCTTTCCATCCAGATGGTTTCCTGACCAAGCCGGTGACTATGGATCAGCTGTGGAACGCGATGCTCCGGTGCGCCAATCTGTGGTTTGGCTCTCTCCTGCGGCTGGAACTCCTCAGCGAGCGGGTGAAGGTCGGGATACCCTTTCGGAATCTGGTCTGGGCGGAAGGTACCCGCCGGGGCTGTCTGATCCATATCCCGCACCAGACCATCACGATCCGTGAGGCGCTTTACCAGTTGGAGGAGCGCCTGCCGGAGACCATCTTCGCCCGCTGTCAGCGCAGCTTTGTGGTGAACTTTAACCATGTGCAGGAAATCACGGGGGGCAGTCTTATTTTAAGTGATGGGACAGAGCTCTCGCTGGGCAGAGGCAGCAAGGCTCACGTCCTGGAGGCCTATCGCCGATTCTGCCAGCTGCGTTATGGTGGAGGAGGGGGCGCATAGGAGGAAAGGGGGAAGGTCGGGATACCCTTTCGGAATCTGGTCTGGGCGGAAGGTACCCGCCGGGGCTGTCTGATCCATATCCCGCACCAGACCATCACGATCCGTGAGGCGCTTTACCAGTTGGAGGAGCGCCTGCCGGAGACCATCTTCGCCCGCTGTCAGCGCAGCTTTGTGGTGAACTTTAACCATGTGCAGGAAATCACGGGGGGCAGTCTTATTTTAAGTGATGGGACAGAGCTCTCGCTGGGCAGAGGCAGCAAGGCTCACGTCCTGGAGGCCTATCGCCGATTCTGCCAGCTGCGTTATGGTGGAGGAGGGGGCGCATAGGAGGAAAGGGGGAAGGTCCATGTCGGAGATATCCATCGCCATCTGCGATGATCTGGAGAGTGAGCGGATCGGGCTGGCCAGGATGGTGCAGTCCTATGCCAAGGCACATGATCGGAGCATCCAGCTTCGGCTGTTTTCCAGCGGGGAGCGCCTGCTGGAGGCGCTTCAGGGACCGAATCCCATTCACCTGGTGTTTCTGGATATCTATATGCCCGGGCTGTCCGGTGTGGAGACGGTCCGGCGTATCCGTACCATAGACAGCGGTCTGGTCATTATTTTCGCGACCACCAGCCAGGAGCACGGGCTGGAGAGCTTTGAGATCCGGGCATCCGACTATCTGGTAAAGCCCTTCCGAGAGGCGGATGTGGCCGCCAGTCTGGATTGGTTTTTCGCTCATATCCCAGAACCGCTCCGGCTTCTGCCCGTCTATTCCGAAGGGGAGTGGCAGAAGATCCCACTGCTCTCCATCCACTATATTGACGTATACGGACACCAATCTCGAATCCACACCCCCAAGGGAACGGTGGTGACCCGCCGGGGGCTGGATGACCTGGAGTCGGCCATCGACAGCCGGGACTTCCTCCGCTGTCACCGCAGCTTTTTGGTCAATCTCAACTATGTAGAAGGCGTGGAGGGAAATGATTTCCGTACACAATGCCCTCCCGCTGCTCTCCTCTATGAGCGCGGATGTGCAGCATATCGCGGAAAACATCGATCTCATGGGTGCGGAGATTCTGGCGGTTTATCCGGCCAGGCTGACGACGGGCAAGCAGTTTGAAAAGGTGGCGGCTCTTACCGGGGCCATCAAAGCCACGACGGAGAAAACCAGCAAGGTCGTGTTCTGCGATTTTCCCAGCGCGGATATCCCAAGCGGCGTCTACAAGGCCATGATCCGGATGGAAGGGAAGAAATACGGCCTGGACGAGACAGACATGCTGTTCACGTCCGATGCTGGTTACAAGGACGGTTTTCCAAGAAAGGGCGTCTTTGAGCTGTTTACGCTGTCCAACCTGTTTGTTTGCCCATCTTATTCCGAATCCTTCGGGCTGACGGTACTGGAGGCGGGGAGCAGAGGAAATTTCCTGGTGTTAAATGAGGCGGTGCCTGCGCTGAAGGAGTTGGGTGAGACGTTAGGGGCCTATTTTATGCGGTGGGACGCCAGAAACTTTGGCTACGACACCCATGAGAAATACCTCCCGTCAGAAAAGGCGTACTATGAGGAGCACGGGAGCAGAATCGCGGATCTCATGCGTGAGGATCGAAGCCTGCGTGCCAAAACCATGATACGCAACAGGTATCATCCCCAGTGGATCTTTAAAAATCAACTGCTGCCTTTGCTGGAGCCATGACCTTTGATATTCGCAAATCGGCACAAAGAATGGCGGGGCACATTCAGGCAGATGTGAGGCATGGACGACCGTATGTGAGGAATTGCAAATTTCAAATCCTATTGTAAAATAGAAGCATAGCCTGACTGCCGAGGGGGAGAAAAGAAATGTTCCTGATCTACGCCTATATTGCAAAGTATAAAAACTATGTGAATCAGGAGGTTCTCTTCGATCCCGCCTATACAGTCACCTTCCGGGATGGCAGCCTGTCGTTTACCTACCGGGGGCACTCGGCTCCATCCAGGGTGCTCAGAGCGGGTAAAAAGCCGGACCGTCTGCATCTTGTGGTAGGTAAGACCGGGTCGGGTAAGACCAATCTTCTCCAGCTGATCGGCATGAAGCATGATCTGCGCCAGCAGCGGAAGTGGGATGGGGAGGAGGATGCATACTTTTTCCTCTACTCCATAAACAAAAGGGAATATTTCCTGGAGATCTGTGACCTGGAGATTAAGCAGTTCCCGGCGGAACGGCTGCCGGAAGATCTGAGCATGCCGGAGTGGATTCGTCCGGCCGCGGCCAGAATGGATACTTTGCGGACGGTACGGTTTTCTATCCCGGAAGCTCTGACCGTGGGAAAGACCTATCAGGTATTTGAACAGACTAGGGTGGACAGGGGAGAGAAGGGCTCAGGTCAGAAGGCTGCGGCAGCCCTCTGTGAGATCGTCAACTGTTATGATAAAAACGCCTTTCTCACGCCGCCCTATCCGGACGACAAGGAGGACTTTCGGGACTTTGGAAACGACTGGGTGGGGCGCATCGCGGCGCCTTACCACCGAACCTCTCTCTGGCATGTCTGTGATTATATCTGGGACTATATGGAGCGCATAGAGTCCGGTGAGGTCAAGCGGCAGGTATCTTTTGTGCTGTCTACCCATAACTTTGCGGAAAGCTATCCCATCAAGCTGTCAGAAGCTCTGGAAGAGAGGGAATACTGGACCTTTTATCAGATCAGGGGAGACGAGCGGCGGGCCGAGTTTGATGAGGACGCCAAGCGGCGCATATCCGGACGTCGCAAGAGAGATAACCTTTCCAGCAAGCAGATGTTTCTGCACGACCTGTGGGCTGACTATGCCCACTATCTCCGAAAGTGGGTCGAAAAGATTCTCACCTATCGTGCGGAGGAGAAGCCCCCGGAGGAGCATATGGACGATTCCGGGCTCAGTGATGACTATCAGGAGTTCATAGATTACTATACCAGGAAGGAATATCAGGATCGCTGCGAGCCCTCCGAGCTCCCGGACGGACGCAGTATGTCCATCGTCAAGCGATGCGTCTGGCTGGCGGAGTACATCGATCGGGTGGACAATGGGGACCCTCATGGCGTGCTCTGGCAGATCACAGACGATATCAAGGATATTGTGGAACTGCTCTCCCAGCTGGATGACCGCTATTTCACCATCGACACCTGCACTGTTCCGGTTGCGGATATGGCCCTGCCGGAATATCAGAAACTGTTCGAGGAGCTCTTTGAGCGGATGGAAGGGTACATTCCGGATAACGCCGGGATCTTTACCAGCCAGCTGCTCCCCTATCAGTTCACTCATATGAGTACCGGAGAATATCAATATGCAAAGATTCTGGGCGGCCTGGAGGACTGTCTCCGACGCAGCCGGATATCTCAGGACGGAACGCGGAGGAAAGGGGACAAGATCATCCTGTTGGACGAGCCGGAGGCATACATGCACCCGGAGCTGGCCAGGAACTTCTTCTCTGAACTCTGCCATATCGCCTCAAAATACACAGACTGCGCCTCTCAGGTCATCATTGGTACGCACTCTCCCTTCCTGCTTTCCGACGTGCTTCCGGAGGAGGTGACCCGGCTGGATATCGATGGACGGACCGGTAATGCGGCGGTCATGACGGGGTCGGACAAGGCCTATTTCGGGGCGAACATCCATACCATCCTGGCCGACAGCTTTTTCCTGGACTATACCATCGGTGAGTCTGCACGGGCGTTTCTGCAGACGTCCTTTGATCGTCTCCAAAGGGACATGGAGCGGATCGACGCGCTCCCGGACACAGAGAAGCGATTTATCGCCGCCATACGGGAGTTTGTTCCGCACATCGGAGACGATCTCATCCGCAGGGCCTTTGAGATCACACTTCAGAGATTTCCGTCAAGAGAGGAGCCTGGGCAGTGAGAAAGATACCAGATAGAAATATAGAGGCGGCCAAAGCTGCCCACGTTCAGGCGGTCCGGAACTATGTGCAAACGAAGGGGGAATGCTATCAGCGGGACTTGTTTGAAGCGGTGACCGCTGTCTGTCCGGTCCGGTATGACTTTGCAGAGGCATGCCGTCGGGATGACTGGTCGTGGCTGGAGCGGTTTCTGCTTGCCGATGTGCCGACCCTTCGGAGGCTGACGCAGGAGAAAACGGAAGCGCTGCAATTTGAACAGTTTCTGAAACTGTACCAGAACCGTTTCTGCCATGGTGCGGATACATATGTAGATGCGAGCACATGCTACAATTCCTATTCCCTGATCCAAAACCTGGGGGTGACGGTGTGCCCCTATTGTGACGAGGAATACCTGCACGTCCTGAAAAGCCGTGACCAAAAGACCGTGCGCACATTGGAACTGGACCACTTTTTCCCTAAGAAAAAGTATCCGGCTTTGGCCATGTGTTTTTACAATCTGGTCCCCAGTGGACAGGCCTGCAACGGGATCAAGCTGGAGGAGAGCCTGGGCATGAGTCCGTTTGAACCGGAGATCGAGTCCTGCACCAGACTCTGCCCCGATCTTCCTATGGGGGTCAATATGGAGGCTGTACCAGTGGAGGAGTGTGTCATCCATTTTCACCCCGGGGGCGCGATGGGCGAAAATGTGAAGACACTGCGCCTGGAGGAACGGTACCTGCGCCACCGTGCTCAGGCACACCGCTATCTGGTGCTCAGGCAGAATTTTGATGAGACAAAGTTACAGGAGTTGGTCCGCCTGGGTATATTCCCATCATTGGAGCAAGCCCGGGAAGTGCTTTATGAAGAGAATGCGGCCAGTGCGGACCAACCGTTGCTGCAAAAGCTGAAGCATGATATTCTCGAATTTTGAGAAAACTCAGCCAGCGAAAACAAGAATCTGTTCCGGCTTGCGGCCTGTATCCCTGCTTTACAGCAGGACGGTGAGGCGCTGGGTCCGGGAGAAGGTCTGACCGGGAGGGAGTAGAACGGTGCCGGGGCGGTCGGTCAGCTCCCGGCCAGGGCCGATGTAGCCGCTCCAGGGCTCGATGCACAGAAAGCCGGGCAGGCCGGGCTGACTCCACAGCAGGACATAGGGATAGCCCTCCACCCACAGACGCAGGGCCCGGCCCGTGTCCCGCTCCTCCAGCTGTAGCCACTGGGAGGTGAGAGCTGTGAGACAAACGGTATCGCCGGTGAAGGCGGCGGGGGAGAGGGGGAGGACGTCACCGCCGCCAGGGGCCTCCGGGCGCTGGAAGCGGACCAGGTAGTCCTCTGCCCGCCGGCCCGGCGTGAAGGGGCAGCGCAGGCCGGTGTGGAAGCCCAGCTGCACCGGCATGGGCTCCGGGCTGTCATTCACCGCCGTGCAGGTGGTGATTAGATCGGTCCCCTCCAGGGTGTGGACGGTCTCGAAGGTAAAGGGCCAGGGCCAGGCCGGACCGTCGTACCGGAGGCGGAACCGGAGTTGATTGGCGGACGGTTCCACCAGGGTGTGTTCCAGGTCACGGACCAGGCCGTGGCGGCCGGCGGGGACGGGACGGCCTCCCTGGGTCCAGCCCTCCTCCAGTGCGCCGCACCAGGGGAAGCAGACGGGGGCGTGCCAGGGCCAGATCGCCGGATCGGCGTCCCAGAGACAGGCGGTGCCGTCTGCCCCTTCCAGGGCCCACAGCTCAGCGCCCTGACTGGATACGGTCACACGGAGGGCCTCATTTTGAATCTTGTAGAGCATGGCGTTCTCCTTTTGCATATGGGGAAACGGCTCCCCCGCGCTTGGCACGGAGGAGCCGTTTTCTTGTTTATCGAAGGGAAATGAAGCGGCTGTCGTAGTCGCCCAGCAGAGGCAGGCAGTAGGTCTTGAATTCCGGGCGTATGCTGGCGCCGTCGTCGCCGATCCAGTCCAGGGGGAACTTCTTCTCGGCGTTGGCCACCTGCTCCAGGGGGATGAGGATGGTCCTGGAGGTGTAGGGGTCCCGGGTGGTCTCAAAGCCCACCATGAAGCCGGTCTTGCCCTCCACGGCGGAGCGGACGGCGCAGGCGCCGGCCTCCTCGGCCTCCCGCTGGTCCACGTCGGACATGAGGCCCACGCTGACCCGGCCCAGCAGGCCGGGCTTTTCCGAGCGGGACTTGAGGCCGGTCTCCTGCATAATCATGTCGCTGAGGGCCTGGGCGGCGCCGCCGGGGACCTTGTGGCCGAAGCCGTCCACCAGGCCGGAGTCGGCCACGGGGGCGCCGTCGGCGTAGTGGATGCCCTCGGAGATGGTGACCAGCAGGCCCCGGCCCTTGGCGAACTTCTCCTTGACGGCGGCGAGGAACTGCTCCTTGTCAAAGGCCACCTCGGGGAGGTAGACCAGGTGCTCGCAGGGCATGAGGTCGGCGTAGAGGGCGGAGGCGGCGGTGATCCAGCCGGCGTTGCGGCCCATGAGCTCCATGACCACCACGTGGATGGGCAGGGCGGAGGCGTCCTGGGCCAGCTCCAGGGCGGAGACGGCGGCGTACTTGGCGGCGGAGCCGAAGCCGGGGCAGTGGTCGGTGACGTCCAGGTCGTTGTCGATGGTCTTGGGGATGCCGATGACCCGCAGCTCATAGCCGGTCTGGACGGAGAGCTGATAGATCTTGTTGCAGGTGTCCATGGAGTCGTTGCCGCCGTTGTAGAAGAAGTAGCGGATGTTGAACTTCTTAAAGCACTCCAGCACCGCGGGGTAGTCGGCGTCGGTGAGCTTTCGGCGGCAGGAGCCCAGGGCGGAGGCGGGGGTGCGGGCCAGGAGGGCGAGCTCCTCGTCGGAGAACTTGCCCAGGTCGATGAGGTCCCCGGCCAGAATGCCCTCGGCGCCGAAGCGGGCGCCGTAGATGGTCTCGATCTCGCTGTGGGCCTTGGCCTCACGGACAGCGCCCAGCAGGGAGGAGTTGATGACCGGGGTGGGGCCGCCGCCGTGGGCGATGAGCATGTTACCTTTCAGCACGGGAAACCCTCCTTACACGTTGCTCAGGTCGTCGTCGGCCATGCAGAGGTGGACGGCGCCCAGCTTGAAGGTCTGGGGCAGGGCCAGAATGTTGGGGTTGGGGCCCACATACTTCTTCATGGCGTCCTGGAGCGCCTCCTCGAAGGTGGCCCGGGTCTTGAGGCCCATGCTCCGGGCGATGCCGGGCTCCTGGGCGCCCACGATGTAGATGGCGGAGGTGTTCATCTCGGCGATGTGGCCGCAGCTCATCATGGAGAAGCCGTGGAAGGGGTGGAAGGCGTTGCAGAAGCGGTATTTGCGGATGTACTCCTGGTTGGTGGCGAAGTACTCGCCGTAGCGGTCCATGTCGGGGAGGATGTTCATGTAGTCGTGCTGGAACATCTCATAGAGCTCCCGCAGGTAGGGCCAGCGCTCGTCGTGGAAGTAGCCGTTGCAGATGGAGGAGCAGATGATGACGCAGTTCTCCTTCATGACCCGCTTGTGGCGGATGACCTGGGCGGAGAGGGCCTGCATCATCTGGATGGGGTTGGTGCCCATGCCGTTGCCGTAGTGGAAGTTCTGGGGCATGCCGAAGACCATCACGTCGTACTTCTCCTTGGCGTAGGGGACGTAGGTGCGCTTGTTGGCGATCTTCCAGGACTCGGGCTGCATCACCTTGGCGTAGCCGGAGTAGACGGCGATCTGGCGGGAGTAGGTGTCCAGCACGGCGTCGCAGCAGAAGAAGGGGTGGCCCATCTTCTCCTCCATGTGCATGCCGATCTCGTCGAACTTGGTGCGCATGAGGGAGTGGCCGGACACGGGGGTGAAGTCGCCCCGGTGCATGACCTTGGGCACGTGGTGGCTGGCGATGCTCCGCCAGTGGGTGATGCCGGTGGCGCAGTGCTTGTAGCCGCCGGAGTAGCCGCCGTAGGGGTTGCCCTGGGTGTGGCCGATGAGGATGGGGATGTCACAGTCGTAGACGTACTTGTTCATGAGCACCGGGTCGCCCCGGCCGGTGGTGCCCAGGTCCACCATGTGCTCGTAGTCCTCGGAGTCGTGGCTGGTGATCTGGTTGGTCCAGTAGAACTCGTTGAAGAGGTCCTCGCCCAGGATCTGCTTCATCTCGGCCACGGTGGCCCGGGGGTGGAGGCCGTTGGAGAAGAGGAGAAGGATGTCCTTTTTCTCCACACCGGCGGCGTAGAGCTCATCCAGGCAGGCCCGGATGGACACCTTCCGGTGGCTGGTGGCCTGGCAGCCGCCCTTGACGATGTCGGGGATGACGAAGACCACCGTCTTGCCGGGGCCGGCCAGCTCCTTGAGGGCGGGCATACCCATGGGGTGGCGGATGGAGTCCAGGGTGGCGGCGTAGAGGCTGTCCCAGTCCTGGGGCAGGCAGGGGGGATCGGGCACGGTGGTGCCGGGGATGAAGACGTCGGTATTGTCGGGCAGCTCGGCGCTCATCAGGCCGTGGCCGTATTCAAAATCAAGCTTCATGGGCGGTCTCCTTACTTTCCAAGATAGGTCTTGATGATCTCCAGGTACTCGTCGGGGTAGAAGCCGATCTCCCCCTGGAACCGGGTGAGGGCGATGAGGCCGCCGTCGATCTCGTCGATGGAGGCAAGCATCTCGGCGTTGTCCACCTTCAGGCCGCCGCCGTACACCACGTCAAGGCCCCCGGTGCACTTCTTCACAAAGCGGGCGATCTTGGTGATGTAGGGCTTGTCGGCGGGGGTCTTGCCGGGGCCGATGGACCAGATGGGCTCGTAGGCGATGACCACCTTGGAGGTGTCCACCCCGTCTAGGCCGATGGAGAGCTGATCCCCCAGGACCTGCTCCCAGTGGGCCTGCTCCTCACTCTTCTCGCCGATGCAGTAGAGGACGGTGAGGCCCTGCTCGATGGCCAGTTTGATCTCCTGGTTGAGGAGACGGTTGACGGCGGCGGTGTCGGTGACGCCCGCCTCGGCCAGAATGCCGGCCTTGTCGTTGCGCTCCTCACAGTGGCCGATGATGGTGGAGGTGCACCCCATGGCCTTCACGATGGAGGCGGGGCGGTTGGTGGTGAAGGCGCCGAAGTTGCCGCCCACGGCGGTGTTCATGCGGTAGACGCTCTGGGAACCCACCTGCACGGGGCTGTTCTCACACTGTGCGGCCACCGCCCCCAGAATGTGGGCCTCGGGGAAGTACTGGACGAACTCCACCTCGCCGGGGTTGTAGTGCTTCAGGCCCTCCTGGGTGTGCTCCACGATGTATTTGCCCCAGTCGGCCACGGGGGCGATGCGGTTGACGCCGCCGAACTCCACCGGCACGTCAAAGCGCTTGAGGTTCAGATAGAGATGCTTCATGTCCGTTCCCCCTTACTTCTTGTAGAAGGCGATCATGTCCTCCAGGGACTTCTGCTCCACCAGGGGAGCCCGGCCGTAGGAGCCGAAGCCCACAATGAGGGAGCCCACGGCCTCCTTCACGCCGGCCTCCACCCGGCTCATGAGGAGGGCCACGTCGTCGTCGGGCACGTTGCCGGTGAGGACGGTGTCCATGATGGGCGGGAAGAAGACGCGGGGGTCGAAGGCGGACTTCTTCTCCTCCAGCAGGGTGTAGACGCCGCCGATGGAGGGGCTCTTCTGAAGCTCGGGCTTCTGGGCAAAGAGCTCCTTCATGTTGCGGGTGACGGCCAGGCGGATGTCGGTGTCCACGTTGATCTTGCGGATGCCGCAGGGGATGGCGGCCATGAGCTCATTGACGTCAATGCCGTAGGCGTTCTGGATGTCGCCGCCCAGGTCGTTGATCTCCTTGACGATGTACTGGGGCACGGTGGAGGAGCCGTGGGACACCAGGGCGCAGAAGATGCCCAGACGGTTGATGCACTCCTTGATGGCGATGGGGATCTCCCGGCGGAGCTTGGCGTTCTTACCCTTGTTGGCGCCGTGCTGGGTGCCGTAGGAGATGGCCAGGGCGTCCACCCCGGTCTTCTGGATGAACTCCACGGCGTCCAGGGGGTTGGTGTAGGTGGAGGTGGCGGCGAAGACGTGGTCCTCCTGGCCGCCCAGCACGCCCAGCTCGCCCTCCACGGACACGCCCCGGGCGTGGGCGTACTTGACCACCTCGCGGGTGAGCTCGATGTTCTGCTCCAGGGGGAGGGAGGAGCCGTCGATCATGACGGAGGTGTACCCGCCCTCGATGGCGGCCACGCAGGAGTCAAAGTCCTTGCCGTGGTCCAGGTGGAGCACCACGGGGATGGGGGAGTGCTCGCCGTACTTCTTCACGGCGGCGGCGATGTTGCGCGCGCCCTTCTTCTTGTCCTCCAGGGTGCCGTTGGCGAAGTCCACCCGGCCGCCCATGAAGGCGTTGGCCAGGTCGGCCCCTTGCAGAATGGCGGGGGAGCGGAAGGTCTCGTGCATCTCGATGACGGCCTTGGCCTGGGCCACGGCGTTGACGTTAAAGGCGCCCTGGGCGTAGTTGTACTGCTCAGCGGCTTCCATCAAAGGTCTCAGGGGTACCAGCGGCATAGTGATTTCCTCCTTATTCTTGGGCGGCGAAGACACATTGCCCCGCCACATAGGTTGCGGTTACGTTCAGTTTATCGTCCAGCACCGCCAGATCGGCGTCCTTACCGGGGGCAATGGAGCCCTTGCGGTAGTCCATGCCAATGAGGCGGGCGGGGTTGACGGTGAGGAGGGGGAGCACTTTTTCCACGCTCTCCCCGGTGAAGTTCACCAGGTTTTTGAGGGCCTGTCCGGTGGTGAGGGTGGACCCGGCCCGGACGCCGTTGGACGCCAGCTTTGCGTCTCCGTCCTCCACCACCACGTCGTTGACCCCCAGCTTGTAATGTCCGTCGGGGAGACCGGCGGCCTGGATGGAGTCGGTGACGGCCACCACCCGGTCGTAGCCCTTGCAGGCCAGGAGCATCCGGACCGAGCCGGGGTGGAGGTGCCGGCCATCGCAGATGGCCTCGCACATCACCGGGCGCTCCAGCACGGCTCCCATGATGCCGGGCCGGTGCTGGTGGAAGAGGCCCATGGCGTTGAAGGTGTGGGTGCAGCAGGCGGCACCCTTGTCGATGGCGGCGCAGGCCGTCTCGTAGTCGGCGCCTGAGTGGCCGATGGCGATGGTGACGTGGCCGGAGAGTTCACCGATCATGTCCACCACCCCCTCCACCTCGGGGGAGACGGTCATATAGCGTACCGCCCCGCCGGCGGCGTCCTGGTATTTCCGGAAGAGGGCGGTATTGCCCTTCTGGAGCAGGTGCTCCGGCATGGCGCCCTTGTACTCCGTGGAGAGGAAGGGCCCCTCCAAATGGATGCCCATGAGCTGGGCGCCGGTGACGGGGGCGGCCATGGCGACTCTGGCCTGGCCGATGCACCAGAGGGTCTGCTCCTCTGTGTCGGTGAGGATGGAGCACAGCCAGCCGGTGGTGCCGTTGCGGGCAAAGAACCGTCCGATCTTGGCCAGGTCCTCCGCCGTGGCGGCGTTTACGTCCACGCCGTCGCCGCCGTGGGTGTGGAGGTCCAGGAAGCCGGGGACCAGCAGCCTGCCCTCCAGGTCCACGGTCTCATCGGCCTTGCCGGAAAAGCCGGCGATGCGGCCGTCCTCCACCAGCAGGTCGGTGTCCTGAAAGCGGCCGTCCACGTAGACCCGGCCGTTGGTAAAGCGGGTTCTCTTCATGGCGGGCCTCAGAAGGGCTGCCCGGCGGCCAGGGCGTTGGTAAAGATGATGGCGCCGGGGTGGTTCTGGAGGAGACTGGCGGGGAAGTGGGCGGTCACCTCGCCGTAGGCCGCCTGGCGGACCACAGAGCGGTGCCACTCCCGGAAGACGCCCAGGCGGACCTTACGGGCCCCCAGGATCTGCTTGATGCCGATGGTGACGGCCCGGTGGGGCATGGCGTCGATGGCGCCGCAGCGGTCGCCGATGGCGTTGGCGGTGCGGGTCTCGGGGGTGAGGGTGAGGGCGCGGGTGCCCAGAGCGGCGAACTCCTGGGCGGTCAGGTCCTCCCGGGCCTCGTTGAAGGCCAGGTGGCCGTTGATGCCGATGCCGCCGAAGGCGATGTCCACGCCGCCCAGCTCCTCAATGAGCCGGTCCACCTTGCCGGGGTCGGCGGGGTCGGGGAAGACCCGCTGCTCGGGGGGCATGAGGAGGTCGGGGTCCACCTTGGTGTAGACGGTGCGCTCCATGAAGCCGCGGAAGGAGAGGGGACTCTCCTTTTCGATGTAGGTGTCGTCGTCATTGAGGTACTCGTCCATGTTGATGAACCAGCAGTTTTTCAGGCTGATCCGGTCCCGGTTCACCAGGCGGACGAAGATGGGGTACTGGCCCACGGGGCCCACGGGGCAGATAAAGACGGTCTTTTCACCCTTTTCATTGTGGGCCTTGATGGTGTTCACCATCTCCATGGCGATCTCATAAAAGACCTCGCCGGAGTCCCCCAGCTTGACCACGGGGATCTTGGCGTCCTTGCCCAGGTCCTGGGCGGAAATGTGATAGTAGTCCATGCGGATCTTCCTTTCTATGGCAGAGTGGGGTCAGAACAGATGGGTCACGTTCAGCTCCCGGATGGTATTGACGATCTCCTTGGTCCGGGTGCAGCCGAACTTGTGGAGAAGGCTCTTGATCTGGGTCTTGACGGTGACCACCTCCACGCAGCGGATGGCGGCGATCTCCTTGATTTTCCGGTCCTCCAGCAGGAGGCGGACCAGCTCCCGCTCGGCGGTGGTGAGCTGGGAGACGGTGCTGATAAAGAAGAGAAGGGAGCGCTCCGAGGTGCGCAGACGGGAGTACTCCTTCAAAAGCAGGTTCTGGATTTTGCCGTCCAGCAGGGGCTGTCCGGCGTAAGCGCTGCGGATGTGGCGGAAGAGCTCGGCGTCGTCGCAGCCCTTGACGATGTAGTCCACGGCGCCGGCGCCCATGGAGGTGAGAATCATATTGTCGGTCTCGTGGGCGGTGAGAAAGAGGACCTTGGCTGCCGGCTTCTGCTCCAGGATGCGCTCGGTGGCCCGGATGCCGGCGGTGGTGGTCTCCATCTCGATGTCCATGAGGATGAGGTCAAAGTCATTGGCAAGAGCCAGGGCCTGGATGTCCGCGCCGGTGGAGGCGCTGCCCACCACGGTCATGTCCTCCTGCTGCTCCAGGGTGTCGCACAGGTCCTCCCGGATGAGGTCAAAGTCCTCGGCGACCAGAATACGGATCATGGAATACGCCTCCTTCTGATGCTGCGCTGGTCATAGCGGGGGAGAAGAAGAAAGAACGAGGCGCCGTCTCCGGCCCGGTTCTCCACCCGAAGGCTGCCCAGGTGGCTGCGGATGATGGTCTGTACGTGGTAGAGGCCCATGCCCCAGTTGTAGTTGCTGTTCTTGCTGGAATAGAAGGGCTCACAGATGTGCTTGAGGGCGGCGTGGGGGATGCCGGTGCCGTGGTCCCGGACCTCCAGCACGGTGTAAAGCCGCTCCTGGTGGCTGTAGAGGGTGACGGCGCAGTTGGCGCGGTTGGCCAGGAGGTTGGATTCCCAGCCGTTGGTGAGCAGGTTGTAGATGGCCTCGGAGAGGTAATTCTCGTCGGCCAGGACCTGAACGTCCCGGTCCACCTCCACCAGCAGGCTGCCGTCGGGGTACTTGTGGTGGAAGCGGGAAGCGGCCAGGTCGGAAAGCTGTCCCAGAGAGGTGGGGACTAGCCGCACGGATTTGGCTTTGACGGTGCGGTAGAGCTCCTCCGAGCGGGCGATGAGCTGCTCGTTGTTTTCGCACAGGCTGGACGCCCAGGCACGGACCTTGTCCAGGTCGGGCTCCGCCTGGGCCAGTTCGGCCCGAATGCGCTTGTGGAGTACCCGGTTGGCCAGCAGTTGATTTTTGATGCTGTGGACGAAGACGGAGGCACCGGTGCGGGCCACGTCGAATTTCCGCTCCAGTACCACCTCGTCCCGGTCGTTGATCAGGCTGTCCTGGGTGTAGCGCAGCAGGCTGCCCAGTCCCAGGACGCCGCAGATGATATTGCCGACCACAAGCAGCACATAGCCGCCCACGCTCAGGGTGTACTGGAGGTAGCCGGCGCCCTTGATCCACAGGTAGTCGTAGCTGTAAAACTGGTAGACCTGGCCCGGGTCCTGACCGCAGTAGAGCAGGTACAAGAGAGAGAGGGCCACCATACAGACCAAGATCTGTAAAAACTGCCGGCGGCAGAAGTTCATGGTGATGGACAGGAACTCATAGACCAGAAGGAAGAGGGCCAAAAGAACATAGCCCACCACCCAGAAATAGGAGAAGTAGTAGAGGGCGGTGCGGAAACCCTCACCCAGAGGAAGCATGAGCCGGTAGAGCGCTGGCCAGTAGAGCACCAGGGAAATCGCAGGCAGCAGCAGGGCCAGCCGGCGCAGTATGGGGTGTTTTCGCACGGCGGGGAGCATGGAGTAGCACATGGCCATTTCCAGCAGAAAAAGGGGGAAAAGGTGCCGCCCGATGGCGATGAGATAGCCCAACTGCCCCAGAGTGATGAGACGGTACTGAATCCAGAGGCGCAGATCGTGGGAGAAGAAGAGGAAGAGCTCCAGCTCCTTGGAAATACCTCCTTTTTTGGCAATGAGGATCATCACTCCGGCCAAAAATAGGGTCAGGCTCAGACACATGCCGGAAAGCAGCAGGGACTCCCGGTTCTTTTTTGTGAGAAGGACCGGCAGAGAGCCGATCAGCAGACCGGCCGCGAGCAGCAGCAGCAATTCCATCTCCTCCTTCCGGTACCATAATCTGATCTCTATTGTACTCGGCGGGCGGGGATCTGTAAATCATGGCACAGGAAAAAGGGGCGGCGGCGCTTCAGCCGCCGCCCCTTCCGGGCTGTCTGTCCGGTTATTTGGGGGCTGTCTCTCAGTAAGCGCCAGCCTCGGTCATCAGCTCCATGTCCACGTAGTCGGAGACGGGGCACTGCTCCTCGGCGGTGATGGCGCCGGAGGCCACCATGATCTCCTGCTGGAGCTGATAGTAGCCCTCCACGGTGCCGTCGGCGATGCCGTCCACAACGTCCTTACCGGTGAGCCACTGGGCGTCG
Source organism: uncultured Intestinimonas sp. (assembly GCF_944387245.1). GTDB lineage: Bacteria > Bacillota > Clostridia > Oscillospirales > Oscillospiraceae > Intestinimonas. The sequence continues at coordinate 2,658 of NZ_CALXEE010000025.1, read as the reverse complement.
CCGCGCTGACTGTACACGCTGTCGTAGTCCAGGGCCAGCTCATCGGCCACCCACTGGGCGATCTGGGAGTAGTTCTCCTCCTGAGCGCCGTAGTCCATGGCCTTGAAGAGGGCGCGGACGAAGCGGACGGCCACATCGTGGTTGGTCTCCAGGTACTCAGGCAGAGCAATCCAGCTGGCCAGGGAGATGCTGGTGTCGGAGAAGGTCATGTTGTCGGCCAGCTTGGTGGCATCCTCCATCTGATCCAGGATGGTGAGGGTCTGGGGAGACCAGATGGCGCAGGCGTCCACGCCGCCGGAGAGCATAGCGGTCACCACGGCGGAGGCGTCCATGTCCATGGCGGTGATGTCGTCCATGGTGAGGCCCACGCTGTTGAGGGCGTTGGTGAGGATGGTCTCGCTGGAGGTGCCGGAGGAGTAGGCCACGGTCTTGCCCTTCAGGTCCTCCAGAGTCTTGACGTTGGGACCGCCGATGACGGCGTCGCCGTTGGAGATGTGGGAGAGGGCGATGATGGTGGCGTTGCCCTGGACGCAGAGCTTGTGGGCGCCGTCGCCGATGTAGCCGAAGTTGACGGAACCGCTCTCCATAGCAGCGATGATGTTGGGGCCGGAGTCAAACTGGGTGAGAGTGACCTCGATGCCCTCCTCGGCGAAGTAGCCCAGCTCACGGGCGGTGAGGAGGCTCCACATGCTGCCGTAGTTGGCCATGTAGCCGATGTTCAGGTTGACGGTCTCCACAGGGGTGGTCTCGGTGGCGCCGGTCTCGGCGGGAGCAGAGGTCTCGGGGGCGGGGGTGCTGGTGGTGCCGCCGCCGCAGCCGGCCAGAACGCCGCCCAGCATGGCTACGGTCAGGAGCGTGGCAAGAAACTTTTTCACATTCATTCCTCCTATGATTTGGTGTATGTAGGATCACGTTCTTCTATTGCAACGGCAGCGCCGTTCCAATCCGAGTTACTTCCGCACTTCCAGGTACTCCTGATAGACCTGGCTCCAGATCTCGTTTTTGAGCTCCAGGAAGCGGGGGGTCATTTTGGTCTCCTGGGTACGGGGGTAGGGGATGTCGATGTCGATGATGGACTTGATCCGCCCCGGCCGGGCCGACATGATGATGACCTTCTGGGCCAGGATGATGGCCTCCTCCACGTCGTGGGTGATAAAGAAGCAGGTCTTGCGGTCCTTCTCCCAGGTCTCCAGCAGCTCGGTCTGGAGCTGGGTGCGGGTCTGGGCGTCCAGGGCGCCGAAGGGCTCATCCATGAGGAGTACCTCAGGGTCAGCGGCGTAGGCGCGGGCGATGGCCACACGCTGCTTCATGCCGCCGGAGAGCTCCTTGGGGAAGTGGTCGGCGAACTTGACCAGATCCACCTTCTCCAGGTATTTCATGGCCTGTGCCTCGGCCTCTTTTCCCTTGATCCCCTTCATCTCCAGGGCGAACATGACGTTCTTCTTCACGGTGAGCCAGGGGAAGAGGGCGTACTGCTGGAAGACCACGCCCCGCTCGGTGCCGGTGCCGGTGACCTTCTTGCCCTTGCAGTAGACGGCGCCGGAGGTGGCGTCGTGGAGGCCGGCGATGATGTTGAGGAGGGTGGACTTGCCGCAGCCGGAGGGGCCCACCACGCAGATGAACTCGTTTTCATAGATGTCCAGGTCCACGCCGTTGAGGGCCACCATCTCGCCGTTGCGGGTGTTGTATACCTTGCGGACGTTATCGATCTTTAAGATCAGATTTCTCTCTTCTCCTGCCATCCTGTCAGCTTCCTTTCCAAGTATTTGATGACGGTCTCCATGGTGATGCCGATGATGCCGATGATGATGACGTAGGCCAGCATGGGGGCCGACTCAAAGGTGTTGTTGAGGGAACGAATCCGCATGCCGAGACCGGCCTGGGCGCCGGTGGACTCGGCGGCGATCAGCGTGGTGAGTGCCACCGAGGCGCCCAGCCGCACGGCGGTGAGGATAAAGGGCAGGGTGGCGGGGGCGATGACCCGGACGAAGATGTCCCGGTCGGTGGCGCCCAGTACCCGGGCGGCCTTGATGAGGGTCTCATCCACGTTGATGACGCCCTGGTAGATGGTCACGCACATGATGAGGAAGCAGGCGATGGTGATGACGATGATCTGGGGCCGCCGGCCCACGCCGGCGCAGATGACGATCAGGGGCACGTAGGCCAGCGGGGGGATGTTGCGGATGAACTGGATCCAGGGCTCCAGAATGTTGCGCACCGGCATGTACCAGGCCATGAGGATGGCCACGGGGAGGGCGATGACGAAGCCCAGAGCGTAGCCGGCGAATACGGAGATCAGACTGCTGGAGAGGTCGGTCCAGAACACGCCGCGCTCGATCATGGTGAGCAGACCCTGGGTGGTCACCACCACATTGGGGAAGCCGCGGTCAGTAGCGGGCAGGATTGACAGGATATACCATACCACAATCGCCGTTGCAAAGGAAATCAACAGCCACACCTTTGGCGGGATGCGGCTGGCCAGGGAGGTCTTTTTCTCATTGTCCATCCTTCAGGTCACTCCTTCTTGTCTCAACACGCGGGTTGTCAGCCGCGTCCTTGGCGCAATGGGAAAGGCTTCTCATTCGTTATCTTTATTATAGTGGAGATATTTGTCTTGGGAAGTATGATGTTTTATCATACCTTTTTCCCAGCCGCAGC
>NZ_CALXEE010000024.1 GCF_944387245.1 uncultured Intestinimonas sp. | reverse complement strand
AAATGGCCTGCACCCTGGGGGTGCAGGCCATTTTTTATACTTTTTAGTAACAGGCGATGTTGCTGTCCGTGCGGGACTCGGTGCCGCCCACCAGCACGCCGTTGTCCAGCCGGACGATCATCTGGCCCCGGCCGAAGCTGGGGGTGGAGAGATCGGCCCGGATGTCGTGACCCATGCGCTGGAGCTTGCGGGCCATCTCCATGGAGAACCGGGTCTCCACGGTGACGGTGTTGTCCCGCATCCACTGCCAGCGGGGGGCGTCCAGGGCCTGCTGGGGGTCCAGGTGGAAGTCCACATAGTTCATGACCACCTGGACGTGGCCCTGGGGCTGCATGTAGCCGCCCATGACGCCGAAAGGACCCACCGCCTTGCCGTCCTTCATGAGGAAGCCGGGGATGATGGTGTGGTAGCTCCGCTTGCCGGGCTTGAGGGCGTTGGCATCCTTCTCGTCCAGGGAGAAGTCGTGGCCCCGGTTCTGGAGGGAGACGCCGGTGCCGGTGACCACCACGCCGGAGCCAAAACCCATGTAGTTGGACTGGATGAAGGAGACCATGTTGCCCTCCCCGTCGGCGCAGCAGAGGTAGACGGTGCCGCTCTTGGGGGGGATGGAGTGGGTATAGACCTGGGCGGTCTCCCCGATCTCGGCGGCGCGCTGGGCACCGTAGGCGGGGTCTAAGAGCCGGTGGTAGTCCAGCTCCATGTGGTCGGGGTCGGTGACATAGTGGAAGGCGTCGGCAAAGGCCATCTTCATGGCCTCCAGCTGGCGGTGGTAGGTGAGGGCACTCTCCTTCTCGGGGAAGTCAAACTCCTTGAGGATGTTGAGGGCCATGAGGGCCACGATGCCCTGGCCGTTGGGGGGAATCTCGCAGACCTGATAACCGTGGTAGTCCACCGTGATGGGCTCCACCCACTTGGGCTCATAGGCGGCCAGGTCCTCGTACCGCAGGTAGCCGCCGAACTGCTTGCTGTCGGCGTCGATCTTCTTGGCGATCTCCCCGGTATAGAAGGCGGCGGCGTCGGTCTCACCGATGGCCTCCAGGGTGTCGGCGTGGTTGGGCAGGCGGATCAGGTCCCCCGCCTCATAGGGCTTGCCCTCGGGGGTGAAGGTCTTGTACCACTCGTCAAAGACGGGACCGGTGCAGGTCTTTTGGAACTTGTCAAAGGCCCGCTTCCACATGACGGCCAGGTTGGGGGAGCAGGGGTAGCCCTCCCGGGCGTAGCGGACGGCGGGGGCCACGTTCTGGGCCAGGGTCCGGCGGCCGAAGCGGCGGGTCAGCTCGGCCCAGGCCTTGGGGGCGCCGGGTACCGTCACGGGGGTCCAGCCATAGGTGGGCATTTTGCCGTTTTCATCGCTGCCGTCGGCCAGCAGCTTCTCGATGGAGGCCGCCATGGGGGCGGGGCCGCTGGAGTTGAGGCCGTAGAGCTTCTGGTCCTTGGCCGACCACACCAGGGCGAAGGCGTCGGAGCCGATGCCGTTGGCGGAGGGCTCCACCACGGTGAGGGCGGCGGCGGCGGCCACGGCGGCATCCATGGCGTTGCCCCCGTTCCAGAGGGCCTCCAGACCGGCGGCGGCGGCCTGGGGACTGGAGCAGTTCACCATACCACCCCGGGCGTAGAGGGGGTAGCGCTGGGAGGTGTAGGGCTGGTAGACGGGGTCGAAGGGCGTGTACATGGGACAGCCTCCTTGTAAATTGTGATAATATGCCATTTCCTGGAGCGCTCTGCGCTCCAGGAAATGAAATGTGTCAAAAAATGTTCAGCGTTGTGTTCTATGGAAAAGCCTCGCAGAGTTCCGTCGTCCGCAGACGACGGAAAAACGTGCAGTTTGTTTTTCCCGGCGACATGTGCGTCGGGAAAAACACTGCTCAGGCCGCAAATGTGCGAGCGCAGCGAGTGCGATGCAGCGGCCTGCATCCCCTTCGAGCACGTGCTTGCACGTGCGAGAGAGTCTGTCGACTTTGTCGACAGACTCAATTTCCTGGAGCGCTTTGCGCTCCAGGAAATGAAAGTGGTCCTTATTTCTTGTCGTAGAGGTGGCAGGCCACGAAGTGGCCGGGCTCGTGCTCCACGATGGGGGGCTTCTCCTTGGTGCAGATGTCCATACACTTGGAGCAGCGGGTGTGGAAGGGGCAGCCCTTGGGAGGATTCATGGCGCTGGGCACGTCGCCCTCCAGCACCGACTCGGTGGAGTGCTCCTGGCCGATCTTCAGCCGGGGCACGGCGGCCAGCAGGGAGTCGGTATAGGGGTGGAGGGGGTTGTGGAAGAGCTCCTTGCTCTCGGCCAGCTCGCAGACGTTGCCCAGGTACATGACCACGATCCGGTCGCAGAAGTGCTTGACCACGCCCAGGTCATGGGTGATGAAGAAGTAGGTGAGGTGCTTCTCCACGCTCAGCTCGTTGAGGAGCTGGAGGATCTGGGCCTGGACGGACACGTCCAGAGCGGAAACCGACTCGTCCAGCACCACGAACTTGGTGTCCAGGGCGATGGCGCGGGCGATGCCCACCCGCTGCTTCTGGCCGCCGGAGAGGGCGTGGGGATAGGAGTAGTAGTGCTCCCGCTTCAGGCCCACCTTTTCCAGCAGCTCCATCACCTTTTCCTTCCGCACATCGGCGGGGTAGTCGGTGTTGATGACGTAGACCTCTTCGATGGACTTGCCGATGGACTGCCGGGGGTCCAGACTGGCGGCGGGGTCCTGGAAGATCATCTGCATCTCCCGGCGCATATCCCGCATCTCTTCCTTGGTGAGCTTGCCCAGGTTGATGCCGGTCTCATAGTTGCCGTCCAGCTTGGTCTGGTAGGCGGGGTCCAGAGTGCGCTCGGTGATGGGGAGGATGTCCCTGCCGTGGTAGTCCTGCCAGGCCTTCACCCGGAAGCCCTTGGCGGCCTCCACGTGGCCCTGGGCCTCCTTATGGGCGGCCTCCATCTTCTCCTTGAGGGCGGCGTCGGCCTTGCCGGCCACCCGTCCCTCCTCGTACTGTTTCTCCAGCTCCCGGAACTTCCGGATGGCCTCGGAGGCCTGGGCGGTCTCCTTCTGGGCCTTGTCGTAGAGGGCCTGGATGGCGGGCAGGTCCTTGCAGAGAATGAGGGAACCCACGGTGCGGGAGCCCTCACGCAGCTGCCGGGAGGCGTCCTTCTTCAGCTCCTTGGACTTGAACTCCAGGGCGCTGAGCTTCTTCTGGAGGGCGGCCTCCTTCTTGACCTCCTTGTTGGAGCCCAGGGCGGAGAGGGCGTCGATCTCCTTTTTCAGGGCCTCCGCCTTCTTGTCCACCTCCAGGGACTTCTGATAGAACTCCCCGGCCTTCTTCTGGTACTCGGGCAGCTTGGCCACCTCTTTGGCCAGGTACTTGGGGCACATCTCGTCCCGGGTGCGGCCGTGGTAGATGCACGCGCCGCTGGTCTGGGGGTAGAGCTGGAGGATGACGCGGCCCAGGGTGGACTTGCCGCAGCCCGACTCGCCCACCACGCCGAACTTCTCCCCCTCGTAGATGGAGAAGGACACGTCCTCCAGGGCCTTGATGCTCACGCCCCGGCGGACGGGGAAGTATTTTTTCAGCTTCTTGAGCTCCAGAAGCACCTTTCTCTCGTCACTCATTTCCTGTGCTCCTCCTCCACTTTGTGGCAGCATACCAGATGGCCGGGCTCGATCTCCAGCTCGGCGGGGACCTCCGTCCGGCACCGCTCGGTGGCGTAGGGGCAGCGGGGGTGGAACCGGCAGCCGCCGATGTCCTCGGTGATGTTGGGGAAGGTGCCGGGGATGGGCTGGATGTCGAAGTCATCCTCGTCCACGTTGGGCACCGCCTTCATAAGGCCGATGGTGTAGGGGTGGAGGGGCTTTGCGAAGATGGTCTCGATGCTGCCCTCCTCCACCTTCCGGCCGGAGTAGAGAATGATGACCCGGTCGGCGATCTCGGCCACCACGCCCAGGTCGTGGGTGATGAAGAGGACGCCGGTGCTCACGTCCTTCTTGAGCTTGTTGAGGAGCACCAGCACCTGCTTCTGGATGGTCACGTCCAGGGCGGTGGTGGGCTCGTCGGCGATGAGCAGGCTGGGCTCCACCGCCATGACCATGGCGATCATGATGCGCTGCCGCAGGCCGCCGGAGAGCTGGAAGGGGTACTGCTTCATCCGGTCCTCCGGGTTGGCGATGCCCACCTTCTCCAGGTAGGTGACGGCCACCTTCCAGGCCTCCTCCTTGCTGAGCCCCTTGTGGAGGCGCAGGCCCTCGGTGAGCTGCCGGCCGATGGTCAGCAGGGGATTGAGGGCGGTCATGGGCTCCTGGAAGATCATGCCCATCTGCTTGCCCCGGAGCGCGTTGCGCTCCTTGGGGGACATGGTGGTAAGCTCCTGGCCGTTGAGCTTGATGCTGCCCGAGACCACACGGCCGTTGTTGGGCAGCAGGTCCATGATGGACAGGGTGGTGACGCTCTTGCCGCAGCCCGACTCGCCCACCATGCATACGGTCTCGTTCTCGTTGATGTCGAAGGAGATGCCCCGCAGCACCTCGTATTCCTTTTTGCCGATCCGGAAGGTGGTGACCAGATCCTTCACCTCAAGCACTTTTCCCATAGGAAGATCTGCCTCCTTGCTGTGTCCTAAGGTCTGGCCTCCGCCGGAGGCGGGGAACAGACCTTAAGACACATGTCCATATGTCTTAAGATCCGGTGGACCCGGCGGGCAGCCGCCCGCCGGGGACCGGGAGTATACGGATGATTTACGCGGCGTACTGGAAGTCGCAGATGTAGAAGGTGCCGCCGGCATCCAGAGTCACGTTGGTATAATCGTTGCTGTAGCAGAAGAGGTTGGTGGAGTTGTAGATGGGCTGGATGTAGGCCTCATCCTGGAGCACCGCGTTGCAGTTGAGGAGGTTCTCGGTACGCACGGCGGTGTCGGAGGTGGTCTTACTGGCGTCGATGTAGCTGTCCACCAGAGCCCAGTCCTCGGCGTTCAGGCGCACACGGCGGGAGCCGCTCACAGAGTGGAAGTTGGGCTCCATCAGCTCGGTGCCGTCGCGGGTCACGTTGGACCAGGCGGCCAGAGTGATGTCGTAGCGGTTATCCACCTGGCTCTCGGTGATCCAGGCAGACCAGTCCAGGGTCTCGATGTTCACGTTGTTGAAGCCGGCGTTGGTCAGGCTGGACTGGAAGTACTCGCCCATCTTGGAGTAGACGGGGGTGGAGGGCACCAGGAAGGTAATCTTCTCATCGGCCCAGCCGGGATGCTCGTCCAGGATGGCCTTGGCGCCCTCGGGATCGTAGGCGATGTTGTGCTCCTCGGCAGAGGGGTCATAGCCGAAGATCTTGGGGCCGATGACGGAGTTGGCCACCTCGGCGTAGCCCTGCATCATGTACTCCACATAGCCCTCCTTGTCGATGCCCTTGGCCAGAGCGACGCGGAAGTCCTTCTCGGCCATGATGGGGTTGACGGAGGAGTCACCGCGCATGGCCAGGTAGTAGATCTGGGCGGCCTCGGAGGTGGTGACGGTGAGGGCGGAGTTGTTCTCCACACGGGAGAGCTGCTCCACGCTGATCTTGGGCATGAAGTCGGCCTCGCCGGTCTCCATCCGGGACACGGCGGTGGACTCATCGGTGATGATGGTCATGGTCACGTCCTTGATGGCGGGTTTCTCGCCCCAGTACTCCTCATTCCGGGTCAGCACCACGTTGGAGCCGGACACAGAGGAGACGAACTTGTAGGGGCCGGTGCCGCAGGGGGCCACCATCAGGTCCTGGTTCTGCTGGGCGGTGGGGGAGACGATGGCGGAGTTGGTGTGGGCCAGCTTGGCGGTAAACACACCGTCCTCATAGAGGAGGTGGAACAGGATGGTGTAGTCGTCGGGGCACTCCATGGACTCGATGGAGCCGGCAATGGAGGCGCGGGAGGAGCCGAATTCAGGGTCCTTGATGAGGTCGAAGGTGTACTTCACGGCCTCGGAGTTGAAGGGGGTGCCATCGTGGAAGGTGACGCCCTCCCGCAGCTTCACGGTGACGGTGAGGCCGTCCTCGGAATACTGGGGCATATCGGCGGCCAGCAGAGGCACATACTCATCGGTCTCGGGATCGATGCGGTACAGGGTCTCATAGATCTGGGCGTTGACGTAGGTGGAGGCGGAGTCGTTGGTCCGCAGGGGGTCGAAACCGGTAAAGGCGGCGGTGAGGGCCACGTTGAACATCTTGCCGTCGGTAGCGGTGTCGCCGCTGCCGGAGGCGGAAGTCTCGGTGGCGGGGGTGGTGGTGCCGCTGCAGCCGGCCAGCAAAGAGACAGACAGGGCGCAGGCCGCGGTCAAGCTGAGCAGCTTTTTCCAGGATCTCATTTCTACTTTTCTCTCCTTTTGATTTTGTTATATGTCACCACAATGGGTGGGCATATCAACCTAAAAAGCGGGGAGATAGGGCTGCCGGAGCAGCACCGGTATCCTCCCCCATGTCAGGCGCCGCCTTTTCGAGGGGGGTCCTACGTGACAAAGTGGTTCCCGGCGGGCGGAGCGGCCCGCCGGGACCTGTCATACACCTGCGCGGTGCTCAGCTGGCGTACTGGAAGTCCTTCACATAGAAGGTGCCGCCGGGATCGCGGGTGATGTTGGTGTACTCGCTGCTGTAGCAGAAGAGGTTGGTGGAGTGGTAGATGGGCTGGACATAGGCCTCGTCCTGAAGCAGGTCGTTGCAGGCCACCAGATTCTCGGTACGCACCGCCAGGTCGGTGGTGGTCTTGCTGGCCTCGATGTAGCTGTCCACCAGGGCCCAGTCATCCTCATCCAGGCGCACGCGGCGCTGGCCGTTCACAGAGTGGAAGTTGGGCTCCATGAGCTCAGAGCCGTCGCGGGTCACGTTGGACCAGGCGGCCAGGGTGATGTCGAAGCGGTTGTCCACCTTGCTCTCGGTGAGCCAGGCGGACCAGTCGATGGTCTCGATGTTCACGTTGTTGAAGCCGGCATCGGTCAGGCTGGACTGGAAATACTCGCCCATCTTGGAGTAGGCGGGGGTGGAGGGCACCAGGAAGGTGATCTCCTCATCGGCCCAGCCGGGGTGCTCGTCCAGAATGGCCTTGGCGCCCTCGGGGTCGTAGGCGATGTTGTGGGTGGTGGCCTCCTCGTCGTAGCCCACGATCTTGGGCCCGATGATGGAGGTGGCCACGTCGGCGTAGCCCTGCATCATATACTCCACATAGCCTTCCTTGTCAATGCCCTTGGCCAGAGCGATGCGGAAGTCCTTCTCGGCCATGATGGGGTTGACGGAGGAGGTGCTGCGCATGGTCAGATAGTAGACCTGAGCGGCCTCGGAGGTGGCCACGGTGAGGGCGGAGTTGTTCTCCACACGGGAGAGCTGCTCCACACTGATGTTGGGCATGAAGTCGGCCTCGCCGGTCTCCATCCGGGACACGGCGGTGGACTCGTCAGAGATGATGGTCATGGTGATGTCCTTGATGGCGGGCAGGTCACCCCAATAGTCCTCGTTCCGGGTCAGCACCACGTTGGAGCCGGACACGGAGGAGACAAACTTGTAGGGACCGGTGCCGCAGGGCTGGGTCATCAGGTCCTGGTTCTGCTGGGCGGTGGGGGAGACGATGGCCGCATTGGTGTGGGCCAGCTTGGCCAGGAACACGCCGTCGTCATAGAGCAGGTGGAAGACGATGGTGTAGTCATCGGGGCACTCCATGGAGTCGATGGAGTTGGCGATAGAGGCGCGGGCGGAACCGAAGTCGGGGTCCTTGATGAGGTCGAAGGTGTACTTCACAGCCTCAGAGTTGAAGGGGGTTCCGTCGTGGAAGGTGACGCCCTCCCGCAGCTTGATGGTGACGGTGGTGCCGTCATCGGAGTACTCGGGCAGGTCGGCGGCCAGCAGAGGGGTGCTCTCGCCGGTCTCGGGGTCGATGCGGTAGAGGGTCTCGTAGATCTGGGCGTTGACGTAGGTGGAAGCCGAATCGTTGGTCCGCAGGGGGTCAAAACCAGTGAAGGGCGCAGTGAGTGCGATGTTGAACATCTCTCCTGCAGCGGCCTCATTGCCGCTTTCGGTACCGGCAGGCGCAGCAGAACTGGGGGTCGTCGTGCCGCTGCAACCAGCCAGCAGAGAGACAGACAGAACACAGGTCGCGCTGAGGGTAAGCAGCTTTTTCCATAACTTCATTTTTCTTCTCTCCTTTTGATTGGTTTTATATGACGCCGCCTTTGGCTGACATATCGGTTGGGAATCAGTCCTTCAGACTGGGGTCCAGGATGTCCCGGAGCTTGTCGCCCAGGATGTTGAAGCAGATCACCGTAATCATCACGGCGATGCCGGGGATGAAGATGAGGCTGGGGGCATCCCACAGGTACTGCTTGCCCGCGGCGATCATGCCGCCCCACTCGGGCTGGGGCGGGACCACGCCCATACCCAGATAGCTCAGGGTGGAGATCGAGATGATGGAGGTGGCCATACGCATGGTGGCGATGACGATGATGACGGGCAGGCAGTTCTTGAGGATGTGGATGAAGATGATGCGGGAGTCCTTGGCGCCCAGACTGCGGGTGGCCATGATGTAGTCCTCCTCCTTGACCTGGAGGACCTTGCCGCGGACCATCCGGGCAAAGCTGGGGATGGACCAGATGCTGATGGCCAGCATGGCGTTGAAGGTGTTGACGCCCAGCATGGCGATGATGAGCATAGCCAGCAGGATGCCGGGGAAGGTGAAGAGCAGGTCCATGACGCGCATGATGGGGTTATCCAGCCGCTTGTAGTAGCCGGCAAGCAATCCGCATACCACGCCCACCGCCAGGCCCATGGCGGTGGAGACAAAGCCCACCATCAGGGAGACCCGGCCGCCGTAGAGGAGGCGGGAGAGGACATCCCGGCCGTAGTCGTCGGTACCCAGGATGTGGCCGGGGACATACTGCTCGTTGGGATTATAGCCGGGGGCCTCGGGGGCGGAGACCACGGTCCACTGGGCCCAGAAGCCGGGCCGCAGGCGGATGGAGGGGTCCTGCTCGTCATAGCCGTAGGGGGCAATGACGGGGGCCAGAACCACCAGGACGATCTCCAGGATCAGAATGATAAAGCAAAGAGTGGCCAGCTTGTTCTGAAAGAGCTTTCGAAAGGCCACGCGGATGGGGTTTCCGTGTTTGTTGTCCATCGTGTGTGTCCCTCCTTATTCGTAGCTGATCCGCGGGTCGATGACGCAGTAGAGGATATCCACGATCAGGTTGATGACAATGAAGATCGTGGCAATGACCAGGACCGTGCTCTGGACCACAGGGTAGTTGCGGTTGTTGATGGCGGTGATGAGATAGGTGCCCACACCGTTGATGACAAAGACCTGTTCGGTGATGATGGCGCCGCCCAGCAGGCCGCCGAAGCTGGTGCCGAACTGGGTCACCAGGGGGATAAGGGCGTTGCGGAGGGCGTGGCCGAAGATGATGGTGCTCCTCTTCAGGCCCTTGCTCTTGGCGGTGCGGATGTAGTCGGACTGGAGCACGTCCAGCATGGCGGAGCGTCCGATGCGGGTAAAGCTGGCCACGGTGGCGGTGCTCAGGGCAATGGCGGGGAGGATGGCCTCCCGCAAGCCCGTGGGCGTCCAGAAGTAGTGGGTCATGCCGCCGGTGGGCAGCCAGCCCAGCTTTACCGCAAAGACATACATCAGCAGGGTGCCCAGCAGGAAGTTGGGGATGGAAATGCCCACCAGGGAGCCGGTGGTGAGGATGTTGTCGGTGAGCTTGTCCTTCTTCAGGGCGGTGATGATGCCGCAGGGGATGCCCACCAGAACCGCAATGATAATACTGGCGGTGGCCAGGTTGAGGGTGTTGGGCAGGCGGACCAGGATCTCATCCAGAATGGGCTGCCGGGTGGTGTAGGAGGTGCCCAGGTTCAGGGTGAGCAGATTCCTTAAATAAATGAAATACTGCACAAAGAAGGGCTTATCCAGACCCAGACTGGCCCGGACCACTTCGATGTCGGCATCGGTGGCACTGGGCCCGGCCACCATGGCCGCCGGGTCACCCGGAGCAATGTAAAGGCTGGCGAATACGATAAAGCTCATGCCCAGCAGCAGCAGGAACATCAGCAGGATCCGCTTGATGATGTATCTTCGCATGACGACGCCTCCCGAGAGATGAGCGCCCACGGTCCGTCCCTGGCGGTCAACCGTGCGGCAATAATTGCTTATAATGATAAATCGCGCAACAAAATTTTGCAACACTTTACAGTAGCATATTGTTAAAGTTTCTATTTTCTACAATTTCAGACTGACCACAATAAATATTTTTAGCAAATTAGCTTACAATTTGGAATTTTGTTTCATTTATTTTTCCGCTCTTGTGTCCATCGTTTAGAACTTTTTGACAAATTGGTCCTTCCAGAATAAGGCGTAAAACATTTATGATATTCTCAACGTTGGAAAGAACAGACCGTATTTTCCGTGGTCGAAAGGAGGCCCCCCATGGAGGCACTCAGACGTGAGGCACTGGATTTTATACGGATCTTCCAGAACATTTATCTGGAGCGGCAGGACATCCATGAACTACCCCAGAAAAATTGCAACGACCTGGCCATGCTGGAATGGGAGTTGGCCCAGTGCCAGAGCGCCGCTTTCCCTCAGGAATGACCGTCTGTGTGTACTTTTGGACCGTCTGTCCCCTTTTCGTGGACAGGCGGTCCTCTTTTTCGTATACTGAGGGTGAAAGGAGGGGGCTTTCATGGACGTAAAGGTACGCATTGACCCCGCCGCCCCAGTTCTCTCGGTGACCATCACCGCCCCCGCCATGACCGACGAGGTCCGGGCCCTGGCCGCCCGGCTCTCCAATCGGGACGCCCTCCTCATGGCCTGGGACGGGGAGACCGCCATCCCCCTCCGGGCGGAGGACATCCTCCGCTGCTACGGGGAGGATAAGGGGGTGAAGGTCCAGACCCTCCGGGGCGTCTACGACCTGCGGGAGCGGCTCTATGAGCTGGAGGGCAGGCTGGACCGGCACACCTTCGTCCGCATCTCCCACTCGGAGATCGTCAACCTCAAAAAGGTCACCGCCCTGGACCTCTCCCTCACCGGCACCATCCGCATAACTCTGGCCGGGGACACGGTGTGCTATGTCTCCCGGCGGTATGTGAAAAAAATCAAAGAGGCCCTGGGCCTCTGAAAGGAGGGATTACCGTGCTCTTTTCCGACAAAAGGCAGGCTGCCAAGCGCGGTCTGGCCGGCGGCGTCCTGGGGCTGGCCGGCTGCCTTCTCCTGGCCTTCCTCACCCAGCCCGGCGCCCTCTTCACCGGCTCCCTGCGCCTGGATTTCACCTTCTGCTACAACAGCCAGGTGCCTGAAACCCTGGGAGCGGCCCTGGGCCTGCTCCTCTGGTTCGCCTTCGGCGCCGAGATCGGCGTGGCCACCCTCCCCTTCGCCGACGATGGCCCCGCCCTGGTCCGCCGCACCTTTCTCCATTTCGCCGCCATGGCCGCCACCCTCTCCCTGTGGGTTCTCCTCAACTTTCAGGCCGCCCAAATCCCCTTTTTCCTTCTCCTCCTGGCCCTGGTCTATCTACTGATCTGGCTGGGACGCTGGGTAGGCTGGTACGCCGAGGTGGCCGCCATCCGGGAACGGCTGGGGCTCTCCCCAGGCCCCTCTCCCTTGAAGTGGAAGGAGACTCTGCCCTATGTCCCCTTGGCCCTCCTCCTCTGTTTTCTGCTCCCCGCCGGACTTTCCCTCTTTGACGCCCCCGATGTGCCGGTGCTCACCGGTCTTGTCTATCTCTACCTGCTCCTCCCCGTAGGCAGCTTCTGCTCCGGCCTCTCCCTGGCCCGGCGGAAGGGCTTCTGCCCCCTCTACCCCCCACTGTGCGCCCTCTGCTTCCTGGCCGCCGTCCCCCTGGTCTATAACACCAGCGCCCTCTCCTTCTGCGCCGTGACCCTCTGCGCCGCCGGGCTGGGGGAACTGACCGGCTGGTTATTGGCCCGGAGGAGGGGCAAGCGGAAATGAGACTCACCTTTCCATCCCCTCGTCCTGTGGTTCCGTGGGCGCGTCCAGGAGGCCGCACCCCATATATCTCTCCGGAAAAGATAAAACAGCGGGCGCTGCCGATGGCAGCGCCCGCTGTTCGTTCCCTATTTCATTGACCCATCGTCACCGGGCGCAGACGATGCCGTCTCTACCCAGTCCCAGAGCGGTACCAAAGTTCTTTTTGGTCCTTTTTCTTCCAAGAAAAAGGACTATTTGCCGACGCAGAAGCGGGAGAAGATACGCTCCACCACGTCCTCCCGGACCGCCCGGCCGGTGAGCTCGGCCAGGGCCTCCAGGGCTCCCTCCACGTCGGTGAGGACGGCGTCGGGGGTGACCCCGGCCAGGAGTCCCGTCTCGGCCTCCCGTAGGGCGGCCAGAGCCGCCCCGGCCGCCTGGGCCTGCCGGGCATTGGTGAGCATGGCCCCGGCCTCGCCGCCGCTCCCCTGGGGAAAGAGCCGGGCCACCGCCGCCCCCAGGTCCTCCAGCCCGGCCCCCGTTTTGGCGCTGAGCCGGACCACCGGCGACGCCTCCTCCCCGTGGACGGAAAAGCCCCGGTCCCGGCCCTGGGGCAGGTCGGCCTTGGTGAGCACCAGCACCACCCGCGGACAGTGGGCGGCAGCCTCCTCCCAAAGGGCCAGTTCGGCCGCCATACGGTCCGGGTCTGCCCCGGTGTCTGAGCCGTCCATGAGCACCAGGGCCAGCTCGGCCTCCGCCAGGGCCGCCCGGCTCCGCTCCACCCCCAGCCGCTCCACCGGGTCGTCGGTGTCCCGGAGCCCCGCCGTGTCGATGAGCCGCAGCAGCACACCCCCCACCACGCACCGCTCCTCCACCGTGTCCCGGGTGGTGCCGGGGATGTCGGTGACGATGGCCCGCTGGTAGCCCAGCAGGGCATTGAGCAGGGAGGACTTGCCCGCATTGGGCAGGCCTACGATGGCGCAGGGCACCCCCCGGGTCAAAAACTTCCCCCGGTCGTAGGTGGCCAGCAGGTCCTCCAGCCCCCGCTCCGCCGTCTCCAGAGCCTCCTCCAGCTCCTGGGCACGGAAGGGGTCGATGTCCTCGTCGGGGTAGTCCAGCACGGCGTGGAAGTGGGCCAGCAGGTCCACCAGACCGCTGTAAATACCCTCCACCCTCCGGGACAGGGCCCCGGTGAGCTGCCCCGCCGCCGTCCGGACGGCCTGGGGCGTCTCCGCCTCCAGCAGGTCGGCCGCCGCCTCGGCCTGGGTCAGGTCCAGCTTGCCATTGAGGAAAGCCCGCTGGGTAAACTCCCCCGGCCTGGCTGGCCGGGCCCCGGCGGCGTAGAGGGCCTCCAGGCCCAGGGAGAGGACCACCGGGGCCCCGTGACACTGGAGCTCCGCCGTGTCCTCCCCGGTGTAGCTGTGGGGGGCCCGGGACACCGTGGCCAGCACCTGGTCGATGACGTTCCCCTCCCTGTCCAACAGGGAGCCGTACACCAGACGCCGGTCCTCCGTACCGGTAAGGGACCTCCCGCTCCTGGCCCGGAAAACCTTGTCGGCACACTCCACCGCCCCCGGCCCCGACAGCCGCAGGACTCCGATGGCGGAAGGCACCGCCGGTGTGGAGATGGCCGCGATGAGCTCTGACATGATCCGAACCTCCCTTACATTTCCGTGTCTTTATGGCCTTTTGTAAATTTGGCGAAAATGCCGCGTAACTTCCCCTTGACAGTCGTTTTATGTCTACCCCTATGAATAATCCACTTTTCCACGTTTACATAAACATATGTGGATAACCCTGTGGAAAATGTGGAAAACCCTTGTGGAAAGCCGCTTTCTCTCTGGGGCGCATGTGGACTGCAAATGAATACCACCCGAATATTCAATGTAGAAAAAAGCGCCGCCGTTTGGCGGCGCTTCTGAGCCTGTCGGCAAATGCCGGCAGGCTCTCTCAAAAATGCAAGCATTTTTTGAAGAGATGCAGCTTGCGGACGACGGAACTCTGCGAGGCCCTCTCCCGCTTACGCTGGGCTTTGCTCCGGTTCCTGTCAGATCTGCCTCAGACCTTTTCCCGCAGACGCTGGGAGATCACCTGAGCCTCGTCGTCGCAAAGTCCGCACCGTTCAAAATGCCCTGCCGGGCATTTCTCACTCCGCTCCCTTGCTCCTCCTCTCCGGAGCAGACCCGCTGCGCTGGGCTCTGCTCCGGTTCCCGCCGCAGGCGGCGGGTTTTGTGCGGTTAGACCGCCTTAGACCTTCTCCCGCAGGCGCTGGGAGATCACCTGAGCCACCTTGACACCCGAGGCGCCCGCCTGGGCCAGGCCGCGGGTGATACCGGCGCCGTCGCCGATGGCGAACATGCCGGGCAGCTTGGTCTCCAGCTCAGGGGTGAGGGTGAGGCGGGAGGAGTAGAACTTCACCTCGGCGCCGTAGAGGAGGGTGTCATAGTTGGCGGTGCCGGGGGCGATCTTGTCCAGCTGGTAGATCATCTCGATGATGTCGTCCAGCTGCCGCTTGGGCAGAGCCAGGCTCAGGTCGCCGGGGACGGCGGCGGTGAGGGTGGGCCGGGTAAAGGATTTGCTCATCCGGTGGGCGTTGGTGCGCATGCCCTTCACCAGGTCGCCGAAGCGCTGGACCAGCACGCCGCCGGCCAGCATGTTGCTGAGGGAGGCAATGTGCTTGCCGTAGCGGTAGGGCTCGTTGAAGGGCTCGGTGAACCGGTTGGACACCAGCAGGGCGAAGTTGGTGTTCTCGCTCTGGAGGGCGGGGTCGGCGTAGGAGTGGCCATTCACCGTGTTGATGCCCTCCACATTCTCGGCCACCACGTGACCGTAGGGGTTCATGCAGAAGGTGCGGACCTGATCGCCGTACTGCTTGGTGCGGTAGACCAGCTTGGACTCGTAGACCACATTGGTGATGTGCTCAAAGACCCGGGCGGGCAGCTCCACCCGCACGCCGATGTCCACCTGGTTGTTGATGAGGGGGATGCCCAGGCGCTTGCACTCGTTGGCAAACCATTCGGCCCCGGAGCGGCCGGGGGCGGCGATGAGCCAGTCGCAGCACACATCCTCCCCCTTCTCCAGCCCCAGGCGGTAGCCGCCGTCGGCGGCGTCGATGGTCTTGACGGTGGTATTGAACCGGAACTCAATGCCCTTCTTCAGGTCCTCGTAGATGTTCTGCAGGATGAGCAGGTTCTTCTCGGTACCCAGGTGCTTGCACCGGGCCTGGAGCAGGTGGAGGTCGAACTCCAGGGCCTTCTTCTCCAGGGCCTTGGCCTCGGGGGTGGCGGTGGAGAACATCTCGGTGGTGGCACCGTGGGCCACATTGATGGAGTCCACATACTCGATGAGGTCCATGACCTCCTTGGCGTCCATGAAGTCGGTGAGCCAGCCGCCGAAGGCGGTGGTAAAGTTGAACTTGCCGTCGGAGAAGGCGCCGGCGCCGCCAAAGCCGCACATGGTGTCACAGACCTTGCACTGGATGCAGTCCTTCACCTTTCCCGCCACGATGGGGCAACTCCGGCTGTAAATGTCCCGGCCCTGCTCCAGGACCACCACCTTCAGTCCGGGGTTCTGTTTCATCAGCTCGTAACCTGCGTAGATACCGGCCTCTCCACAGCCAATGATGGCAACGTCGTATCTCTCGCTCATGATGTGCTCTTCTCCTTTGTCTGTTCTTTCCGTCCCATATCCATGGGGACATACTACTTCTAGTATAGTATATCATGTTTTGTCAAGTCTACGCCACTTCTCCGCAAAAAACGCCCCTCCCGTCAGGGAGGGGCGCTGAGCATGCTCAGGTGCTCGGAAACTTAAAAGGCGGTGCCCACGGCGGTCATGCCCTGGTCCAGGTCGGCCCGGTAGTCCGGGTCGGTGGGATTGAGACTGTTGATGACCACGCCGTCGCTGCCGTTTTTCGCGGTGGAGTGGAGGTACTTTCCCTCCCCCAGATACATGGCCACGTGGCCGGGGAAGAAGAGGAGGTCGCCGGGCTGCATATCTGCCCGGGGGATCTCGTGGACGGGGAAGCCCTCCACGATGTTGGCGTCCCGGTAGATGACCACCCCGTTGAGGAGGTAGCTCATGGACACCAGGCCCGAGCAGTCAATGCCCATGGGGGTCTTGCCGCCCCAGCGGTAGTGGGCACCCTGGTAGGTGAGGGCGGTCTCCACCACTGCCTTCCGCAGCTGTTCCGGGTCCTCAAACCGGGGTTTTTCGTAATATTCCCCAAGGAAACTACATTTCGTATAGCCCTCCCGGCCGTCAGGCAGCTCCACCCGGAGCCAGCCGTCGGCGTTGGGGGTACCCACCGGGGAGAGGATGGCACCCCGAGTGAGGGTGGCCAGGGGGAAGCAGGTTACGGCGGGGCCGGAGAGAACGTCGCAGATGCCCTTCAGCACCACCTGCTTGGGCCGCTCAGTCCAGCGGCGGACCAGGTGGTCGCCGGTGAGGACGTGCTCGGCCTGGAGGTAGCCCTCGTAGCGGTAGGGCACCCGGGCCAGGTACCAGCCGGGGCGGACCTCCTCCAGGAGCTCCACCACCATGCCGGCCAGGACCTCGTCGGCCCGCTCGCACTGGAGCTGGGGCCGGCTCATAAGGGGACAGACGGGTTCGATCACGATGGCTTTCATATCCGTTTAGCCTCCCGTGCAGAATGCCGGCGCCGGAGCGCCGTAGGTGTCGTAGATGGCCTTGCCCAGCCGGCCGATGAACTGTTTCTGGCGGTTGTCGCCCTCGGGGCTGGGGCCGTCCCAGGTGAAGATGCCCAGGAACCAGTCGCCGCCGGGCTGGAAGAAAACGCCGGCGTCGTGGCTGAGGTAGTCCAGGCCGCCGGTCTTGTGGGCGAAGTCCACGGGGTAGGGGTTATAGCGCAGGATGTCGTCCATGGACCGCTGGCGGCGGAGCATGTCCAGGGCCACGGCGGTGAGGGACTCGTTCAGGATCTCCCCCCGGCACAGCTTGCGGTAGAGGGCAAACTGGTCGGCGGCGGAGGTGTAGTTGTTCCGGCCGGCGGCGATGGCGTCCCAGTCCAGCATCTGCCGCTGGCACACCGTGTGCCGGAGACCCAGCACCTCCCGGGCGTAGGCGTTGATGGCGTCGTAGCCCACGGTGGAGATGACCCGATTGGTGGCGGTGTTGTCGCTCTCCACGATCATCCAGTAGAGGAGCTCCCACAGGGAGCGGCTGGTGGGGCCGTACTCAAAGACCTGGGAGTCCTCCAACAGCACCTCGGCGGGCAGGTCCAGGGTCTGCCCCAGGGAGAGCCGGCCCTGCCGCACCTCCTCCAGGGCGGCCAGGAGCACCGGTACCTTGATGGTGGAGGCCGACACCACCTGGGTGTCCGGCTCCAGGGCCCAGAGGACCTTGCCGCTCTCCACCTCGCCCACCAGCACGGCGGTCTTGCAGGGGAAGGCGGCGATCTCCTGTTTCAGATAGGTATCCAATGCTTGCTCCGTCATGACGGAAGCACCTCCAGTCGTCCGGTATCGGCGTCCATGGCGGCCATGGCGCCCAGGGGCAGGGACAGGTTGGGCAGGCTGTGGCCGCAGGCCAGGCCGGCTATGACCGGCTTGCCCGCGGGGACGATGAGCTCCCGGAAGACCTCCTCCAGGGTGAGGGACCGCTCCGGGTCCTCGGGTGGGCAGTCTGTCCAGTCCCCCAGGATCACCCCGGCGCAGTCCCGGAATTTTCCGGCGTTCCGGAGCTGGGTGAGCATGCCGTCGATGCGGTAGACCTTCTCCCCCACGTCCTCCAGGAAGAGGAGCTTTCCCTTCGTGTCGATCTCCCAGGGGGTACCCAGGGAGGCGGCCAGCAGGGACAGATTGCCGCCGCACAGCCGCCCCATGGCGCTGCCCGGGGAGAGGGCGGTGAGGGGCCGCCCGGCGGGGTTCTCCACCGGCCCGCCCAGGGAGCCGAAGAGACAGCGCCGCAGCCGGGACATGGTGAGCTCGTCCACCGGCTGGTAGTAGTCGGAGGCGGGCATGGGTGCGTGGAAGGTGACAAAGCCGCAGATCTGGTTGAAGGCGGTATGGAGGGCGGTAATGTCGCTGTACCCGGCGAAGAGCTTGGGGCGGCGGGCGATGGCGTCCAGGTCCAGCAGGGGGAGGAGACGGTGGGCTCCGTAGCCCCCCCGGAGGCAGAGCACTCCGTCGATGGAGTCATCGGCGAAGGCGGCCTGGAGGTCGGAGGCTCTTTGGACGTCGTCAGCGGCAAAGTAGCCATGGCGGCTGGTGGCGTAGCAGGAGGGGTAAGGCACCGGCTCCAGGCCCAAGGCCTTCACGGCGTCCTGGGCGGGCCCCAGCCGGTCGGCGGCCACGGCGGAGCTGGGGGCCACCAGGGCTACCCGGGCGCCGGGATAAAGGGGGTTGGGAACGATCATTTCCTGGTCACATCCAATATCTGGTGAAGTGGCAGCTTACAGCTTGGCCCGGTAGGCGTCCAGCTCGGCCCGGCTGCCCCGGACAAAGTGGCCGGACTCCACCTCCTCCCACAGGGGAGGATTCTGGTCGGAGTAGCCGTGACAGCTGGGGTCGTAGACCTCCAGCACCTTCTGCCGTTCAGAGATGGGGTCGGGCTGGGGAATGGCAGAGAGGAGGGCCCGGGTATAGGGGTGGAGGGGATGGGCAAAGAGCTGCTCGGTCTCGGCCAGCTCCTGGAGCTCTCCCTTGTAGATGACGGCGATGCGGTCGCAGATGAAGCGCATCACAGAGAGGTCATGGGCAATAAAAAGATAGGTGAGGCCCCGCTCCTTCTGGAGCTTGGACATGAGGTTGAGGACCTGGGCCCGGATGGAGACGTCCAGGGCGGAGATGGGCTCATCGGCGATGATGAACTCCGGGTCCAGGATCAGGGCCCGGGCGATGCCGATGCGCTGGCGCTGGCCGCCGGAGAACTCGTGGGGGAAGCGGCTGGCGAACTCGGGCAGGAGGCCCACGTCGCTGAGGGCCTTGGCCACCTTCTCCTCCCGCTGGGCCTGGGTGAGGTGGAGCTTCTGGGCATAGAGGCCCTCGGAGACGATGTAGTCCACCTTGGCCCGCTCGTTGAGGGAGGCCATGGGGTCCTGGAAGATCATCTGGATCTTCCGGGTAACAGTGCGGTCCACCTCGTGGCTCACTTTTCCGTTGATCTTCTCTCCCTGGAACCACACCTCGCCGCCGGAGGTGGGATGGATGCGGATGATGGCCCGGCCAATGGTGGTCTTGCCGGAGCCCGACTCACCCACCAGGCCGAAGGTCTCCCCCTTGTGGATCTGGAAGGAGACATGTTTCACGGCGTGGAAGGGCTTGCGGCGGGAGCCGAAGTCCACGCACAGGTCCTTGACGTCCAGCAGGACGTTGGCGTCAGGCTTGACCACGCAGACGCACCCCCTGTTCTCTGAGCTGTTTGATATGCTCCGGCGGCTCCACCTTGGGGGCCCTGGGGTCCAGGAGCCAGGTCCGGGCCTTGTGGGTGGGGCTGACCTCAAAGTAGGGAGGCCGCTCCACAAAATCGATCTTCAGGGCCTGGGGATTCCGGGGGGCAAAGGCGTCGCCCTTGACCTCGTTAAAGAGGTTGGCGGGCGCGCCGGCAATGGAGTAGAGGGGCTCCCCCTTGATGCCCAGCTGGGGCAGAGAGGACAGCAGCGCCCAGGTGTAGGGGTGACGGGGGTCGTAAAAGACCTCCTCACAGGTGCCGATCTCCACGATATCCCCGGCGTACATCACGGCGATGCGGTCGGCCACGTTGGCCACCACCCCCAGGTCGTGGGTGATGTAGATGGTGGTGAGGCCGTACTGCTTCTGAAGGGCTTTGATGAGCTCCAGGATCTGGGCCTGGATGGTCACATCCAGAGCGGTGGTGGGCTCGTCACAGATGAGAATCTTGGGCCGGCAGGCGATGGCGATGGCAATGACCACCCGCTGGCGCATGCCGCCGGAAAATTCATGGGGATACTGCTTGTAACGGCGCTCCGGATCGTCGATGCCCACATGGGTCAGGGTCTCCAGCACCACCTTCCGGGCCGCCTCGCCCTTGAGGCCCTGGTGGAGGACCACCGCCTCCTCGATCTGCTTGCCGATGGTCTTGAGGGGGTTGAGGGAGGTCATGGGGTCCTGGAGGACCATGGCGATCTCTTTGCCCCGGATGGCCTGCCACTCCTTTTCGGTGCGCAGCTTGGCCAGATCCATGCCGTTCTG
The DNA here is from genome assembly GCF_944387245.1 of uncultured Intestinimonas sp. Lineage (GTDB taxonomy): Bacteria > Bacillota > Clostridia > Oscillospirales > Oscillospiraceae > Intestinimonas. The sequence continues at coordinate 6,789 of NZ_CALXEE010000024.1, read as the reverse complement.
ATAATGAATCGTGCCGCTTTCAATGGTGCCGTTCTGATCGGTGAGACCCATAAAGGTCTTGGTAAAGACGCTCTTACCTGAGCCGGACTCGCCCACGATGGCCAGGGACTCCCCCTGATAGAGGTCCAGGGAGACGTCGCGGATGGCGTGCAGGGTGCGGCCCCGGAGGGTGAATTTCACATTCAGATCCCGGACCGACAAAATGACGTCATGTTCTTTTTGTTCCATCTGCACACCTCCTCAGCTGACGTGATTTTTCGGGTCCGCCGCGTCGGCAAAGGCGTTGCCGATGACATAGAAGCAGACGGTGACGAAGGACAGGGCCACACAGGGGATGATGAGCTGATAGCTCAGGGAGGGCGTGGTCATCAGGGCCTTACCGGCGATGATGAGGGTGCCCAGGGAGGGGGTATAGACGGGCAGGCCCAGGCCGATGTAGGTGAGAAAGACCTCGTCGGTGATGGCGGTGGGCACCGCCAGGGCGGCCCGGAGCATGATGATGGACACCAGATAGGGCAACAGGTTGCGGTAGACGATACGGGGCGTGCTGCTGCCCAGGCAGCGGGAGGCCAGGTTATAGTCCCGGTCCCGGATGATGACCACCTGGTTACGGACATACCGTGCCATCTTCAGCCACCCCACCAGGCACATGGACAGGATGATGGTGCTCATAGAGGGCCGCAGGATGTAGGAGATGAGGATGAGGATGATGGTCCGGGGTACATTGTCCACGATGTTGTAGGCAGAGGTGAGGAACTGATCCAGCCGGCGCACATAGCCCCACAGCACCCCGACGGTGATGCCGATGATACACTCGGAGAGGGCCACCACGAAGCCGATGAAGAGGCTGGTCCGGGTGGCGTACCAGGTCCGGGACCACAGGTCCTGGCCCAGGTTGTTGGTGCCCAGGATGAAGCCCTCTACCTCGCCGGGCTGCTTATTGGAGAGGGGCATGCCCGTCTCCTCGTTGTAAAAGATCTCGGTGGGGTCCTTCTGGTCGGGGAGGAAGGGCTGGATAAAGGTAAAGAGGAGCATGAGCCCCAGCAGGATGATGAGCAGGCGGGCGACCTTGTTGCGCCAGAAAATGCGCAGGGTGGAGCGCCAGTAAGAGTAGTTGGAGTAGCCTGTCCGCTCGGCGGCGGCGGCGTCATAGTCGGCCAGAGTAAAGAGCTGGGGGTCCAGGGCGTCGATCTCGGCCTGGGTGAGGCCTTTGGCCTTCTTCGCCAGGTCCTCCTCCAGAGAGGTGGCCAGCTTGTCCAGCTTGCGTTTTCCGATCTGCGGCATTTAGCGTCCCCCCCTTTCCTGACCCAGCTTGATGCGCGGGTCGGCCAATGTCATAAAGAAATCGCCCAGCAGCAGCCCCAGAATGCCCACGCTGGCAAAGATGAGCACCAAGGCCTGGACCATGGCGTTGTCCTGTCGCTTGATGACGTCCACCAACAGTCCGCCCATACCAGGCACCGAGAACAGGGACTCCACGTAAATGGAGCCGATGATGGTGTTCAGGAAGGAGGTGGGCAGCAGCTGGATGATGGGCACGAAGGCGTTGCGCAGGACGTGGTGGTACATGATGTCCCGGCGGGAGACGCCCTTGGCCATGGCCAGCTTCACATAGTCGGAGTTGAGCTGGTCCACCATATACCGGCGCATCCACATGGCGTACTCGGCAATGTTGGCCAGGGAGAGGCACAGGATGGGCAGAATCCAGCTGGTGGGGTCAGAGCGGCTGTATAGCATGGGCAGAGCCAGAGAACGGGAGCCCACCATCTGGATGACCAGATAGTAGACCACCACGGGCACAGCGTTGAGCAGCACGATGAAGCCGGTGCCCAGCTTGTCGGGCAGACGGCCCTTGTAGCGGCTCATGACCACACCAAGTGGAATGCCCACCACCAGGGAGAGGACCATGGCCATGCAGCCCAGGGTAAGGGAGACGGGAATCTTCCGGGCCAGGATCTCAGTGACGGGCACGTTGGGCTGGTAGATCCAGGAGGTGCCCAGGTCGCCGTGGAACAGGTCCCGATAGAACCGGAACAGCTGCACCGGCAGGGGATCGGTGAGTCCCAGGTTCTCCAGGCCGTTCTGAATCATCTCCGGGGTCATCTTGTCGAAGTTGGGGAAGTAGCCCTCAATGGGCATGAGGCGCATGAGGGAGAAGATGACAGCCGTGATGATGAAAAGTGCCACCACAGCGAAGGCCAGGCGTTTTAATATGTATTTCAGCATGGGGGCGCTCCTTTCGGGATACAGATTGTATGTTGAGACGAGAGCGCTGAAAACGCTCTCGTCTCAACATACAAAGCCCGGGCGGCGGGGGCGTGTCCGGAATGCGGACACGCCCCTCTTGCCCGGCGCGGGGGATCAGCTCTCAGCGGCAGCGGCCTCCAGGGCAGCCTGGCGGTCGGCCTCCCACTGATCATACTGGGCGTAGTACTCGTCCATGCTGATGGGGGTATCCAGCAGGTGGGCACCCTCATAGCGATAGCTGGACACGCCGAAGGGGGAGAAGGGCCGGTCGAAGACGGACAGGTCGGAGACCACGTAGCCGTTGTCGGCCTGGCGGTGGAAGGGGATGACGATAGCGTGGTTGATAAGGAAGGCCTCAGCGTTGGCAAAGGCGGTGTAGCGCTTCTCAATGTCCAGCTTCTCGTCCTTGCCCTCCTGGACCATCTTGATGTAGACGGTCTCAGGCGTACCGATGAACTTCTCCTCGTCGAAGACGCCGGCGGCCATATCCTCCTCGGTGTAGATGTAGCCGGTCAGCAGGTCAGACTGCGTGGTGAGCTCAGGCCAGCTGTAGGTGTAGCCCAGGCTCCAGGGGTCGGAGTAGGTCTCCGGGTCGGCGTAGTCAGGACCCCAGTTGCACAGCATCAGGGAGTACTCGCCGCTCTTACGGACCTCGGCCAGGAAGTTGGTGGAGGGGCCGGCCTCCACGGTGATGTCGATGTAGTCGGTGCCCAGCAGGCTCTCCAGCTGCTGCTCAATGATCTGGCAGCTCTCGCCCCAGTAGGGGGTGGCGGGGTTGTAGGGCATGAGGATCTTGATGGGGAAGGTGGCGCCGGCGGCGGTGAGCTCCTCCACGGCCTGCTCCTTATACTGCAGGGCCAGCTCCTCGTTGAAGGGATCGGTGTTGGAGATGGCGGCCAGATCGCCCATCTGGGTGTAATCCACGCCGTTGTAGTCCACGAAGCCCTCGGGGGTGATGGTGCGGATCAGGTTGGCCTCGGTGTTGTAGGGCTCGTAGGGGTACTCGGCCTTCTGACGGTCAATGCCGTGGGCGATGGAGAGGCGGAAGGCCTCGTTGTTGACGGCGATCTTCCAGTTGTCGGGCTCAAAGGCCTCGTCCATCTTGGGATCGAAGTTGAAGAGCCACCAGTAGGTGTAATAGGAGCTGCGGGTGGGACGAACCATATCCTTGGTGGTGTCGTCCTCCAGCCAGGCCTCCAGCAGCTCGGCGGGGATCTTGGCCTGGTCCACGGAGCCCTGCTTATACATGTCGGGGGCCAGCTTGTTGGCCTCGCTGTTGTAGGTGCGCTCGATGCGCTCGATGTAGACGTTGTCGGCGTTCCAGTAGTTGGGGTTCTTCACCCACAGCTGGTTCTCCTGGGGGTTGAACTCCTGGCAGATATAGGCGCCGTTGTAGAGCAGGGTGTCGGCGCTGGTACCGAAGCGGTCCCCGACCTCGGCCAGGAAGTCGGCGTTCACGGGCATAAAGCACACATAGCTGAGCATGGACAGGAAATAGGGGGTGGGGGCATTGAGGGTGTACTCCACCGTCATGTCATCCACTGCGCGGACACCGATCTCATTGGGGTCGGTAACGGCGCCGGAGTAGTACTCCTGGGCGTTCTTCACCACGCTGGAAACAATGTCGAAGGTCTTGGAGTCGTTGGCGGGGTCACAGACGTACTGGAGGCCGGTGACGAAGTCCTGGGCAGTGAGGTCGGCGTATTCGGAGCCATCACTGCGGTACCACTTCACCCCTTCCCGGAGGGTAAAGGTCCAGGTGAGGCCGTCCTCACTGGTGGTCCAGTCGGTGGCCAGACCTCCATGGGCCACGCCGAATTCGTCGTACTGGATCAGGGTGTCCACGAAGTTGGCGCACAGCTCAAATTCGGTGGCCTGAGAGGTCACCAGATAGTTGAGCGTGGTGGCCTCAGAGGCGTACAGCTCGCGGAAGGTGGTGGAGGCCTGGCTGTCTCCGCCTTCATCGCCGCCGCCACAGGCGGCCAGACTCAGGGTCATGGCGCCGGCCAGCAGGAGGGCCGTCCATCGGGTGGTTCTTTTCATGCTTTCTCCTTCTTTCCTTTTGATTTTGGGGCGGTCCGTCCGCCCGCTGGGTCCATCAAAAGCCGCCACGCGGCGCTGATGCGAAAAAAGAGAGCCCCTCTTTGGCTCAATGCCAGTCCTCACAGGGGACGTTGATCACGCCGATGCCGGGGTCGTCGCTCATGCGGATGACGGCCTCGTCAAAGACCGGCCCGCCGGCGAAGGGGTCCTCGGCACACAGGGAGGGCCCGTCCAGGTCGCAGCGGGTGATGACGCTCCGGCCCGCCGCCAGATGGGCGGCGGCGGCCACCGACAGCCGGGACTCCAGCATACAGCCGATCATGCACTCCACGCCGTAGATCTCGGCCACGTCGCAGATCTTCAGGGCCTGCCAGATGCCGCCGGTCTTCATGAGCTTAATATTGATAAGGTCGGCCGCCCCCCGGCGGATGATCTCCACCGCGTCGGCGGGGGAAAAGACCGACTCGTCAGCCAGAATGGGGGTCTGCACCCGGCTGGTCACATAGACCATGCCCTCCAGGTCGTGGGCGGGCACGGGCTGCTCCACCAGGTCGATGTCCAGTCCCTTGTCCTCCATGGCCGAGATGATGGCCACCGCCTCCTTGGCCCGCCAGCCCTGGTTGGCGTCCACCCGGAGCTTCACGTCGGGACCCACCGCGCCGCGGATGGCGGCCATCCGCTCCACATCGGCCTTGGGGTCCTTGCCCACCTTGATCTTCAGGATACGGTAGCCCCGCTCCACCGCCTCCAGGCTGTCTTTCACCATCTCCTCCACCGGGTTCACCGAGATGGTGAGGTCGGTCTCCAGCTCCCGCTGGGCGCCGCCCAGGGCCCGCCACACCGGGATGCCGTACCGCTTGCCCCAGAGGTCGTAGAGCGCCATGTCCACCGCCGCCTTGGCGGTGGTGTTCTTCACCATGCAGGCCTGGAGCTTTTTCATCACCCCGTCCAGGTCCTCCACCTCCATGCCCACCAGAGCGGGGCGGATGAAGTCGCGGACGGCGCACTCCACGGAGCCCATGGTGTCGCCGGTGATAACGGCGGTGGGGGGCGCCTCGCCGTAGCCCACCTGTCCGTCGTCGGCCACCACCATCACCACCACATCCTCCAGATGGGTGACGGTGCGCAGGGCCGTTTTGAAGGGGTGGCGCAGCGGCAGGGAAATGCGCCCGGTCCGTATATCCTGAATCACCATGGGTTATACCCCCTGAAATGAAATTTCATAATTTCCAAGTTTCATGATTTGAAAGTATATTTCACTCTGAGACTTCACTTAGGTGAATTGTACCATGTCTTTCCCTGCTTGTAAAGAGACAAACTGACCGCGACCAACCTCTCACCCCCACTTCAACTCCTGACACATGCAATTTTTACTTGGCAAAGCTGCATTGTTGGGCAGCCACCCCCCAAAAGGATTTTCTTCCAAGTTTTATAAAAGTCCTTTTTTTAGGACTTTTATTCTGGTAAGATAGAGGGACAGAGAGGAGGCGATGTCCGATGGCCAGAGGTGCGGGACAAAAGCAGAAGCTCCTGGTGCTCCAGCGGATGTTGCTGGAACACACGGATGAGGAGCATCCCTTGACCACCCAGGCGCTGATCGACGGTCTGGCGGCCCAGGGGATCCCGGCGGAGCGCAAGAGCATCTACGACGACATGGAGGTGCTGCGGCAGACCGGTCTGGACGTTCAGAGCCGCAAGGGAAAGGACCCGGGCTGGTTCGTGGGAGGCAGGGCCTTCCAGCTTCCGGAGCTCAAACTGCTGGTGGACGCGGTGCAGTCCTGCAAATTCATCACAAAACGGAAGAGTGACGACCTCATCCGCAAGCTGGAGGGCCTCACCAGCGTCCACCAGGCCCGGCAGCTCCAGCGACAGGTCTACGTGGACCGTCGGGTCAAGACCATGAACGAGAGCGTCTACTACTCCATTGACAAGCTCCACACCGCCCTGGCCGCCGGAAAGGCGGTGACCTTCCGCTACTTCGATTACGACGTGAAGAAGGAGAAGGTCTTTCGCCGGGGCGGCCGGCGGTACACCGTCTTTCCCCACGGTCTCATCTGGAACAGCGAAAATTACTACCTGGTGGGCTGGGACGGCGCCAAGAAGGAGGTCCGCCACTACCGGGTGGACAAGATGGCGGAGCTGGCCGTCACCTGCCTGAGGCTGGAGGAGGGGGAGGACCTGGACCGGTCCAGCTTCGACATGGCGGCCTATGCCGCCAAGCACTTCGGCATGTTCAGCGGCCGGGAGGGCAAGGTCCGCCTGCGCTGCGCCAACAGCATGGTGGGGGTGATGCTGGACCGATTTGGCCAGGAGGTCATTCTGGTCCCTGACGGCCCCGACCACTTCACCCTTACCGTGGACGCGGTGGTCTCCCCCCAGTTTTACGGCTGGCTCTTCGGCCTGGGAGAGGGGGTGGCCCTCACCGCCCCCGACTGGGCGGTGGAGGACTACCGGCAGCAGCTCCGGGCCGCCCTGGGGCAGGACCAATGAACAAAGGGC
>NZ_CALXEE010000023.1 GCF_944387245.1 uncultured Intestinimonas sp. | reverse complement strand
CCGCGCTTGTCCTTCACCAGCGCGATCCGGTCCTTCTTCTCCTTATTGTGACTTTGACGATAGAGCACGAATTTTGTCTCCCCCACAGGGCGCTGCCCTGTGGGGACCCCCTTCGTCATTTCACCTGCGCGGCGGGACTGAATCCCGCCTTGCGCCAAGCAGTCTCCGGGACTGCTTGTACGCCGCAGACGCGGCGGGGAACAAAATTCATCAGCCGCGCTTGTCCTTCACCAGCGCGATCCGGTCCTTCTTCTCCTTATTGTGACTTTGACGATAGAGCACGAATTTTGTTCCGATGACCTGGACCACCTCGCTGCGGGTGGCTTTGGCCAGGTCCTCGGCGGCCTCCCGGGCGGTGAGCATGGAGTTCTCCAGCACCTTGCCCTTGATGAGCTCCCGGGCCTCCAGAGCGTCGTCGGCCTGCTTGATGAGGTTGTCCCCCAGGCCGTCCTTGCCCACGTGCAGAATGGTGTCGATGCCGTTGGCCAGGCCCCGAAGCTGGGCCCGCTGCTTGCTTGTCAGATCCATAATATCTCCTTAAAATCGTTTTATTTGCTCTGGCCGGACAGGTAGTCGGCCAGCTTCTGCTGAAAGAGTTTCAAAGCGTTTCCCCGGTGGGAGATGGCGTTCTTCTCCTCGGGGCTGAGCTGGGCGAAGGTCTTTTTCTTCTCCGGCACGAAGAAGATGGGGTCGTAGCCGAAGCCGTTCTCCCCCTGGGGGGCATAGGCCAAAGTGCCGTGGCACTCCCCACGGGCGGTAATGACGTCACCGTTGGGCATGCATAGGGTGATGACCGAGACGAACTTGCACTTCCGGTCCAGCTGTCCCCGCATGTTCTCCAGCAGCAGGCGGTACCGGCCCACGTCGTCCAGGCCCTCCCCGCCGTACCGGGCGGAATAAACCCCGGGGGCGCCGTTCAGGGCGTCCACGGACAGGCCGGAGTCGTCGGCGATGGCGGGGAGACCGCTGGCCTCCATGACAGCCCTGGCCTTCAGGAGGGAGTTCTCCTCAAAGGTGGTCCCTGTCTCCTCCACGTCCACATCCACGCCCACGTCGGACTCCAGGACCACCTCCACCCCCTGGGCGGAGAGGATGTCCCGCATCTCCACCAGCTTGTGCTGGTTCTTGCTGGCAAGCACCACTTTCATCCTTCAGCCCTCCAGCGCCTTGGCCTGGAAGGTCATGACCTCCCGGATGCCCTTGGCGCACAGGTCCACCAGGTCCCGCTGCTCCTGGACGGTGAAGGCCCGACTCTCGCCGGTGCCCTGAAGCTCCACGATGCCGCCCTGGCCGGTCATGACGCAGTTGAGGTCCACCTGGGCGGAGGAGTCCTCCTCATAGCACAGGTCCAGCAGCAGCTGGTCGTGGACGATGCCGGCGGAGATGGCGGCCACCGGGGTGATGATGGGATTTTCGGCCAGCAGGCCGTCGGCCATCAGCTTCTTCACGGCCAGGGCCAGGGCCACATAGCCGCCGGTGACGCTGGCGGTACGGGTGCCGCCGTCCCCCTGGAGCACGTCGCAGTCGATGTTGATGGTGCGCTCCCCCAGCTTCTTCATGTCCACCGCCGCCCGGAGGGCACGGCCCACCAGACGCTGGATCTCCGCCGACCGGGGGGAGAGCTTCAGCTTGGAAATGTCCCGCTTGCTCCGCTCCCGGTTGGCCCGGGGCAGCATAGAGTACTCCGCGGTGACCCAGCCCTCTCCCTCGGGGACATGGGGCGGGGTCTTTTCCTCCACAGAGGCGGTGCACAGCACCATGGTGTTGCCGCAGCGGATGAGGCAGGAGCCCTCCGCGAATTTGTTGAAGCCGGGGGTGATCTCAATGGGCCGGAGCTGATCCCAGGCCCGTCCGTCGATCCTTGCCATGTTTCGATTCCTCCAAAATCAAGGCCGTATGGCCGTTCTTGTGATGGATTACACCAGCGCCTCGGTGAAGCCCTCGGCGTCGAAGGGCCGCAGGTCCTCGATGCCTTCGCCCAGACCCACATACTTCACGGGGATCTGGAGGGTGTCGGCGATGGCCACGGTGATGCCGCCCTTGGCGGTGCCGTCCAGCTTGGTGAGGACGATGCCGGTGACGCCGGCGGCCTCCCGGAACTGTTTGGCCTGGATGAGGCCGTTCTGGCCGGTGGTGGCGTCCAGCACCAGCAGGGTCTCCTTGGCGCAGTCGGGGAGCTCCCGGTCAATGATGCGGGAGATCTTATTGAGCTCGTTCATCAGATTCTGCTTGTTGTGAAGCCGTCCGGCAGTGTCCACCAGGATGACGTCGCTGTTCCGGGCCTTGGCGGCGGTCACCGCGTCAAAGACCACCGAGGCGGGGTCGGCCCCCTCGTGCTGCTTGACGATCTCCACCCCCGCCCGCTGCGACCAGATGGTGAGCTGGTCGGCGGCGGCAGCCCGGAAGGTATCGCCGGCGCAGAGGAGGACCTTCTTCCCCTGGGCCTTCAGGGTGGCGGCCAGCTTGCCGATGGTGGTGGTCTTGCCCACGCCGTTGACGCCGATGAAGAGAATCACCGAGGGGCGGGTGGAGAGGTCCAGGCCCTGGTCTCCCACCGTCAGCATGTCCTGGAGCACCCGGCGCAGGCAGTTCCGCACCTCTTCCTTGTCCTTGAGCTTCTCGCTCTTCACCCGGCGCTTGAGCTCCTCCACCGCCTTGAGGGTGGTGTCCATGCCCATGTCGGACAGGATGAGGGTCTCCTCCAGCTCATCGTAAAAGTCATCGTCGATGGCGGAGAAGCCCGCAAAGATGTTCAGCTTTTTGATTTTGTCAAAAAATCCCATATATTTCTTCCTCTTATTGATTTTATAGTTTTCCACCGCAGTGGGGACAGTACTGGATATTTCCCTCCCGGGTGGGAAGCCCCATCCCGCAATGGGGACAGCGCCAGAACAGCAGCACGATCACGCCGCCGACCAATATGAGGGCCACCCCTACGGCTGTCAGGATCATTGCCTGGGGGCCGATCATCCCAAGCAGCAGAAGCAGGAAGCCCGCGCCATAAAACACCCACATGATCTTCCGGGCGTTTCGGTGGTTCATGCGAAACTTTTTCATACCGCGCCTCCAATCACTTCAGGTCCAGTTCCTTTTCCACGTCGTTGAGGTTGATGGTCAGAAGGCGGCTCACGCCCTGCTCCTTCGTCGGCGCAAAGTCCGCTTCTGCTCGGGACGCCCTTCCGGGCATCCCTCACCCGCTCCCTTGCGCCTCCTCCCCCCACCCGACCCGCTTCGCTGGGCTCGGGCGGGGCCCCCGCCATGCAGGAGCAGGAGAGTACTTTATTTGAGATTCAATTCCTTCTCCACATCGTTCAGGTTGATGGTCAGAAGGCGGCTCACGCCCTGCTCCTTCGTCGGCGCAAAGTCCGCTTCTGCTCGGGACGCCCTTCCGGGCATCCCTCACCCGCTCCCTTGCGCCTCCTCCCCCCACCCGACCCGCTTCGCTGGGCTCGGGCGGGGCCCCCGCCATGCAGGAGCAGGAGAGTACTTTATTTGAGATTCAATTCCTTCTCCACATCGTTCAGGTTGATGGTCAGCAGGCGGCTCACACCCTGCTCCTGCATGGTGACGCCGTAGAGGACGTCGGCCTCCTCCATGGTGCCGCGGCGGTGGGTGATGACGATGAACTGGGTTTTGGTGCTCATGCCCCGGAGGTACCGGGCGAACCGGGTGACGTTGACGTCGTCCAGGGCGGCCTCGATCTCGTCCATGACGCAGAAGGGGGTGGGCCGCACCTTCAGAATGGCAAAGTAGAGGGCGATGGCCACGAAGGCCTTCTCGCCGCCGGAGAGGAGGGAGAGGACTTTCAGGGCCTTACCCGGGGGCTGGACCTTGATCTCAATGCCGCAGCTCAGAATGTCCTCCGGGTCGTCCAGCTCCAGGGTGGCCATACCGCCGCCGAAGAGCTCGGTAAAAGTCTCCCCAAAAGCGGTGTTGATGACACCGAATTGCTGGGAGAAAATGGACTTCATTTCCCCGGTGATCTCGGCGATGACCTTCTCCAGCTCCTCCTTGGACCGGCGCACATCGTCCCGCTGGTCGGTGAGGTAAGTATAGCGCTGGTTGACCCGGTCGAACTCCTCGATGGCGTCCAGGTTGATGTTGCCCAGGCCGGAGATGCTCCGCTTGAGCTCCCCCACCCGCTTTTGGGCCTTGGGCACGCTCTCCAGCTCCTGGCGCTGGGCCCGGGCCGCCTCGTGGGAGAGCTCGTAGGTCTCCCAGAGCTTGTCCAGGATCTGCTTCTCCTCCATGGAGGCGGTCACCTTTTTCTGCTCCAGCACCGAGACCTCCCGCTCCATGTTCAGCAGCTCGCTGTTCTTGTCCCGGCTCTCCTTGTCGGCCCGGTTCCGCTCTGCCTCCAGGGCCATACGCTCCTGGTTGAGCTTCTCGATCTCGGCCTGCCGTCCCTCGTTCTCCACCCGGATGGCCTGGAGCTTCTCCTCCTGGGCCCGGATCTTTTCATTGAGATCGTCATTTTTGATCTCCAGCTCCCGGAGCATGTTCTCCCGCTGCTCCTTGTCGCCGGTGATGTCCCGGCGCAGGTCCTCCAACTCGGTGAGGGCCTGCTCGGTGGCGGCCCGCTCGGCCTCCAGGGCGGCGGTCTCCTGGCTGAGCTGGGCGATCCTGGCGCTCGCCGCCTCCATCCGGGCCTTGATCTCCGCCTGGCCCGCGGCCTTGCCCTCGGCCTCCAGCCGCAGGGCGGCGGCGGCGCCCTCCAGCTCCTCGATCCGGGCTCTGGCGTTGGCGGTGTCCGCCTCGGTCTGACGGGAACGGCCCTCGATCTCGGTGAGCTCCTCCCGCAGGCTCCCCCGCTGGCTCTCCAGGTCTGCGCAGGTCTTCTCCTGGGCGGCGCTCCGCTCCTCCAGCTGAAGAATCCTGTCCTCCAGCTCACGGCACCGGGACTGGGCGGTCTCCAGCTCGTAGACGGCCACGGCGGACTCCCGCCGGGCCTCCTCCAGGGCCTTGGCCGCCTGGTCCAGCTGGGCCCGCACCCCGTCCACCTGGGCGTTCAGGCGCTCCAGCTCGTTGGCCCGGCTGAGGATACCCGCCGACCGGGAGGCCGAGCCGCCCGTCATGGAGCCGCCGGGGTTGAGGACCTGGCCGTCCAGGGTGACGATTTTGAAGCGGTAGCGGTATTTTCTGGCCATGGAGATGGCGGCGTCCATATCCTCGGCCACCACCACCCTGCCCAGCAGGTTGGAAAAGATGTTTTTGTATCTGGGGTCGAACTCCACCAGCCGGTCCCCCATGCCCACGAAGCCGGGTTCATGCTCCACAGCGGTATCCCGGAACTCGGAGGGGCGGATGGCGCTCAGGGGGAGGAAGGTACACCGGCCGCCGTCCCGGCGCTTGAGGAAGCCGATGGCGGCCTTGCCGTCCTCCTCGCTGTCCACCACGATGTTCTGCATGGCGCCCCCCAGGGCGATCTCCACCGCCACCGTGTAGGGGTCGGGCACGTGGACCAATCCGGCCACCGGGCCGTGGATGTGGCGGAGGTTCCCCCGCTGGGCCTCCCCCATCACCAGCTTCACCGCCTTGGAGTAGCCCTCGTAGAGCTTCTCCATCTCGGAGAGCATATGGACCCGGGAGGTGAGGGCGTGCTCGTCCATCTGGAGCTTTCGGTGGGTCTCCTGGGCGGTCTCCACCTTCCGCTTCCGGGACTCAGCCCGCATGGTATAGCCGCTGATGACGTTGCCCAGGGCCTCCCGGTTCTCTTTGGCCTTTTGGAGGTCGGCGGCGATTTCTCCGGCCACCTTGTGGGCGGCGGAGAGCTTCTCCTCCCCGGCGGCGAGCTCCTGCCGGACGGCCTCGTCCCGGTCCAGCAGCTCCTGGGCGGCGGCGGCCAGGGCGGAGAGGAGGGCCTTGGCCTCAGCGGCGGAGGCGTTCTCCATGGTCTCCTTCTCCCGCAGGGCCTCCAGCTCGCTCTCCAGGGTGCCGGCACTGCGGCGCTCGTCCTGGTCGGCCTGCCGGGCGGCAGCAAGCTCCTCCTCCAGCCCGGTCCGGCGGGCGGCGATCTCCTCCAGGCGGGTGCGGCGCTGGTCGATCTGCTCCGAGATGGACCCGGCCCGGCCTTCCTGCTGGTCCAACTCCCGCCTGACCCGGTCGGCGTTTTCCAGGTTGCTCTGGATCTGGGTTCGGAGCACCGCCACCGCCCGCTCGCACTCGTTGGCGTCGGCCTGGCGCTGCTGGATCTGGAACCGGACGCCCTCGGCCTCCATATCCTTCTCCCGCATTTTGGCGGCGTAGTCCTCGGCGGCGGCGTAGAGCTGCTCCACCAGGACCTTGGACTCCTCCTTCTGGCGGACGGCGTTCTCATAGTCGGAAAGGAGTTTTCGGCTGTTCGCCCGGACCTTGTCCAGCTGGTCCATCCACAGTGAGATCTCCAGTCCCCGGAGCTCGTCCCGGAGGACCAGGAACTTTTTGGCCTTTTCTGCCTGGGCCCGGAGGGGCTCCACCTGGAGCTCCAGCTCGTCGATCTTGTCGTTGACCCGGACCAGGTTCTCCTGGGTGCGCTCCAGCTTCCGCTCCGCCTCCTCCTTCCGGTGGCGGTAGCGGGAGATGCCGGCGGCCTCCTCAAAGACCTCCCGGCGATCGGTGCTCTTGACGGACAATATCTCGTCGATCTTGCCCTGGCTGATGATGGAGTAGCCCTCCCGGCCCAGGCCGGTGTCCATGAACAGCTCATTCACGTCCCGGAGGCGCACGGTGTGGCGGTTGATGAAGTACTCACTCTCCCCCGAGCGGTAATACCGCCGGGTGACCATAATCTCGCTCTCCTCCCGGTCAAAGAGGTGACCGGTGTTGTCCAGCACCAGAGAGACCTCGGCAAACCCCAGCTGCTTGCGCTTGGCGGTGCCGCCGAAGATGACGTCCTCCATCTTGCCGCCCCGGAGGGCACGGGTGGACTGTTCCCCCATGACCCAGCGGATGGCGTCGGAGATATTGGATTTTCCGCTGCCGTTGGGACCCACGATGGCTGTGACATCGTGGTCAAAGGTCAGAACCGTCTTGTCCGGGAACGATTTGAAGCCCTGGATCTCCAGCGCCTTGAGGTACAAAGGCACACACTCCCTATCTTACCATGTTGTGAGTAAGATATTATATCAAGTTCCCGGCCGCTTTGCAACGCTCCCCGCGGCACAAATAGAGCGAAAAAATGCCGTACGGCCCGCTGTTTCAGCGGGCCGTACGGCATGAACTGAGATAGATAAAGAGGGAGAGACCCTCAAGTTGAGGGCTGGATTCGAAGAAAAAAGACGTTCAACGGCTCCTGACGGCGACTCAGACGCTGTCCAGACCCATTGGGGCTTCCTGGAAGATCCGGCGGTCCATCAGCGGAACCGCGCCGTCCTTGTATTCAATGATCGGCACGAACTCCATCTGGTCCAAAATATCCCGCTGGAGGTCGATGCCGGGGGCAATTTCTGTGAGGTGAAGGCCGTCGGGCTCCAGGTGAAAGACACAGCGCTCCGTGATATAGGTCACCTGTTGGCCCTTCTGCACCGCCATATCGCCGCTGAAGGTCACCTGCTCCACCTGCCGGAGGAACTTTTTGCTCCGGCCCTCCCGGTCGATGTGGACGGTCCCATCCTGGATGCGGACCTTCAGCCCGTCGGCGGTGAAGGTCCCGCAGAAGAAGACCTTCCTGGTGTTCTGACTGATGTCGATAAAGCCGCCGCAGCCGGCGATTTTAGGTCCGAAGCGGCTGACATTGATGTTGCCGTGCTGGTCGCACTGGGCCAGTCCCAGATAGGCCTGATCCAGTCCGCCGCCGTCATAAAAGTCGAACTGATAGCCCTGGTCCAGGATGGCGTCGGCGTTGGCGGAGGCGCCGAACCGGGGACCGCCCTGGGGGATGCCGCCCACAGGGCCGCCCTCCACCGTCAGGGTCATCCGGTCGCCGACCCCCTCCTCCGCGGCCACGGAGGCCACGTATTCCGGCGCGCCCACGCCCAGGTTCACCGTGATGTCCGGCCGCAGCTCCAGGGCGCCCCGGCGGCCGATGATCTTCTTGGCGCTCAGGGGCAGCGGCGCCGCTTCCGCGTCCGGCGCCCGGCGCTCTCCGGAGAGGACGGGATCGTACCGGCAGCCGATGGACTGCGCGTGATCCTCCGGCCCGGCCACCACCACATAGTCCACATAGATGCCGGGGACCTTGACCAGCCTGGGGTCCAGGCTGCCCGCCCGGACCACCTCTTCCACCTGGACCACCACCACGCCGCCGCTGTTCTTCACGGCCTGGGCCACCGAGGTGGCCTCCAGGGTAGCCACCTCCTTTTCCAGGGTCACATTGCCACGCTCATCGGCGTAGGTCCCCCGCAGGAAGGCCACGTGGATGGGGAAGGCGGGATAGAAGAGGTAGTCCTTTCCCTTGATGGTGATGCGCTCTACGAGGTCCTCCGTGGTGATGCTGTTGACCTTTCCGCCGCCGTTTTGGGGATCAATGAAGGTCCCCAGGCCCACCGGCGTGATGGTGCCCGGCTTGTGGGCGGCGATGTCCCGGAAGAGATGGCACAGGGCGCCCTGGGAGAGGTTATAGGCCTCAATCTCATTGCGCAGCGCCATCTCGCCCAGGGCGGGTACGGTGGCCCAGTGGCCGGCGATGAAGCGCTTGAGCAGCCCCTTGTGGGCGTAGTGCTCTCCGCCGCTGCCGTCCTTATTGCCCTGGGAGCCGGCATAGACATAGGTGAGGTCCCTGGGATGGCCCGTCTCCAGGAAGCGGCGCTCCACGGCCTTGTTCACCGCCTCCGGGATACAGCTGGCCACAAAGCCGCTGGTGGTAAAGGTGTCCCCGTCCTTGAGGAGGCCGGCTGCCGCCTCCGGGGAGATGATCTTGACCCTGCCCATGCTCCTGCCCCCTTACAGGGTCTCCACCAGGCTCTGGAGCCGGGTGTGGAGCTGTTCAAAGGACGTGGACTCCTGGTCCACCTCGATCATGAGGCTGCGGACCCCCTGGGCTTCAAACTGCTTGTAGTAGATGGGATAGTCCCACTCCTCGGGGTCACAGAATTTCATCATGGCCACCACAACGGCATCGGCGCCGGTCTTGCGGGCCATATCCATAAGCATGGGGCCACGCTGCTTCTTGGTGTCGGTGGCCACGGAGCAGCCATACATGTTCTGCCACACCCGGGCCAGGCGGTAGAGGGGAGCCTCGTCGCCGTCGGGCACATCCACCCGGATCTGACGGGACTCCTGGGCCAGGTCGTCGGCCACGATGGCCAGGCCCAGCCGGTCAAAGAGCTCCAGCAGGCCGTTGGGCTCCAGCAGGATACCGGTGACCACCACCTTCTTTCCGGTCCAGGGCTGGGGCTCCTCCGCCCGGACGGCCTCCATCAGCGCCCGCACCAGGGCGGTATGGCGGGACTTCTCCATGAAGAGCCGGGCCTTGAAGACGGCGTGGCGGTCCACGGCGGAAATGACCTGTGGATACTGGGCGGCCAGGGCGGAGAACTCCCGCATGGCGGCCCGGTTCTCATTGTAGATCTGGATGGAGCGCTCCAGGGCGGCGTTGGTGATCTTCACCCCGGTGATGCCCTCCAGCTTCTCCTTCAAAATGGCATACTCCCGCTCCAGGAAGCGGTTGGCCGCCTCCAGACCCCGGTTCTGGGGATGGGTGAAGACCAGCACGGGAGAGGTCCCCTTCCACTTCTGGGACATGCACTTGAGGGTATCGCAGGGGACGGAGAATACCACGGCGGCCAGGTCGTCGTAGGCCCCCTCGCACTCCAGCTCCATGACCTGCTGCATGACGGAGCAGGCAAAGGGGGGCAGATAGGTCCGGGCCTTGGTCACGGGGCGGCTGCCGCCCCATAGGCCCACAGGGAGGTAACCGGTGGCGTGGACCAGCTCCTCGGGAGCGTAAATGGGCATCATGCCGATGGCGCCTTTTCCCGTCTCGGCCAGGTGGTCGGCCATGGCCTTCCTGGGATCGCCGGCGATGGCTCTGAACTGCTCCAGCAGGGCTTTGATGTTCTCTTCCATGACTACCGCTCCTTCCTCATGCCTGGCCGCCGTCGGCAGCCTGCTCCATCATCTCGCCCAGGGCCTGGACCCGGGTATCGTACTGGGCGGGAGCAAAGTTCCGGGGATCGGTCTGATCGCCGTCAAAGCTCACGTAGGGCAGACCGTTCTTCTCCTGGATGCGCTCGGCGGTCTCCACGTTCAAAAAGCTCATGAGCTTACAGCTGCGGTTGAGGTGGTAGAGGACGCCGTCACACTGGCCCTCCTCCATGATCCGCCGCAGGACGGCCACCTTGTTGTCCAGGCAGGTATTGATATAGGTGCGGGTATAGGCCTCGGCCATGGAGTGGAGGGATTCGTCCTCGGCGTCATAGGTCAGATCCCACATGTTGGGGTAGGCTGAACCGGTCATAATGGTACCCTGGTTCTTCAGGGTCTTGAAGGTGTGCCCCAGATAGGGCCACACGGCGATGCCCTCCCAGGCAATGCGGTTCTGCTCGGCGCCCTTGAAGGCGGACTCGCCCTTCTTATACTTCTCCTCCAGCTCGTCGGCGAACTTCCTGAAGGTGATCTCGGCGTAGTCCCGGCTGCGGGCGCACACCACCAGAGCCATATAGTTAAAGAGATCGAAGCCGTTGAGGGGGGAGGGCTTATAGCGGCTCATGGAGGCGATGCGGTTCCACTGCTCGATGGAGCGCTGGGTCTGGCGGCGGACCTGGTGGAACTTCTCATAGTCGAAGGGCCGGCCGCAGATGACCTCCAGCTGAGAGATGGCGTTGCGGAACTCGTCGGCGATGTACTCCTTGGCGTGCTCGGACACGGGCATGGTATGGTTGAAGGGCACGTCGATGACGATGCAGGGGATGTTGAGCTCGGCGGCCAGGTTCTCATACCACTTGAGAAGGGTGTTGCAGATGTTGTTGCAGGTGATGACCAGGTCGGGGAGGGGCACCCGGGCGGCGGGGGAGTTGGCCAGGGCCTCGGGGGTCTTTCCCGTCATGGCCTCCTCCTTCAGCAGCTCCATGTATCCCATGTTCACCCGGCCGTAGGAGCAGCAGTCCACGGAGTAGCCCATGCGGTCGGCCACCTCCAGCATGTCCATGGCCCCCTTGCGGGCGCCGATGCCGGCGGCGTGGGTCTCGGGGTATACCATGGCAATGTCCATAGCCACGCACATCTCCGGCGGCGCCACCGAGGCCGACCAACACACCAGCTTGCCGTTGGCCTTGGCCTGGCGGGCCTCTTCATCCAGCTTGGCCTGGTAATAGGCCAGAAGCTCTTTCGCGGTCATCTCTTGGACAGATTTCTCACTCATGCGGAACGCTCCTTTCGCATCATTTCCTCATAGGCCAGCAGGGCGGCGCCCAGCGCGCCGGTGAGCTGCGGGTTTTGGGCCACCACCAGGGGCGCCCCCAGTTCCTTCTCAATGGCATCGGCCACACCGCCGTTCTTGGCGGCGCCGCCGCACAGGACCACCTCCCGCCGGACCCCCACACGCTGGGCCAGGGCGCAGGCCTTGGCCGCCACGCTGAAGTGGACGCCGGCGATGATATCCTCCTTGGCCGTCCCCCGGGAGAGGAGGGAGATGACCTCGGACTCGGCAAAGACCGTACAGGTGCTGCTCACCTGGGCGGGATTTTTGGAGCGGAAGTGATATTCCGCCATCTCCTCCAGGGGCACCTCCAGCACCCGGGCCATGACCTCCAGAAAACGGCCGGTACCGGCGGCGCACTTGTCGTTCATATAGAACTGGCGGATGCCGCCCCGGTCGTCCAGGGCGATGGCCTTCACGTCCTGTCCGCCGATGTCGATGATGGTGCGGACAGAGGGGTCCTGGAAAAAGACCCCCTTGGCGTGACAGGTGATCTCGCTCATCTGCTTGTCGGCCATCGGCAGGGCCGTGCGGCCGTAGCCGGTAGCCAGGATGAAGGCCATGTCCTTCAGATCGAGCCCGCTCGTGGCGGCGATCTCCTCCAGCACCCGTCCGGGACCGCTGCTGCCGGTGCCCGCCTGAACGGCCAGACCCGCCACCACCTCTTTTCCATCCCGGAGGATGACCGCCTTGGAGGAGGCGGAGCCCACGTCGATGCCCATGGTATACATACCGTTTCCTCCCTCAGTGCTGCTCGCCGCGGTCGATGGGGCCTACGGTCTGGACCAATTCGAAAAGGACACCCTCAGAGTACCGGGGACGCAGGAAATTGACGATGATGTCGGAGGTGCCCTCCACCGCCTCTTTCTCCAGCATCTCCAGGCCCTGGGCCTCCAGCTCCCGGCTGGCGGCCTCTACGTCCTCTACCTCGAAGGCGATGTGGGCGATGCCGCCCTTTCCGCCGTTGAAGCGGGTGAGCACCCCCTCATGGGGAATGATGAACTCAATGGGACTCTCCCGTGGGCCGTACTTGGTAAAGATCAGGTCGGCGTGATAGCTCTTCACATAGCCTCGGTAGTCCACTTCCAGGCCAAAAAGCTTGATGAGGTGTTCCGCCTGTTCCACGGTGGGGAGGACCACTCCCACGTGGTGCATCCGCAGGGGCTTCATATTGGTCACCCTTTCTTTTGAAGTGGCACCAGTGTAGCACGGCCATCGGCGTGAAGCCATGAAATGCAATGGACTTTTCTGGAAATGAGTTGCATCAAACTTGAATCCGCTATGCAACTTGATTCAAGTTGCATAGCGGATTTGAAAAGTGGTTCCACCTATGGTATACTGACCCCAACAGGGACACAGGGAGGGATCTATTATGACGGAGTATGGCGCGCTGCTCCGGCGGCTGGTGGACTTCACAGGCAGCAAGCTCTACGCGGTGGCCGATGAGGTGGGCTACGACGTCTCCTATATCAGCAAGTGGTGCAACAAGGACCTGCTCCCCGCGCCCAAGACCGCCCACACGGTGGATGTGGCGCTGGGGCGTTTTTTCGGGGACGCCATCCGCCGGGACGGCGCAGAGGCCGCCTTTGACGCCGCCTTCCCGGGCGCCGGCGCCCAGGAAGGGTTAGAATCGCGGATCACCGCCCTTTTGTCCGAGGCCTACGACGCCTCCGTCCACCACCGGACTGTCTCCGGGTCCGCCGCCGCGTCGGAGGCGGAGCTGCTGGTCCGGCACCACGAGATCCTGGAGCGGCTGCGGGCCATCCCGACTCCCGGCAAGGGGGAGACGGTGGTCTGCACCATTGACCTCCTCACTCTGCTCAAAAGCAGGGATCTCCCCGCCCTGGAGCACCTATTTCACGGCAAAGGGGTCCACATCCACGCCGCTCTGGACCTGACCCCCTTCCGCCAGGGCGGTCAGGAGGAGATGGGGCTGCTCTACGGCTTCCTCAGCCGGAACCGCGAGAGCTTCCTCACCCTGTACGACGGCGCGGGGCTGGAGCGGGAAGGGCTCCTGGCGGTGGGTGAGCACGGCGGCATGCTCATGAGCATGGACGGCCGCGGCGAGCTGGACGCCCTCGTCATGGCCCAGGGCGCGGCGGGAACCCATCTGCGGGAAACTGCCATGGCCCGTCTTTCCGAGCGGCCCGTCCTGCTGAGCCCCGCCCGACCGGAGGACATGCGCCGGGGCGGATACCGCACCGATTTTTACAGCCGGGACCAGTTTCAGTTTTTCTCCCCCTACGGCTTTGAATTCCTGCTGCCCCCTTCCGTCTGCGAACCCATCCTCCAGGCCGGCGGCCCCGCAGCCGGTCCCGTCTGGGACCTCAGGAGGCTGTTCATCACCTGGGAGGAGGTCTTTCAAAAGAGCCACATCGACTTTTACCTGCTCAAATCCTCCCTTCTGCGCTATCTGGACTCCGGCGAGCTGCTCTTTGCCGACATCCCCTACCGCATGTCGTATGCCCAGCGCCTGGAGCATCTGGAGAACATCAAGGAGCGGGTCCTGGCCAACCACGACATCCGCTTTTTTGTCCTGGATGACGACGCCCTTCCGCCGGGGCCGCAGCCGGGCTTCGGGGTCTATCTGACTCCCAAAAAGCTCTTCCTCAAGAGTCCGGGCGCCTACCTGACGGGGGAGGGCCCCATGTTTTACACCGTCCAGAGCGACATTCTGATCCAGGCCGCCCAGCGCTACCTGGAGCACCTCCAGTCCCTGAGCGCCTGCCGGTGCTTCGACCACCGGGACGTGCCCGAGCTGGAGCGCCGGTATGGCGGGATGATCTACCGTATGCTCACCATGCACCCGGGCGGCGACTCCGAGCACCAGACCCCCGCCGGTGATCCCGGTTCCCTCTGACCTGTTGTCGGGTATAGCTGGGTGTTTTCTTCTCCCCTTTTTTGTGGTATGATACGAAAAGAATCTTATCTGCACAGGAGGACAGACATGAAAAAGCGCACCATCGCGCTGCTCCTGCTGACCGCCCTGCTGGGCGTACTGCTGACGAGCTGCAGCGAAGACAAACGCAACCACTACTCCCCCGGCTACTGGCGGGACAGCATCTTCTACGACGCCTTTGTGGATCTCCGCTTCACCCTGCCCCAGGGCTGGGAGTCCACCAGTCAGGAGGACCTGGATGCCATGAGCGCCGAGGCCGACAAGGCCCTGGACCTCCAGCGGGGCGGCACCGGCGAAGACCCCGATTCTGTCTATCACTATGAGCTCTCCGCCAAGGACACCGAGACCGGAAACGGCATCCTCATCCTGGTGCAGAGCTACAGCGGCAACGCCAACGACTACATCGACGGCCTGGAGGCCGGCGCCGAGCTGGAGGGCGCCACCTACTCCGTGGGCACCTCCGTCACCGTTCAGCTGCCCGGCCACGCCTATATCATGGTGCCCCTGACCATGGAGGGCCAGGACACCCCCTATCAGCGGCAGTATCTGCGCAAGCAGGGGGACTACCTCATCAACATCATGCTCTTCTCCACCACGGAGGACGATGAGGCCTTCTCCGCCCTGCTGGCCACCTTCTCCGAAATGGACGACGCATAAAACAGCTCTGTCCCTGCTCAGATTCAAAAGGCTCCGCCGGTCACGGCGGAGCCTTTTTGTCCATTTGTCCCTCTTGCCTCGCCGGAACGGAGGTGGTATCATGTTGCCTGCTGAAACCGAAGGGAGGGGACCACATGGAACAACAGACCGGTGAGAGCGAGCTGCTCCTCACCTGCCGCAGGGAGCCGGAGGGCGTTACCATCCTGCGCTGCACCGCCGGCACCGCCCATGTAATACTGCCCGACCGGGTCCTGGGTGAGCCGGTGACCGCCCTGGGGCCCTATGCCCTCTCCCAGCGGGAGCCCGACCTCTCCGGCTGTGACGACGCCTTCCAGGTCCGCGTCACCTGCGGCGGGCCGGACCCCCGGCACGACGCCTCCGCCATCCACTCGGTGGTCCTCCCCGCCATGCTCAAAACTGTAGGGGATTACACCTTCTACAACTGCCGGAACCTGGCCCGCCTCACCCTCACCGGGTCCGTGGAGCGGCTGGGCAGCGACTCCTTCATGAACTGTCCCCTTCAAAAAATCACCCTGACCCTGGGGGAGGACGGCAGGAGCTGCCTGCGCCCCCTGCTGGCTGACTGCGTGGCTGACCTGGAGGTGGTCCTCCGCTTCCCTGACGGGGAGGAGGCCCGGCTCTTCTTCCCCGCCTGGCACGAGGAGCTGGAGCTGCTGGCCGCCCCCCACATCTTCCAGACCCGCATCCAGGGGGGCGGCTACGCCTGCCGACAGTGCGTCCGGGACGGCGTCGTGGACTTCGGCGCCTACGACGGCTGCCTGGAACGGTTTCTGGCCGAGCACGACTTTTTATCCGTCTGCCGGATGGCCCTGGACCGGCTCCGCTGGCCCCTCCGGCTCTCCGCCGGGGCGGAGGATGCCTACCGCTCCGCCCTCTGCGACCACGGGGAGGTGGCCGTCACCCTCCTGCTGGACCGCCGGGACACCGAGGGTCTCTCCTTTCTTCTCTCCCAAAAGCTCCTCTCCCCCGCCCAGCGCGCCGCCGCCTGTGACGCCGCCCGGCAGCGGGGGAACACCGAGGCCCTGGCCCTCCTGCTGGAGGACCTGCGCCCCGCCCCGGGGCAGGGCCTGGACAAGTCCTTTGATCTGTGAGGTGGACCATGGCAGAACGCAGTGAATGGCAGGCTTTGGGCCAAAAGATCCTGTTTGCCGCCCGGAACGAGCTCTACCTCAACCTGCCCTTTCTGGACGCCGCCCTGGGCGCCCTCCGGCCGGAGACCGGCTTCGAGACTCCCACCCTGGCCACCGACGGCCGGGCCCTCTACTACTGCGGCACCTGGCTCTCCGCCCGGTATGAGCGCAGCCGCGCCCTGGTGTGCCGTGCCTACCTCCACACCGTCCTCCACTGTCTCCTCCGCCACCTCCCCAAGCGCCGTGGCCGGGATGGGGAGCTATGGGACTTGTGCTGCGACATCGCGGTGGAGTCCGTCCTGGACGGCCTGGACTACCCCTGCCTGGCCGCACCGGTGGCGGTGAGCCGGCGGCAGGCCCTCTACGCCCGGCTGGGGGACGGGGACAAGGCCCTCACCGCCGAGGCCATCTACCGCGCCTTCCGCCGGGAACGCCTCTCCCCTTACGAGCGGGCCACCCTGGCCCGGGAATTCCTCCAGGACGACCACAGTCTCTGGGAGCAGAAGGAGTCCCAGGAGAACGAGGAACAGTGGCAGCGCGCCGCCCAGCGGGTGCAGACCGGCATGGAGACGGTGTTCAGCCAGAACGCCACCGGCGGTCAGGCGGTGCTGGAGCAGCTGAAGGTGGAGGCACGGGAGAAGCACAACTACCGGGCCTTTCTCCAGCGCTTTGCGGTACTGGGGGAGGAGCTGGGGGTGGACGCCGACGCCTTTGACTACGGCTACTACGCCTACGGCCTGCGCCGCTACGGCAACATGCCCCTCATTGAGCCCCTGGAGACACGGGAGACACGCCGGGTCCGGGACCTGGTCATCGCCATCGACACCTCCATGTCCACCTCCGGGGAACTGGTACGGGAATTTCTCTCCTACACCTACACCATCCTCAAGGAATCGGAGAGCTTTTTCCGCACCTTCCGCCTCCGGCTCCTCCAGTGCGACGACCAGCTCCGCTCCGACCAGCTCATCACCAATGAAGAGGAATTGAAAGCCGCCATGGAGCATTTCCAGCTCACCGGCCAGAGCGCCACCGACTTCCGGCCCGTCTTTGCACATGTAGACGGCCTGCTCCAGAAGGGGGAGCTCCGGGACCTGCGGGGGCTTCTCTACTTCACCGACGGCCTGGGGATCTACCCCGCCCGGCGGCCCGCCTACGACGCCGCCTTCGTCATGCTCTCCCAGCAGGGCTTCCCCGAGCGAGTGCCCCCCTGGGGCATCCGGGTGCTGCTGGACGAGGACGAGCTTATCCAGGAGGACGCCTACCCTGACACCCTTTCCGAGGAGGAAGATCCATGAACATCAAACGCGCCAAAGAGGAGATCCAAAACACCGTCCGGGCCTATCTGTCCAAAGACGAGCTGGGGGCCTGGCGTATCCCGCCGGTGCGGCAGCGGCCCCTCCTCCTCATGGGCCCGCCGGGCATCGGCAAGACCCAGATCATGGAGCAGATCGCCGCCGAGCTGGACATCGGCCTGGTGAGCTACACCATCACCCACCACACCCGCCAGTCCGCCCTGGGCCTCCCCTTCATCCGGGAGGAGACCTTCGGCGATCAGGTCCACTCGGTCACCGAGTACACTATGAGCGAGATTTTGGCCTCGGTCTACCGGACCATGGAGGAGACCGGCGTCCGGGAGGGCATTCTCTTCCTGGACGAGATCAACTGCATCTCCGAGACTCTGGCCCCCATGATGCTCCAGTTCCTCCAGTGCAAGACCTTTGGCAACCAGCGCCTGCCCGAGGGCTGGATCATCGCCGCCGCCGGCAACCCGCCGGAGTACAACAAGTCGGTGCGGGAGTTCGACGTGGTCACCCTGGACCGGGTGAAGCGCATGGACATCACCGCCGACTACGGCGTGTGGAAGGAATACGCCCAGGCCCGGGGCATCCACGGGGCCATCCTCTCCTACCTGGACCTGCGCAAGGAGAACTTCTACGCCGTGGAGCGCACTGCCGACGGCCTCCAGTTCGTCACCGCCCGAGGCTGGGAAGATCTCTCCGAGCTCCTCCTCTCCTACGAGGCCCTGGGCATCCCAGCCGACCGTGAGGTGGTGGGGGAATACCTCCAGCTCCCCCGCATTGCCCGGGACTTTGCCGAGTACCTGGCCCTCTACGACCAGTACCGCAGGGTCTACCACGTGGACGAGATTCTCTCCGGACAGTGGTCCCCCCTGATGGTCCGGGAGCTCTCCGCCGCCCCCTTCGACCAGCGGCTGAGCATTTTAGGGCTGCTCCTCTCCCGGCTCCGGGAGGAGTGCCGGAAGGTGTGGGAGCTGGACGCCCTGGCCGACGCCCTCCACGCCGATCTGGCCGCCCTGAAGGGGAAGCTCCCCGCCGTCCGGCCCGACAACTTTCTGGCTGAAAAGGCCGATGCCCTCCGTCAAGACCTCTCCCGCCGCCGCTCCGCCGGCTCCGGCGACCGGCAGGGGGAGCGGCTGGTCCTGGCCCATCTGGCCCGGCTGGAGGAGCTGCTCCGTCACCTGAAGGAAGCCTCCCCCGCCGACAGTACCGCCGCCTTTGACCTCCTGAAGGCCGACTTCCAGTCCGACGTGGCCCTCCGGGCCAATGCCGCCGCCCAGGTGGGGGACCATCTGGAGCAGGCCTTCGCCTTCCTGGAGGCCGCCCTGGGGGAGGGCCAGGAGCTGGTCATCTTCGCCACCGAGCTTACCGCCGGCACCCACACCTCCTGGTTCATCCAGAACTTCGGCTGCGAGGCCTACTACCGCCACAATAAATCCCTTCTCTTCAACGACACCCAGCAGGCCCTTCTCTCTGAGATCGCGCAAGTGCGGCAGGGAGAGAAAACGGCCCCGGAACAGTGAAAAACGGTCCCGCCTTTTCAGGCGGGACCGTTTTTTACTGATTTCAGACCTGTTCCAGGAACCGCAGGAAGGCAGCTTTGCCCTCCTCTGTGCGCTTGTAGACGCCGGCGTGCTCCAGCACCTGGGCAAAGACCAAACCGGTCTCCTTCTCCACGATATCCAGGGCGTTGTCCGCCGTGATGGTGTACTTGGACTTGAATCCATCAACCCAGTCGGCGTGTTTAGCGGTGCGCTCGTCGGCACGGAGGTTGGCGCCGCTCACCAGGGCGTCAGCCACGGCGGAGAGCTCCTCCTTCAGCCGGGCGGGGAGGACGGCCAGACCCATGACCTCGATGAGGCCGATGTTTTCCTTCTTGATGTGGTGGAGCTCGGCGTGGGGGTGATAGACGCCCAGGGGGTGCTCGGCGGTGGTGATGTTGTTGCGGAGCACCAGGTCCAGCTCATAGTCGCTCCCACGGCGGCGGGCGATGGGGGTGATGGTGTTGTGGGGCTCCCCGTCGGTCTCGGCAAAGATAAAGGCGGCCTCATCGGTATAGCCCCGCCAGGAACACAGGATCTTGTCTGCCAAATCGATGAGCCGGGCCGGGTCGGCGGCGGTGAGGCGGACCACCGACATGGGCCACTTCACGATGCCGGCCTTCACGTCCTCGTAGCCTGGGAAGGTGAAGGGGGTCTCCACCGGCGCCCTTTCCATGGCGAAGGTGTAGTGGCCGCCCTGGAAGTGGTCGTGTGCCAGGATGGAGCCGCCCACGATGGGCAGGTCGGCGTTGGAGCCCACAAAATAGTGGGGGAACTGGCCCACAAAGTCCAGCAGCTTGGCGAAGCAGGCCCGGTCGATCTTCATGGGCACGTGCTCACTGTTGAGGCAGATACAGTGCTCATTGTAGTAGACGTAGGGGGAGTACTGCAAAAACCAGGGCGAGCCGTTGATGGTGATGGGGACGATGCGGTGGTTCTCCCGGGCAGGGTGGTTGACCCGGCCGGCATAGCCCTCGTTCTCAGCGCACAGCTGGCACCGGGGATAGGCAGACGCAGGCAGGTTGCGGGCGGCGGCGATGGCCTTGGGGTCCTTCTCCGGCTTGGAGAGGTTGATGGTGATGTCCAGGTCCCCGTACTCCGTGGGGGCAATCCACTTCACGTCCTTGGCGATGCGGTCCCGGCGGATGTAGTTGGTATCCTGGCTGAATTTATAGTACCAGTCGGTGGCCTGCTCCGGACTCTCGGCGCAGAGGGCCTGGAATTTCGCGATGACCTGGGCGGGCCGGGGAGTGAGCACCCCCATCAGCTTGGTATCAAAGAGGTCCCGGTAGACCACCGAGTCCTCCTTGAGCACGCCCCGGGCGTGAGCATCGTCCATGAGGGCGGTGAGCACGGCGGGCAGGTCCACGGGGCGCTGTGGCGGGGTCTCCGGCTCGGTATAGCTGTCCAGCCCCAGGGCCTCCAGCAGGGCGTTCACCGCCCACACCCGCTCACAGGGCTCGATGAGGCCGGTATCCAGGGCGTAGGCAACAAGGGCTTGGATCTCTCTGTCCACCATGTGCTCAGCCCTCCCCGTAGCCGTGGGGGTGAGCCTGATGCCACTTCCAGGCGGTGGAGATGATGGTGCTCAGGTCGTTGTACTTGGGCTTCCACCCCAGAACCTCCACGGCCTTGGCAGAGGAGGCAATGAGCTGGGCGGGATCTCCGGAGCGGCGGGGGGAGACCTCCGCGGGGATGGGGTGGCCGGTGACGCTCCGGGCCACGTCGATGACCTCCTTCACCGAGAAGCCCACGCCGTTGCCCAGGTTGAAAACGTTGTTCTCGCCGCCCTTGATCAGATAGTCCAGGGCCAGGATGTGGGCCTGGGCCAGGTCGCTCACATGGATGTAGTCCCGGATACAGGTGCCGTCGGGGGTGGGGTAGTCGTCCCCGTAGATGCCCACATGGTCCCGCTGGCCGTTGGGCACCTGGAGGATAATGGGGATCAGATGGGTCTCCGGGTCGTGGGCCTCGCCGATGGCGCCGGAGATGTGGGCGCCGGCGGCGTTGAAGTACCGCAGGGCCACATACCGAAGGCCGTGGGCCTTGGACACCCAGCCCATCATCTGCTCCATGGACAGCTTGGTGTTGCCGTAGCAGTTGGTGGGCACGGTCTTGTCGCTCTCCAGGATGGGCACCCGCTCCGGCTCGCCGTAGGTGGCGGCGGTGGAGGAGAATACGATTTTGTCCACCCCGTGCTCCACCATGGACTTCAGGAGCACCATGGTACCGTAGAGGTTGTTGTCATAGTACTTCAGGGGGTCGGACATGCTCTCCCCCACCTGGGAGGAGGCGGCGAAGTGGATCACACCCTCGATCTTTTCCGCCTGGAACAGAGTATCCAGCGCCCCCTTGTCCCGGATGTCCAGCTGATAGAACCGGGCCTTGGGGTGGACCGCCTGCTTGAAGCCGGTGAGGAGATTGTCCGCCACCACCACGTCCCGGCCTGCGTCGATGAGCTCGTACACCGTATGGGACCCGATGTAGCCGGCCCCGCCCAACACTAAAATCGCCATTCTGATGCGCCTTCCTTTCCAAATTTCCTCTGGTAATTCCAGTATATCCGTACCGGGATCAAATAGCAAGTTGAATTTTTACTAAAAATTTAACTTTGTCAGAGCGCACAGTTGCACCCGCTCTCTTATGGGCATTCTGACGGAGGAGCGGCACTCTCACGGACCACCAGAGAGGGTGGCACCACCACCTTCACCGGCAGGGTGCGCACCGGCGGCCGGCCGGGGAGGTCGGCCCGTTCCGCCAGGAGTCGGACGGCGGCCCGGCCCATCTCCTCGGCGTGGGTGGACACCGAGGTGAGGGCGGGGGTGACCAGGGCGGAGAGGGGGGTATCGTTGAAGGAGATCAGGGAGAGATCCCCGGGGATGGAGAGCCCCGCCTCGGTGATGGCACGGACGGCGCCCAGGGCGGTCTCCTCACTGGCGGCCAGAAAGGCGGTGGGCCGTGGGGCGCCCGAGGCCAGGTAGGCGCTCATGGCGGCGGCGGTGGAGTGGGCATCCATAGGGGCCTCCACCAAATAGGCGGGGTCCAGCAGGCCGTGGGCGGCCATATGGGCCATAAACCGCTCCCGGCGGACCTCCGGCGCCGGCTCTCCCCGGTCGTCAGGCCGGAGAGCGGGGCCAATAAAGCCCACCTTCCGGTGTCCAAGCCCCAGCAGGTAATCCACCGCCAGGCGGATACCCAGGTCGTAGTTGAGAACCACTGAGTCGAACCGGGACTCATCGGGGGAGGAGTTGAGAAAGACCAGGTTGGGGCTCACCGCCGCCAGGGCCTCCGCCTCCCGGAGGGGGAAGCGGCCGATGGCCACCACCCCGTCCACCGCTCCCTCCGGCGGGGCAAAACCCTCCCCTCTTCTGGACAGATATTGAAAGGCGATGCGCTGGTCCAGGCAGGCCTGCTCCACATAACCCCGGAGATAGAGGTAGAAGGGGTCCTCCAGCTGCTGGGCCGGGGTCAGCCGCTCCGCCGCCGCCGCCCGCATGAGAGTCTTGGGCGCCCGGCCCCGCCGGGATTTGGTGGCCGCGTAGTTGAGCTTACCCGCCTCCTCCAGCACCTTCTTCCGGGCCTCCGGACTCACCGCCAAGCCGGGGTCCCCTGTGAGAATGCGGGAGATGGTGGCCGGAGCATACCCCGTCCGCTCCGAGAGCTCCTTCAGAGTGGCCATGGGCTCCCCTCCTTTCCAATGCTTAAGATAATTTTACTAAAAATATTTTAGCTCCAGCCGTTCCCATTTGCAAGGAAAAAAGCACCGGCGCACAGACAAAATCTGTGCGCCGGTGCTCTTTACAGGCTTAGAACAGCCCCTTATTCCACGGTGATGGTGTCGTCGCTCCCGGCGGTGGCGTCCTCGCCAGTCTCCACGGGGACCTCCTCGGCCTCCACAGGGTGCTCGGCGGAGGGCTCGTCGTCGGGGCTCATGGTATCCCAGTCGAACTGGCGGTACCGGGCCAGGCCGGAGCCGGCGGGGATGAGCTTACCGATGATGACGTTCTCCTTCAGGCCCAGCAGGTGGTCCACCTTGCCCTTGATGGCGGCCTCGGTGAGGACCTTGGTGGTCTCCTGGAAGGAGGCCGCGGACAGGAAGGACTCGGTGGCCAGGGAGGCCTTGGTGATACCCATGATGAGGCGGGTGGCCACGGGGAGCTTCAGCTCCAGACCGTTGTTGGTCTCGCCGGCGTCGATGCGGGCCTGGACGGCGCGCTCGGCGTCCTTGAACTCGATGAGGTCGATGGTGGAGCCGCTGAGGAGGTCGGAGTCGCCGGCGTCCTCCACGCGGACCTTCCGCATCATCTGACGGGCGATGACCTCGATGTGCTTGTCGTTGATATCAACGCCCTGCTGACGGTAGGGCTTCTGGACTTCCTGGATGAGGTAGTCGTACACGGCGTGGATGCCGCGGATGCGCAGCACATCGGCGGGGTACAGGGCGCCGTCAGTGAGCATGTCGCCCTTCTGGACGGTGTCGCCCTCCTTCACCCGGATACCGGAGTTGTAGGCCAGGGTGTAGGTGACCACCTCACCGTCGTTGGCGGTGATGCTGACGTTGACCATACCGCCCTTCTTGGCATCCTCCATGCTGATCTTGCCGCTGATCTCGGCCAGCTGGGCCATCTTCTTGGGACGGCGGGCCTCGAAGAGCTCCTCAACACGGGGAAGACCCTGGGTGATATCGCCGCCGGCCACGCCGCCGGTGTGGAAGGTACGCATGGTCAGCTGGGTACCGGGCTCGCCGATGGACTGGGCGGCGATGATACCCACGGCCTCGCCCTCGCCCACGGTCTCGCCGATGGCCAGGTTGATGCCGTAGCACTTGGAGCACACGCCGCTGCGGGACTCACAGGTGAGCACAGAGCGGATCATGACAGAGTGGATGCCGTGGTCCTCCAGGAGCTTGGCGTCGTCGGGGGTCATCATGGTGTCCCGGCTGATGAGGAGCTCACCGGTCTTGGGATCGCAGATGTCCTCCACGGGATAGCGGCCCTTCAGGCGCTCGCCGAAGGTCTCGATGACCTGGCCGTTCTCCACGATCTCGCTGGCCAGGATGCCGTCGTGGGTGCCGCAGTCGTGCTCGCGGATGATGACCTCCTGAGACACGTCCACCAGACGGCGGGTCAGGTAACCGGAGTCGGCGGTACGCAGAGCGGTATCGGCCATACCCTTACGGGCGCCTCTGGAGGAGATGAAGTACTCCAGAACGGACAGACCCTCACGGAAGTTGGACTTGATGGGGATCTCAATGGTACGGCCGGAGGTATCGGCCATCAGGCCACGCATGGCGGCCAGCTGACGGATCTGGGCGGTGGAACCACGGGCGCCGGAGTCGGCCATCATCCAGATAGGATTGTACCGGTCCAGCACGTTCATCAGGGCGTCGGTCACGTCCTTGGTGGTCTTTTCCCAGGCCTGGACCACCAGACGATACCGCTCGTCGTTGGTCAGGAAGCCGCGCTTGTACTGGCGGTCGATCTTGACGATCTCCTTCTCGGTGGCGGCGATGAGCTCGGGCTTCTGGGGAGGCACGGTCATATCGTGGATGGAGACGGTCAGGGCGCCCCGGGTGGAGAACTTATAGCCCCGGGCCTTGATGGTGTCCAGCACGGTGGCGGAAACGGTAAAGCCGTGCTTGGTGATGCACTTGTCAATGATCTTGCCCAGCTGCTTCTTACCGGTGATGAAGTTGATCTCGGGATCGAACATGGTCTCGGGATCGGTGCGGTCCACAAAGCCCAGATCCTGGGGGATGCCCTCGTTGAAGATCAGGCGGCCCACAGTGGTGCGGACCAGCTTGTGGCGGGTCTCGCCGTCCACCTCCATGGAGCGGCGGACCAGGATGGGCATATGCAGATCCAGCTCGCCCTCGTCGTAGGCCAGACGGGCCTCCCCGTCGTCGGAATACACCCGGTAGATCTCACGGGGCAGCTCTCCGTCGGGGGTGTCGGCGCAGATGCCGGCGTAGGTGGGGATGTCGTCCAGGGAGCCGGGATGCTTCACCCACACCTTGTCGTCGGGCTGGACGGTGCCCTCGGCCAGGGCGGCTTTCACGGCAGCCACATCCTCGTAGGCGAAGTCGTGGTCCTCGTACTTCTCATAGGTGAGGTAGTAGGAACCCAGCACCATGTCCTGGGTGGGCACGGTGACGGGGCCGCCGTCCTGGGGACGCAGCAGGTTGTTGGCGGAGAGCATCAGGATACGGGCCTCGGCCTGGGCCTCGGCGGACAGAGGCACGTGGACAGCCATCTGGTCGCCGTCGAAGTCGGCGTTGAAGGCGGTACACACCAGGGGGTGCAGCTTGATGGCGCGGCCCTCCACCAGCACGGGCTCGAAGGCCTGGATGCCCAGACGGTGCAGCGTAGGCGCACGGTTGAGCATCACGGGGTGCTCCTTGATGACGAAGTCCAGGGCGTCCCACACCTCGGGACGGCCCTTATCCACCATCTTCTTAGCCGACTTGATGTTGTTGGCCAGGCCGTCCTCCACCAGCTTCTTCATGACGAAGGGCCGGAAGAGCTCGATGGCCATCTCCTTGGGCAGGCCGCACTGGTAGATCTTCATCTCAGGGCCGACCACGATAACGGAACGGCCGGAGTAGTCCACGCGCTTACCCAGCAGGTTCTGACGGAAACGGCCCTGCTTACCTTTCAGCATGTCGGAGAGGGACTTGAGGGCACGGTTGTTGGCGCCGGTGACGGCACGGCCGCGGCGGCCATTGTCGATGAGGGCATCCACCGCCTCCTGAAGCATCCGCTTCTCGTTCCGGACGATGATGTCGGGGGCGTTGAGCTGGATGAGGCGCTTGAGGCGGTTGTTGCGGTTGATGACCCGGCGGTAGAGGTCGTTGAGGTCAGAGGTGGCGAAGCGGCCGCCGTCCAGCTGCACCATGGGGCGCAGCTCAGGGGGAATGACAGGCAGCACGTCGATAATCATCCACTCGGGCTTGTTGCCAGAGATGCGGAAGGCGTCCACCACCTCCAGGCGCTTGACGATGCGGGCCTTCTTCTGGCCGGAGGCGTCCTTGAGCTCGGCACGAAGCTGCTCGGAGAGCTCTTCCAGGTTGATATCCTGGAGCAGCTTCTTCACGGCCTCGGCGCCCATGGCGGCCTCAAAGTCGTCCTCGTACTTCTCCCGCATGTCCCGGTATTCCTTCTCGGTGAGAATCTGGTTCTTGGCCAGAGGAGAGAAGCCGGGGTCAGTGACAATATAGGCGGCGAAGTAGAGCACCTTTTCCAGGATGCGGGGGCTGATGTCCAGCAGCAGGCCCATCCGGGAGGGGATACCCTTGAAGTACCAGATGTGGGACACGGGGGCGGCCAGCTGGATGTGGCCCATGCGCTCACGGCGGACCTTGGCCCGGGTGACCTCCACGCCGCAGCGGTCGCAGATCTTGCCCTTATAGCGGATCTTCTTGTACTTGCCGCAGTGGCACTCCCAGTCCTTGGTGGGCCCGAAGATCTTCTCACAGAACAGACCGTCCCGCTCGGGCTTCAGGGTGCGGTAGTTGATGGTCTCCGGCTTGAGGACCTCGCCGTAGGACCACTCCAGGATCTGCTCCGGGGAGGCGATGCCAATTCGGATGGCGTCAAACTCAGCGTAGCTCATATTCTATCGTCCTCCCTTTCTTATTCCATATCGTCCTGGTCGCCGTCGAGAGAGATCTCGCCCTCTTCAAACTCCAGGCCGTCGTCATCGCTATCGGAGGCCGCCAGGTCATCGTCGTCGCTGCCCTCCTTGAGGGTGAAGCCGGCGGCGGCGAAATCGGACTCCCCACCGGCGTTGTAGCCGTAGAAGTCGTCGTCGTCCCGGATGCGGTCGGGCTGGTAGTTGTCCTCGTCGTCGTCCTTGAGCTCGATCTCGTTGCCGTCGTGGTCCAGGA
Organism: uncultured Intestinimonas sp.; assembly: GCF_944387245.1. GTDB lineage: Bacteria > Bacillota > Clostridia > Oscillospirales > Oscillospiraceae > Intestinimonas. The sequence continues at coordinate 1,816 of NZ_CALXEE010000023.1, read as the reverse complement.
CCTGGATGTCCAGGCAGAGGGCCTGGAGCTCCTTGACCAGAACCTTGAAGGACTCGGGCACACCGGGCTTGGGCACGTTGTGGCCCTTGACGATGGCCTCGTAGGTGCGGACACGGCCGGTGACGTCGTCGGACTTGACGGTGAGGATCTCCTGGAGGGTGTAGGCGGCGCCGTAAGCCTCCAGGGCCCACACCTCCATCTCGCCGAAGCGCTGGCCGCCGAACTGGGCCTTGCCGCCCAGAGGCTGCTGGGTGACCAGGGAGTAGGGGCCGGTGGAACGGGCGTGGATCTTATCATCCACCAGGTGGTGGAGCTTGAGGAAGTAGACGTAACCCACAGTGACGCGGTTATCAAACCGCTCGCCGGTACGGCCGTCGTAGAGCCAGCTCTTGCCGTCCTCGGCCAGGCCGGCGGCCTGGAGGGTGGCGGCGATCTCGGGCTCGTTGGCGCCGTTGAAGATGGGGGTGGCCACCTTCCAGCCCAGAGCCTGGGCGGCGTAGCCCAGGTGGACCTCCAGCACCTGACCGATGTTCATACGGGAAGGCACGCCCAGGGGGTTCAGCACGATGTCCAGGGGGGTGCCGTCGGGCAGGAAGGGCATATCCTCCTGAGGCATGATCCGGGACACGACACCCTTGTTGCCGTGACGGCCGGCCATCTTGTCGCCCACGGAGATCTTACGCTTCTGGGCGATATAGACGCGGACCACCTCGTTGACGCCGGGGGACAGCTCGTCGCCGGCCTCGCGGGTGAATACCTTCACGTCCACGATGATGCCGCTCTCGCCGTGGGGCACCTTCAGAGAGGTGTCGCGGACCTCACGGGCCTTCTCACCAAAGATGGCCCGCAGCAGGCGCTCCTCGGCGGTGAGGTCGGTCTCGCCCTTGGGGGTGACCTTGCCCACCAGGATGTCGCCGGCGTGGACCTCGGCGCCCACACGGATGATGCCGCGCTCGTCCAGGTCCTTCAGGGCGTCCTCGCCCACGTTGGGAATGTCGCGGGTAATCTCCTCGGGCCCCAGCTTGGTGTCGCGGGACTCGGTCTCGTACTCCTCGATGTGGATGGAGGTAAAGACGTCCTCCTTGACCATACGCTCGTTGAGCAGGATGGCGTCCTCGTAGTTGTAGCCTTCCCAGGTCATGAAGCCCATGAGGATGTTCTTGCCCAGGGCGATCTCGCCGTTGGAGGTGGAGGGGCCGTCCACCAGGACGTCGCCCTTCTCCACCCGCTGGCCCACGCTGACGATGGGCCGCTGGTTGATGCAGGTGCCGTGGTTGGAGCGCATGAACTTGGTGAGCTTGTACTCCACCACACGGCCCTCGTCGTAGCGGACGGTGATATACTGGGCGGAGACCTTGGTGACCTCACCGGGGCCCTCCGCCAGAATGACGATCTCGGAGTCGATGCAGTTCTTGTGCTCCTGGCCGGTGGCCACGATGGGGGCCTCGGTGGTCAGCAGGGGCACGGCCTGACGCTGCATGTTGGCGCCCATCAGGGCGCGGTTGGCGTCGTCGTTCTCCAGGAAGGGGATCATGGCGGTGGCGATGGACACCATCATCTTGGGGGAGACGTCGATATAGTCCACCTGCTCCCGGTCCACCTCAATGACCTCATTGCGGTGACGGCAGGTGATACGGGCGTTGAGGAGGAAGCCGTTCTCGTCCACGGGCTCGGTGGCCTGGGCGATGGTGTACTCGTCCTCGATGTCGGCGGTCATATACTCGATCTCATCGGTGACCCGGCCGGTGGCCTTGTCGATCTTCCGGTAGGGGGCCTCAATGAAGCCGTACCGGTTGATGCGGGCGTAGGAGGCCAG
>NZ_CALXEE010000022.1 GCF_944387245.1 uncultured Intestinimonas sp. | reverse complement strand
CGTCTGCGGACGACAGAACTCTGCGAGGCTCTTGCACAAAATCTGAGGCATTCCTACTTTTTCGACAAGCTGAGGCCGCGGACCTGAGGTCCGCGGCCTTTTTGGCGTCGATTAGAGCTTGACCACCCAGCCGTAGGGGTCGGGCTGAGTGCCCCACTGGATACCGGTGAGGGTGTCGTAAAGCTTCTGGGTGACGGGGCCGATCTGGCCGCCGTTGACCACCACGTGCTGGTCCTCCCAGCCCATCTCGCCGATGGGGGAGACCACGGCGGCGGTGCCGGTGCCCCAGGCCTCGTCCAGCTTGCCGGCCTTGGCGGCGTCGAAGAGCTCCTGGGCGGTGATGAGCCGCTCCTCCACCTCATAGCCCCAGCTCTTGAGCAGCTCGATGCAGGAGCGGCGGGTGATGCCGGGCAGCACGGAGCCGGTGAGCATGGGGGTGACGATCTTGCCGTCGATCTTGAACATGACGTTCATGGAGCCCACTTCTTCGATGTACTTGCGGTGGACGCCGTCCAGCCACAGCACCTGGGCATAGCCCTGCTCCTCGGCCCGCTCACCGGCCCGGATGGAGGCGGCGTAGTTGCCGCCGCACTTGGTGTAGCCGGTGCCGCCCTTGACGGCGCGGACGTCGTCGGACTCCACGTAGATCTTCACCGGGTTGATGCCGGCGGCGTAGTAGGCACCCACGGGGCCGGTGATGATGCAGAAGATATAGCTGTGAGAGGCGTGGACGCCCAGGCTGGCGTCGGTGGCGATGATGAAGGGGCGGATGTAGAGGCTGGTGCCGGGGACGTCAGGCACCCAGTCGATGTCCACCTTCACCAGGGTCTTCACGGCCTCCACGAAGTCCTCCTCGGGGATGGGGGGGATGCACAGGCGCTCGCAGGAGTCCTTCAGGCGCCGGGCGTTGTCGATGGGGCGGAAGAGCTGGACGGTGCCGTCGGCGGTACGGTAGGCCTTCAGGCCCTCGAAGACTTCCTGGGCATAGTGGAACACCATGGCGGAGGGAGCCAGCGTAAAGGGACCGTAAGGTACGACCCGGGGGTCGTGCCAGCCCTGGCCCTTGTCATAGTTGAGCAGGAACATGTGGTCGGAAAAAACCTTGCCGAAGCCCAGGCCGTGGGCGTCGGGCTTGGCCGCGGGATGATCGGTGCGCTGGATCTTGATCTCCTCCATGGTGGATGCCTCCTAAAAATGCAGTGGGCCTCGAGGAGGCGGACGGAGGCCCGCCAGTCTCGCCGGGACCGATATTAGGATGATTATAGCAGTGTTACTACTTTAAAGCAATAGAGAATCTGACGGAAATCCCCGGAATTTTTCCCCCGGATGCCGTCATCCTTCCACCGGGTGTGGAAAAACTGCGGGAAAGAGGGACAAAGCCTGTGCCGCCGTGCTTGTAATCCACGGTCCCATCTGCTATAATGTTTGGCACGGAACGAAACCGGACGCGATGCGGGAAGTGGCTTGCGGGGCCTGCCTGCGCTGTGGGCGCAAGGCCTTTGGGCGGAAGTGGCCCAGGAGGTCTTGCGCCTTCTGTACTTTCGTGTCCGTGCAAGGAGGTGTGCCTTTGAAGAACAACAAGCTGTCCCGGCTGCTGGAGCCCAGTCTGGGCCTCTACCTGGCCTGCCTGGTCCTCTTTGCCCTGGCCTCCGCCTTATTCTCCGTCCCCCTGGCGGTCATCGAGGGGGTGGTGGTGATTATCCTCTACCTCTACCTCCGGCGCAGCAACAGCATCCGCAAGCGGGAAATGCTCCGCTATATCGAGTCGGTCACCGCCAACATGGACGTGGCCACCCGGGACACCATGATCAACTCCCCCCTGCCCATGGTCATCTTCCACCCGGACACCGACGAGATCATCTGGTCCAACGAGCGGTTCCTCCAGCTCACCGACGGCAAGGAGCACCTTTTCGACACCAGCCTCTCCGCCCTGGTCCCCGGCTTCGATACCCGGTGGCTCCTGGAGGGCAAGAGCGTCTGTCCCGGCGAGGTGGTGCTGGACGACCGGCGGTTTTTGGTCTACGGCTCCCTGGTCCGCTCCGAGGAGAAGCGCAGCCGGACGGCCATGCTGGCCACCACCTACTGGGTGGAGATCACCGAGTACGCCCAGGTGAAGGAGGAGTTCTTCGCCTCCCAGCCCGTGGTGGCCATCCTGCTGCTGGACAACTACGAGGATGCCATGAAGAACACCGACGAGGCCGCCCGTGCCGCCCTGCGCAGCGAGATCGACAAGCGGCTCTCGGCCTGGGTCCACCCCACCGGCGGACTCTTCCTCCGCTACGACCGGGACCGCTACCTCTTTCTCTTCGAGGAGCGCTATCTCAAGCACTTCCAGGAGACCAAGTTCGACGTGCTGGACGCCATCCACGACATCCCCGCCGCCGGCGCGGTGCCCGCCACACTGTCCATCGGCGTGGGCAAGGACGCCCCCGGCTTCCACGAGCTCTTCGAGTACGCCTCCCTCTCCATCGAGATGGCGCTGTCCCGGGGCGGCGACCAGGCGGTGGTGAAGAACAAGTTCAACTTCGAGTTCTACGGCGGCCGGAACAAGGAGATGGAAAAGCGCACCAAGGTCAAGAGCCGGGTCATGGCCAACGCCCTGGCCGAGCTCATCGCCGACTCCTCCTACGTCTTTGTCATGGGCCACAAGTTCCCCGACCTGGACTGCATCGGCGCCTGTGCCGGCGTGTGCGCCATTGCCCGGAAGAAGGGGGTCACCGTCCGCATCATCAAGGAGGGGGGCGCCAACCCCGCCGCCGACATGGCGGAGAAGCTCTCCCAGGTGCCGGAGTACAAGGAGGCCTTCCTCTCCCCCCAGGACGCCATCGTCCTGGCCGACCCCCGGACATTGCTGGTGGTGGTGGACACCAACCGCCCCGAGCAGGTCATGAGCCAGGACCTGCTGGAGTGCTGCACCCGGGTGGCCGTCATCGACCACCACCGCCGGGCGGCCTCCTATATCTCCAACGCCGCCCTCAACTTCCACGAGCCCTACGCATCCTCGGCCAGCGAGCTGGTCACCGAGCTGCTCCAGTACATCCTGGAGCCCACCGACCTCCTCAAGATCGAGGCCGAGGCGGTGCTGGCCGGCATCGTGCTGGACACCAAGAACTTTACCATGCGCACCGGCACCCGCACCTTTGAGGCGGCGGCCTTCCTCCGCCGCTCCGGCGCTGACACCGGCGACGTGAAGAAGCTCTTCCAGAACGACCTGGCGGGGGTCATCTCCCGCTACGACATCATCCGCAACGCCCGGATGTACCACGGGGACATCGCCGTCACGGCGGTGGACCACACGGTGGGCCGGGTGACGGCGGCCCAGGCCGCCGACGAGCTGCTGAACATCAGCGGCATCGACGCCTCCTTCGTCCTTTTCCCCGACGCCGACGGGGAGCGGACCATCATCTCCGCCCGCAGCATGGGCAACACCAACGTCCAGGTGGTGCTGGAGAAGCTGGGCGGCGGCGGCAACGCCGCCACCGCCGGCGCCCAGGTGCCGAACCCGGACGTGAACGCGGTGCTCCAGCAGCTCCTCCGGGCCATCGACCAGTACTTTGAGGAGGACTGACCGGCGGGCGGCGTTGCTGCCGCAAAATTCGGAGCGCAGCGGAGAATTTCCGCAGGGCGGATTCATTCCGCTCGAGGATGTGCAGTCCCGGGGTCCCCGGGCGGCTTGCCGCCTGGGGGTGAAACGCCGCCACCGCCGGCGCCCAGGTGCCGAACCCGGACGTGAACGCGGTGCTCCGGCAGCTCCTCCGGGCCATTGACCAGTACTTTGAGGAGGACTGACCACAGAGCCACCCCAAATAATTTGAAAATCAACACCCTGAAAGGATGAATGACCATGAAAGTGATTTTGCAGCAGGACGTGAAGGGCCAGGGCAAGAAGGGCCAGCTCATCGATGCCAGCGACGGCTACGCCCGCAACTTCCTCCTCCCCCGGAAGCTGGCCGTGCTGGCCACCGCCGAGAACCTGAACACCATGAAGCAGCAGGAGAAGGCCAAGAAGGCCCAGGAGGCCGCCGAGAAGGCGGAGGCCCAGGCCGTGGCCGAGAAGCTCAAGGACGTCGTGGTGAAGCTCACCGCCAAGGCGGGCTCCGGCGGCCGCCTCTTCGGCGCCGTCACCAGCAAGGAGATCTCCGACGCCCTGAAGGAGCAGTTCGGCCTGGACATCGCCAAGACCAAGATCGTCCAGGACGAGCCCATCAAGGCCTTCGGCACCTACCAGCTCAAGTGCAAGCTGGGCTATGAGATTACCGGCACCCTCACCGTGACGGTGGCCGAGGAGCAGTAATCCCTTTGAAAGCAGAGACCGGAGAGGAGGGACAACATGGATGAAGAGCTGCTGACCCGGCAGATGCCCCACTCGGTGGAGGCCGAGCAGGCGGTACTGGGCTCCATGCTCATCGACGCCCGGTGCATCCCCGCCGTCATCGAAAAGCTGCGGGCCGAGGACTTCTACCTCAAGCAGAACCGGGATATCTACGAGACCATCTACTCCATGTTCTCCCTCTCCGAGACGGTGGACCCGGTGACGGTGCTGGACAAGATGCGCCTGAACGGCGTCTTTGATGAGAACACCTCCCGGGGCTACATCCTCCAGCTCATGGAGGTCACCCCCACCGCCGCCAACGTGGCGGAGTATATGGACATCGTCAAGGACAAGTCCCTCCTCCGGCGCATCGCCGAGACGGCGGGGGACCTGACCGCCATGGTCCAGGAGGGCACCGCCGCCGGACAGGAGGTGCTGGACGCCGCCGAGCAGCGGATCTATTCTATCCGCCAGGGCCGCTCCAGCCAGGGGCTCACCCCCCTCTCCTCCGTGGTGCTGGACGTGCTGGACCGGCTGGAGGAGCTCTCCAAGTCCGACTCCGCCGTGCCGGGCCTGTCCACCGGCCTGCCCGACGTGGACAGCGCCATCTCCGGCCTCAACAACTCCGACCTCATCCTCCTGGCCGCCCGGCCCGGCATGGGCAAGACCTCCTTCGCCCTCAACGTCCTCCTCCAGGTGGGCAAGTTCTCGGGCAAGACGGCCGTCTTTTTCTCTTTGGAAATGAGCCGGGAGCAGCTGGCCATGCGCCTCATCTCCAACGAGGCCTTTGTGGACAACAAAAAGCTGGTCACCGGCCGCCTCACCGACGAGGACTGGGACAAGGTGGCCCTGGCCGCCGCCGCTCTGGGCCGGTCCAAGATCCTCATCGACGACAACCCCTCCCTTTCGGTGGCCGACATGAACGCCAAGTGCCGCCGGGTGGAGGACCTGGGGCTGGTGGTCATCGACTACCTCCAGCTCATGCAGTCGGCGGGGGGCAAGCAGAAGTACGCCGGCGAGAACCGCCAGCAGGTGGTCTCCGACATCTCCCGGGCCCTGAAGATCATGGCCAAGGAGCTCAACGTGCCGGTGGTCTGTCTCTCCCAGCTCTCCCGCGGACCCGAGAGCCGCCAGGACAAGCGGCCCATGCTCTCCGACCTGCGTGAGTCGGGCGCCATCGAGCAGGACGCCGACATCGTCATGTTCCTCTACCGGGACGACTATTATAATGAGGACAGCGAAAGCCGCAACCTGGCCGAGTGCATCATCGCCAAGAACCGCCACGGCGAGACCCGGAAGGTGGAGCTCCAGTGGCTGCCCGAATACACCACCTTCTCCTCCATCGACCGGACCCATCAGGAGTACTGACCATGCTGAACGAGGCCCAGGCCCTCACAAAAGAATACGCCATGCTCACCCCGGGGAGCCATATCCTCTGCGCCGTCTCCGGTGGCGCCGACTCGGTGTGCCTCCTCCACTGGCTCAAAGGCCGAGCGACGGAGGACGGCTTTACCCTCACCGCCGCCCACTTCGACCACCGGCTCCGGGGGGCGGAGTCCCACCGGGACGCCGCCTTTGTGGAAAAGCTGTGCAAGGAGTGGAAAGTGCCCTGCGTGGTGGGTACCGGCGACGTCTCCGGGGAGGCCGCCCGCCGTGGGACCGGCATCGAGGAGACCGCCCGGGCCCTGCGCTATGACTTTCTGGAAGAGACGGCGGAAAAGGTGGGGGCCGACCTCATCGCCACCGCCCACAACGCCAATGACAACGTGGAGACCATGCTCCTCCACCTCATCCGGGGCAGCGGCCTCCAGGGCCTCACCGGCATCCGCCCCCGGCGGGGGAAGTTGATCCGGCCCTTTCTCACCACCACCCGGGCTGAGATCCTGTCCTACCTGAAGGAGCATCAACTCCCCCACGTGGAGGACAGCACCAACGCCGACACCGCCTATGCCCGGAACCGGCTCCGCCACCAGGTCATTCCCCTGCTGGAGGAGCTCAATCCGGCCCTCATTTCCCGGCTCTCGGACACGGTGGGCTACTTCCGCGCCGACAACGACTACCTCACCGCCCAGGCTATGGCCGCCGTCCGGGGGGCTGAACCCACCGTCACCGGCGGCCTGGTCCTCCCCGCCGACGCCATCGGCCGCAGCCCCGACCCCATCGCCGTCCGTGCGGCGGCCGCCCTGCTGGGGCGGCTGGGAGAGCACCAGTACCGCTCCGCCCACCTGCTGAGCGTGGTGGACCTGGCCCGGAGCGATCACCCCTCCGGCTCGGTGGACCTGCCCCACGGCATCACCGCCCGGCGGGCCTACGGCCTGCTGGTGCTGGAGCCCACGGCGGAGGGGGACGGCTGGACGCCGGTCCCCCTGAACGTCCCCGGCGAGACCGCCCTGCCCGAACTGGGCTGGAAGCTGGTCTGCCGCCCCGCCGAAGCTCCGCCGGAGCCGCCCCAAAACCCCTTTGTGTGCTATCTGGACCCCGCCGCCCTGGACGGCCCCCTCACCGTCCGGCCCAGGGAGACGGGGGACGGCATCACCCTGCCTGGCCGGCCCCACAAGAGCGTAAAGAAGCTCCTCATCGACGCCAAGGTGCCACGGCAGGACCGGGAACGGCTCCCCGTGGTGGCCGACCGGAGAGGTCCGGTGTGGCTGGGGGGCTTCGGCCCCGACGCCCCCCGCCTGGCCGCCCCCGGCGCACCCGCCCTGGAACTCCGGGCGGTACCCCTCGCCCCAGCGACCCAGTGTAAAACCGCCCCGACTCCGGGGACTCATTCAAAAGAAGGAAGGATTTGAGCTTATGCTGGAACAGGACATCGAACGGGTCTTGTTTACCGAACAGGAACTGAAGGACCGGGTGGCCGAGATCGCCGCCCAGATCGACAAGGACTACGCCGGAAAGGAGCCCATGCTCATCAGCGTGCTCCGGGGCTCGTTCATCTTCATGGCCGATCTGGTCCGGTCCATCACCCTCCCCTGCACCGTGGACTTCATGGCCGTCTCCTCCTACGGCAGCGGCACCACCTCCTCCGGCCAGGTGAAGATCACCAAGGACCTCTCCGAGAGCATCGAGGGCCGGGACATCATCGTGGTGGAGGACATCCTGGACAGCGGCAATACCCTCTCCTATCTGTTCCAGCTCCTCCAGGCCCGGCACCCGGCCTCCGTCCGGCTGTGCACTCTGCTGGATAAGCCTTCCCGCCGCACCAAGCCCGTCACCGCCGACTACACCGGCTTTGCCGTGGACGACCTCTTTGTGGTGGGCTACGGCCTGGACTACGCGGAGAAGTACCGCAACCTGCCCTATATCGGGATCCTCAAGCCGGCTGTCTACGAAAAGGCCTGAGTATACCCCACTCCACATAAAGGACGTGGTTTATTCTTGAAAAAATTCACGCTGCGCGACGCGGCCTTTTACGCCCTCATCCTGGTGATCCTGGTGGGCACCCTGTGGACCCTCCAGAACATGAACACTGGGGAGAAGCCCACCTATGCCCAGGTCCGCCGGGCCCTGGAGCAGCAGCAGGTGGAAACCGTGGTGGTGGACAAGAACAACAACCTGATCCTGGGCCTCAAGGACGGCACCACCCTCACCTACGAGCTCTACTCCTTCGAGCTCTTCTACCGGGACTTCAACGACACCGTGGTGAACCAGTGGCGGGCGGGTATCATCACCGACTACGAGTACCCCGACGATCCCACCCCCTCCCCCTGGCTGTCCATGCTGCCCTACGCCGGCATCCTGCTGGCCTTCGGGTTCATGTTCTACCTCATGTTCGTCCGGCAGAACGGGGCCGGCGGCGGCGATAAGACCGCCCGCTTCGGCCGGGCCCGGACCCGCACCCTCTCCGACCAGGGGGACAAGAAGGTCACCTTTGAGGACGTGGCCGGGGCCGACGAGGAGAAGGAGGAGCTCCAGGAGATCGTGGAGTTCCTCCGGGACCCCAAGAAGTTCGTGGCCCTGGGGGCCCGCATCCCCAAGGGCGTGCTGCTGGTGGGCCCGCCGGGCACCGGCAAGACCCTGCTGGCCAAGGCCGTGGCCGGCGAAGCCGGGGTCAACTTCCTGTCCATCTCCGGCTCCGACTTCGTGGAGCTCTATGTGGGCGTGGGCGCCAGCCGGGTCCGGGACCTCTTCGACCAGGCCAAGAAGGACTGCCCCGCCATCGTCTTTATCGACGAGATCGACGCCGTGGGCCGTCAGCGCGGCGCCGGCCTGGGCGGCGGACACGACGAGCGGGAGCAGACCCTCAACCAGCTGCTGGTGGAGATGGACGGCTTCTCCGCCAACGAGGGGGTCATCGTCCTGGCCGCCACCAACCGGGTGGACATTCTGGACCCCGCCCTCCTGCGCCCCGGCCGGTTCGACCGCCAGGTCTACGTGGGCTACCCCGACATGAGGGGCCGGGAGGCCATTCTGAAGGTCCACTGCCGGAAAAAGCCCCTGGCCGAGGATGTGGACCTCCACGAGGTGGCCAAGTCCACCGGCGGCTTCACCGGCGCCGACCTGGAGAACCTCATGAACGAGGCCGCCCTCCTGGCCGCCCGGAAGGACCAGCCCTTCATCACCCTCTCCGACATCCAGGAGTCGGTCATCAAGGTCATCGCCGGCCCGGAGAAGCGGAGCAAGACCGTCATCGAGCGGGAGCGGAAGCTCACCGCCTACCATGAGGCGGGCCACGCCGTGGTGGGCCACGCCCTGGAGACCGCCGACCCGGTCCACCAGATCACCATTGTCCCCCGCGGGGGCGCCGGCGGCATGACCATCTCCCTGCCCCAGGAGGACCGGGGCTACCGGTCCCGGCTGGAGCTCACCGAGCAGCTCTCCAGCCTGCTGGGCGGCCGCATGGCCGAGGAGCTGGTGCTGGGGGATATCTCCACCGGCGCCGGCAGCGACATCCGCCGGGCCACCGACATCGCCCGGAACATGGTCACCCGGTACGGCATGAGCCAGCGCCTGGGCAACGTGGTCTTTGACTCCGGCCACGACGAGGTCTTCATCGGCCGGAGCATGGCCCAGACCAAGAACTACTCCGAGGAAGTGGCCGCCATCATCGACGAGGAGGTCAAGTCCCTCATCGACAACGCCTATGCCCGCTGCCGCCAGATCCTCACCGATCAACGGGAGGCTCTGGAGCTGGTGGCCCGGTATCTGCTGGAGTTCGAGACCATGGACGGCGCCACCTTCCAGCAGGTCTTTGACGATCCCGGTGCCGTAGAGGCCCGCCTGGCCCACCCGGAGCAGGCGGAGGAGCCTGAGGAGGCGGAGGACAGTGAGTAAACCTGTCATCCAGGTCACCCTGGAAGACATCACCACCGTGGAGGCCGACGCCATCGCCAACGCCGCCAACACCTCCTTGCTGGGGGGCGGTGGCGTGGACGGCGCCATCCACCGGGCCGCCGGACCGGAGCTGCTGGCCGAGTGCCGCACCCTCCACGGCTGCGAGACCGGCAAGGCCAAGATCACAAAAGGTTATCATCTGCCTGCAAAATACGTTTTGCATACCCCTGGACCCATCTGGCACGGAGGCGGGCAGGGGGAGCCCGCCCTGCTGGCGGGCTGCTACCGCTCCTGCCTGGAGCTGGCCCTGGCTCACGGCTGCCGGACGGTGGCCTTCCCCTCCATCTCCACCGGGGTCTACCACTTCCCCCTGAACCTGGCCGCCCCCATCGCCGTCAAGACGGTGCGGGCGTTTCTGGACGAACACCCGGAGGACTTTGACTGGGTGCGCTTCGTGTGCTTTGACGCGGCCACCAAGGCCGCCTACGACCGGGCTCTGGCCCAGAGCTGAACAGGTACAAAAATGCCGCCGTCTCCCATATGGGAGACGGCGGCATTTTGCTTTTCAGAAGGGGTTACAGGGCGGCCAGGGCCTGGTCCAGGTCGGCCAGGAGGTCGGCGGCGTCCTCGATGCCCACGGAGAGGCGGATGAGGTCGGGGGAGACCCCGGCGGCGGCCAGCTCGGCGTCGTTCATCTGCCGGTGGGTGGTGGAGGCGGGGTGGAGGACGCAGGTCTTGGCGTCGGCCACGTGGGTGGCGATGGAGGCCAGCTTCAGCCCGGCCATGAACCTGGAGGCGGCCTCACGTCCACCCTTCACGCCGAAGGAGACCACGCCGCAGGTGCCATTGGGCATGTACTTCTGGGCCAGGGCGTGGAAGGGACTGCTCTCCAGACCGGGGTAGTTGACCCAGGCCACCTTGTCGTGGCCCTCCAGGTAGCGGGCCACCTCCAGGGCGTTGGCGCAGTGCTTGGCCATCCGCAGGGGCAGGGTCTCCAGGCCCACGTTGAGGAGGTAGGCGTTCATGGGGGCGGGGCTGGCCCCCAGGTCCCGCATGAGCTGGGCGGTGGCCTTGGTGATATAGGCGCCGCCCAGGCCGAACTTCTCGGTGTAGGTGATGCCGTGGTAGCTCTCGTCGGGGGTGGTGAGGCCGGGGAACTTGTCGGCGTGGGCGGTCCAGTCGAACTTGCCCGAGTCCACGATGGCGCCGCCCACGGCGTTGGCGTGGCCGTCCATGTACTTGGTGGTGGAGTGGGTCACAATGTCGGCACCGTGCTCAAAGGGACGGCAGTTGATGGGGGTGGGGAAGGTGTTGTCCACGATGAGGGGCACCCCGTGGGCGTGGGCGGCCTGGGCGAAGCGCTCAATGTCCAGCACGGTGAGGGCGGGGTTGGCGATGGTCTCGCCGAAGACGGCCTTGGTGTTGGGCCGGAAGGCGGCCTCCAGCTCGGCGTCGGAGCAGTTGGGGTCCACAAAGGTGAAGTCCACCCCCATGCGCTTCATGGTGACGGCGAAGAGGTTGAAGGTGCCGCCGTAGATGGCGGAGGAGGCCACCACGTGGTCGCCGCAGGAGGCGATGTTAAAGACGGCGAAGAAGTTGGCCGCCTGGCCGGAGGAGGTGAGCATGGCTGCGGTGCCGCCCTCCAGGGCGCAGATCTTGGCGGCCACGGCGTCGCTGGTGGGGTTCTGGAGCCGGGTGTAGAAGTAGCCGGCGGCCTCCAGATCGAAGAGGGCGCCCATGGCCTCGCCGGTGGCGTAGCGGAAGGTGGTGGACTGGATGATGGGGATGTTGCGGGGCTCGCCGTTGCCGGGCACGTAACCGGCGTGGAGGCAGTTGGTGCTGGGACGGTAGTCGGACATGGGTCATTCTTCCTTTCTGGAGCGGATAATTGAATTAAGACTACACGCTCCCCGGCCATTTGTCAATCAAAATTCAGGAGACCACCAGGTCGGGGTTGGGCTCCAGAGGGACGTCGGCGGCCACGCCGCCGTAATCGGGGATGGACTCCCCCTCCACCAGGAAGGCCACGGCGTCCACGTTGGGGAGCTGACAGAGGGTGTTGACGATGGCGTAGAGGGTGAGCCGGGCCTGGCTGGCCGAGGCGGGCTGATCGCTGAGGAAGGCGGCGTCAAAGTTGAGATAGCAGATGCCGCTGTCGTTGACCCACAGGTCGATGACCCGGGCCTCGCCGGAGAGGGGGGCGCGGAGGCCTTCCGTTTCGGGGCCGGCCAGGAGGGCCTGGAGAAGGACGGACTCCGGGGCGGAGCCGCTGGGCACCAGCAGCTCCCGGTGTTCCACCGCCAGTCCCCCCTCCTCCCGGAGGAAACAGAGGTCGGCGGAGAGGTAGACCGGCTCGTCCTCGGCGCTGGAGAGGACGGCGTCGCTCTCCCGGAGGAACTGGTGGTCCCGATAGGAGATGGGTTCCCCCTCCACCAGGATGGAGACGGCCTCCACCCCCTCCACCTGGCACAGGGTGAGGGCGATGCAGTAGTCGGCGATGGTCAGGTCCACCCCGGACAGCCCGCCATAGCGCTCGGACAGGTCTACCTCACACACCCCGTCGGTGAGGGTGGGGGCGGAGCGCTGGTAGACCCCGTCGGGGAAGGGGGAGCGCAGGCCGTCGCTGACGGGGCCGGAGAGAAGGCACTCCACCAGAGCGCTGAGTACGTCGGCGTCCTGGGGGAGGCGGCGGGTCTCCCACTGCACGGCGGGGCCCTGGACGGGGTTGTCGGTACCGCTGTCGGGCAGGGGGGCGGCGAAGTAGACCTCGTAGGCGCCGCTCTCCTCCTCCCCGCCCCGCACACAGCCGGTGAGCAGCAGGAGAAGGGCGCAGAGCAGGCTCAGGATACGTTTTCTCACAGCAGGTCGCCCCCTTCCTCGTCCCAGCGGGGGAAGGCTACCTGGAAACAGGTGCCCCCCTCCTCCCGGCGGCGGACGGTGACGGCGCCGCCGTGCTGACGGGCAGTGTCCCGGACGATGGACAGGCCCAGACCGGTGCCGCCGGCGGCCCGGGACCGGGCCTTGTCCACCCGGTAAAAGCGGTCGAAGATCTTGGGCAGGTCCTCGTCGGGGATGCCCACGCCGGTGTCCTCCACGGTGAGAAGGACCAGGTCCCCCATGGACCGCAGGCCCACCATGACCCGGCCGCCGTTGACGTTGTATTTTACGGCGTTCTCCATGAGGTTGAAGGCGATCTGGTAGAGGTCGTCCTCGGTGGCCTTGACCACGCAGCCGGACTGGAGGTCGGCCTCAACAGTGATGTCCCGCTCCTGGGCCAGGGGCAGGAGCATGTGCTCCACCTTCTCCACCACCGCAGCCACGTCCACCGGCAGCCGCTCCATGGGGACGGCGCTGTCCATGCGGGTGAGGGTGAGGAGCTTTTCCGAGATGCGGGTGAGGCGCTCGGCCTCCTCCCCGATGTCGGAGACGAAGTCCTTCACGGTGTCCAGGTCCATGCCGTCGGTCTGGAGGATGGAGTCGGTGAGGAGGCGGATGGAGGCCAGGGGGGTCTTGAGCTCGTGGGAGGCGTCGGAGACAAAGCGGCGGCGGACCTCCTCGGTGGTCTGGAGCCGGTCGGTGAGCTGGTTGAACTCTCCGGCCAGCTGGCTGAGCTCGTCGCTGCCCCGGATGCTCACCCGGTGGCTGTACTCGCCCTCCCGGACGATGCGGATGGCCCGCAGCAGGTCGCCGATGCGCCGGGTGAGGGCCTTGGAAAAGACCACGCTCATGATGAGCACCACCACGCAGATGACCAGGGAGATGGAGCGCAGGTTGTTCTGGATGTCGGTGAGCAGGCCCCCCTGGTCGGCGTCCCGCTCATAGAGGTAGACGCAGCCGATGGTCATGTCCCGGTAGATGACGGGGACGGCGGCCCGGCTGTGGAAGGCGCCGTCCTGGTAGGAGCAGGTTGCCACGTCGTAGCCCTTGAGGGCGGTGACCACCTCACTGAGCATGGCGTAGCGCCCCTCAGTGAAGCGGAGCTCGTCGCTGTCGTAGAGGATGAGGCCGAACTCGTCGGTGACCAGCACCCGGAATTGTCCGGTGTAGCCCAAAGGCTCCACGTAGTCCCGGACGGCCTCGCTGGTGAGGGACTCGGTGCGGGCGATAGTGTCGGCGATGACCGAGGCCTGGGACTGGAGCAGGCTGGTCTTGGACCGAAAGACCAGATCCTGGGAGACCAGCACCGGGTAGGTGTTGAGCAATATGAGCACCGCCGCGATGATGATGATGTAGGTGAGGGCGAACTTGAGCTGGATGGAGCGGCGGAAGGGAATCTTTTCCGCCCCGGTCACAGAGGCCATGGTCTCCACCTCCTTGCTTTCAGCCGTTTTTCAGGTAGTAGCCCACGCCCCACTTGGTGAGGATATACTCCGGGTTGGCCGGGTCCAGCTCCAGCTTTTCCCGGAGCCGGCGGATGTGGACGTCCACGGTGCGGTACTCCCCGGCGTACTCGTAGCCCCACACGATGTTGAGGAGGTTTTCACGGGAGTACACCCGGCCGGGGTTGCGCATGAGGAGCTCCATGAGGTCGAACTCCTTGGCGGTGAGGTCCACGGGGGTGCCGTCCCGGAAGGCGGAGCGCTCGTCGGTGTCCAGGACGATGTGGCCCTGGGAGAGCCGGGAGGCCTTCTCCTTCTGGCTGGAGGTGCCGGCCCGGCGGAGCATGGCCCGGATGCGGGCCTTGAGCTCCAGGATGTTGAAGGGCTTGGTCACATAGTCGTCGGCCCCGCACTCAAAGCCGATGATCTTGTCGGTGTCCTCACTGCGGGCGGTGAGCATGATGACGGGCACGTTGGAGAATTCCCGGATGCGCATGCAGGCCTGGAGCCCGTCGATCTTGGGCATCATCAGGTCCAGGATGATGAGGTCGAAGCCGCCGTTCCGGGCCAGCTCTACCGCCTGTTCCCCGTCGTAGCCCACCTCCACCTGGTAGCCCTCGTTCTCCAGGTTGAATTTGATGCCCTTCACCAGCACCTTTTCGTCGTCTACCACCAGGATCTTTGCCATATTGTCCTCCTATTGACGGGCGGAGCCTCACTCCACCGTGATGTAGTCGATGAGTCCCTCCAGAATGCCCTCGCCGATGCCGGGTACCCGGGTCAGGTCCTCCGGGATGCGGAAGGGGCCGTTGGCTGCCCGGTCGGCGACAATGTCGGCGGCCCGCTTCTCCCCAATGCCGGGCAGGGTCTCCAGCTCCTGGGCGGAGGCGGTGTTGATGTTCACCTTGTCCGGCGCGGCCCCTGTTTCCGGGACCGCCGTCTCGGCGGGGGCGGACGCCTCTGCTGCCGGAGAGGCCGTCTCGATCACAGCGGGCGACGCCATCTCCGAGGGCTGCGGGAGGGCTCCGGTCTCCGCCGCCGGGGAAAGGGCCTCCACCCGGTAGGGCTCCGTGCCGCTGCGGGCGCCCAGAAAGTAGCCCGCCGCCAGAAGCAGGAAGGCGGCGGTGACGGCCAGCAGAACTTTTTCCAGTGTGGAAATTTTTATGTCTACCCACCTCCAACCGATTGCACCCGACGGTCGGGTCTGATATAATATGTGCCAAAGACGTTGTGGCACAGTGGGTCACAAAAACGATTATAACATATTTGCTAGGAGTTTCCCATGAAAAAATATCGACGCAGCCTGCTCTCCCTCCTTCTGGCTCTGAGTCTGAGCCTCTCCCTGACCACCCCCTGGGCCCTGGCCTCCTCCGCATCGCCGGAGACCGAGACCCCGGCGGCCACCGAGACGCCGGAGACCACGCCGCCGGGGCCGGTGGTGGAGGAGAAGAAGCCGGTGGAGAGCCAGCTCCTCAATGACATGCACATTGAGGCCGCCGCCGCCATCCTGGTGAACGCCGACACCGGCACCGTGCTCTACGAACAGAACGCCCACGAGCAGCGCTACCCCGCCAGCATCACCAAGGTGATGACGGCTCTGCTGGCCATCGAGGCCATCGACCGGGGGGAGCTCTCCATGGACCAGGTCATCACCGTAGGGGACGAGGTGAACCGGGAGGTGGGAGACGGCAGCTCCACCCAGGATATCAAGCCGGGAGAGCAGCTCACCCTCCGGGACGTGCTCTACTGCGCCCTCATCGCCTCGGCCAATGAGGCCTGCAACGTGCTGGCCCAGGTGGTCAGCGGCGGCGTGGACGACTTTGTGGACCTGATGAACCAGCGGGCCCAGGAGCTGGGCATGGAGGACACCCACTTCGCCAACACCCACGGCTACCACAACCCGGACCACTATACCACCGCCTACGACATCTCCCTCATGTGCATGGAGGCCATGAAGCACGAGACCTTCCGCACCATCGTCACCTCCAAGAGCTACACCGTCCCGGCCACCAACATGCACGAGGCCCGGGAGCTCCACGAGACCAACGCCCTGGTGTCCACCTGGCGGATCACGGGCTACTACTACCAGTACGCCACCGGCATCAAGACCGGCTCCACCCCCGAGGCGGGCTACTGCCTGGCCTCCTCGGCCACCAAGGACGGGGTGAACCTGGTGGCCGTGGTGCTGGGGGCGGAGAACCCCATCCGGGAGGACGGCACCACCAACCGGCTCCAGTTCTCCGAGTCCAGCCGGCTGCTGGACTGGGGCTTCAACAGCTTCTCCACCAAGAAGCTGCTGGATTCCACCTACTTCGCCGGCACCATCCCGGTGAACCTCTCCCGGGAGACCGACCGCATCGGCGTCCAGGCCACCGGCGAGCTGGAGGCCATCCTGCCCAACGACCTGGACCCCGCCGACTTCCAGCTCACCCCCGTCTATGACAGCGAGAGCCTGGATGCCCCGGTGACCAAGGGTCAGGTGGTGGGCCACGTCACCATTTCCAACGGGGATACGGTGTACGGCCAGCTGGATCTGGTGGCGGTGGACGACGTGTCCCGCTCCGAGCTCCTCTACCGCCTGGACCAGATCGAGACCTTCTTCAGCCAGCTCTGGGTGCGGGTGGTGCTCATCGTGGTGGCGGTGCTCATTGTGGTGCTGCTGCTGCGCTGGCTCCTCTTCGGACGCCGCCGCCGCTACGGCGGCAGCCATCGCCGGGCCTACCACGGCAGCCGTTACAGCGGCCGCCGCAGAAGAAGATAAAAGAAAAGAAGCCCCTCCGGCCATTGGCCGGAGGGGCTTCCGTTTGTCGAAAAAGCAGAAATGCTTCCGATTTTGTGCGAGAGCCTGCCGGCAAAGCCAACAGGCTCCAAGACCGCCTTCCGGCGGTCTTGGGGCGGGTTTTACAGGCTCTGCTTGAGGGCCTGGGCCAGCTGGTCGGGGCAGGAGGTGGGCTTGAAGCCGCAGCGGATGCCCTCCAGCCGGGAAATCACGTCCTCCACCTTCATGCCGGCCACCAGATTGGAGAGGCCCTGAAGGTTGCCGTTGCAGCCGCCGGTCACCTGGAGGGACTTCACCACGCCGTCCTCCACGTCGATGAGCATGCGGCTGGAGCAGGTGCCCTTGGTCTTATAATCGATGGTCATGAAAACATCTCCTTTGCACAGTGCCTACTATGATATAACAGGTCCGCCTCCCTGTCAAATCTCTCCTGCGGCCAGAGCCTCCACCACGTGGGAAAGGAAGCGGGCGGTGGCGGGAGAGGCGGCCTGCCGGTCCCGGACGGCCAGACCGATGTCCCGGAATTGGGGCGGGTCCAGGGGCTTTACCACCACGTGGTAGGGGGTGCGCCGGAGGACCAGCTCGGTGAGCACACTCACCCCCAGGCCGCTCTCCACCATGGAGATGGCGGCGTAGTCGTCGTTGACCAGGTATTGGAGGTTGGGTTTCACGCCGCAGTGTTCAAAGATCTGGATGACCTCCCGGTCCCGGTCGTCCTCCAGCTTGATGTAGGGGTCCTGGGCGAACCGGTCCAGAGGGTAGCTCTCCGCCCCGGCCAGGGGGTGGTCGGCGGGGAGTACCGCCATGTGCCGGTCCCGGCGGAGAAAGACGGTGTCCAGCTCCAGGGCGCAGGGCAGGGAGATGAAGCCGCAGTCCACATGGCCCGAGGCCACCCAGTCCTCGATCTCCCGATACTCGATGTGGGTGAGAATCTCAAAGCGGATGGCGGGGTATTTTTCCAAAAAGGTCTTCATGAGCCGGGGCAGCCAGTGGACCGAGATGCTGTTGAAGGTGCCCACCCGGATGGTGCCCCGGGTGAGGCCGTGGAGCTCGGCGATCTCCTCCTGAAGCTCCCGCTCCGCGTTGCACACCGTTCGCAGGCAGGGCAGCAGGGCCTCCCCGGCGGCGGTAAGGGTGACTCCCGACCGCCCCCGAATGAGCAGGGCTACCCCCCATTCCTGCTCCAGGTCGGAGATGATCCGGCTCACCGCACTCTGGGTGTAGCCCAGATCCTCCGCCGCACGGGTGATGCTGCCCAGCTCCGCTGTCCGCAGCAGGGCCCGATACTTTCCCGTTTCCATGGGCACCATCCATTCTGTTTTGGAATGTGAGACATGACAAAGAGTCGTTTGCGTAATGCCTGATGTCATTGTATAATAAGGTCACAAGGAAGGCAAGAGATAGTTGCCCGGAAAGGAGTAGAGAACAATGAAAAACATGATGCGTATGGTCGAAGCCCGCGAGGAAAAGCTGCTGCAGAAGGATCTGTACTCCCTGGGCGCGCGGAAGAACTATTGGAAGGGGAGCCCCTGGCGCGCCGTCGGGGAGATGTTCCACAACGAGGGCCGGCATTGAGCCGCACCTGAGCTGCACTTCCCAACCTCCATATATTGTGCCGAGCATGAAAGGGCCCGCCGCGTATGCGGCGGGCCCTTTCATGCTGCACATGGATTCAATTTGACTCATATGGAGGAACGCCGTCACAGTTCTGTGGCACACTGCGCCAGCATCTCACGGAGCTCCTGGACCGAAGTGGAAGGGGGTGTACTGCCCAACAGGTAGCGGACCGCCTCCTGCCACTGCTCAAAGGAATATGCGTCTGGCGGAAAGTCCAGGGCCTCCTGGAGCGCCTGCCGCCGGAAGCTGTCTGTATGCAGGTCGGATAGATACAGGCAGCCCAGACGTTCTTGAAGGTTTTCCAATAATGTGAGCATAGCTGTCTCCAATTTCGACAAATTTTTTTCTCGCGCTCATAATAACATATTCTTGGCTGTCAGTAAATAATAAGTTGCTGAGAGCCGGTAACAATCCACATCAATTTACGGTAGGATAATAATTGGGGTGGACATATTGTGCCAGAAATACAGAGCGCGTTACCGGATTCTGGGGCTGCGCACAGCAGCAGTTTTCCAAGCGGCCCGGAAAGAGCTGGGCCTTTATCAGCCAGGTGGAGGCCAACAACGGCGCCGTTGTAAAAGGTATCTCTCTGAATATCCTGTTTTGTATTTCGGATGTGTTGGAGGCGTCGGTGAGCAAGTTTCTGGAGGAGATCTAGCCCGGACCCGGGCCGGAACAGAACAGAGGGCGGGGGCGCGGCCACATGCCGCGCCCCCGCCCTCTGCGGGATTATATGGATAAAGGTTCAGTTTTCCCGGCGCTGAAGCTGAAGCCGGTCGGCGATCATGGCAATGAACTCCGAGTTGGTGGGTTTGCCCTTGGCGTTGCTGACCGTATATCCGAAGTACTTCTGCAACGTCTCCAGGTCGCCCCGGTCCCAGGCCACCTCGATGGCGTGGCGGATGGCCCGCTCCACCCGGGAGGCGGTGGTGTTAAAGTGCTTGGCCACCTCCGGGTACAGGATCTTGGTCACGGCGTTGATGACCTCCATGTTCTCCACCGTCATAATAATGGCGTAGCGCAGGTATTGGTAGCCCTTGATGTGGGCGGGCACGCCGATCTCGTGGATGATGGCGGTGACCGAGCTCTCCAGGTTCTGGCGGATGCGGGCGGAGCGCTCTGCGGGGTCCTCCTCGGTTTTTGCGGCGCCGCAGAGCAGCCGCACCCGGTCCACCACCGAGGAGAGTTTGCAGGGCTTCATCTGGCAGTAGCTGGCCCCCTTGGCCAGGGCCGCCTCCGCCGTGCTTCCCCGGACCAGGGCCGAGAGCACCAGCACCGGAGGCTTCTCAGGCCCATTCAGGGCATCCAGTACGTCCAGACCGTCCATTTGGGTCAGCATCAAATCCATAATCAAAAGATCCGGGGACAGACGGCGGCACAGCTCCACGGCCTCCTCCCCGTCACCGGTCTCCCCCACGATCTCAAAGTCAGGCTCGTTCAGCAGGGTCTCCCGCAGCAGGTCCCGGAAGACGTCGTCCGCGTCGGCCAAAAGAATGCGCTTTTTGCTGTCCATGTCCAAATTCCCCTTCCACAGAGGCACGGCGGCCCCTGCCTTTGTTCCGTAACCATAATTTACCACAAATTGACAGCGGACGCAACCCTTTTTTACCAGAATATTCCAAACAAGTTTCGACCGGTTTTGTTGGGGGCGGAGCTGTCAAGGGGAAAACGCCGGGGAGCACGCCCGGAGGCCCGGTCCGGTAGGCGTCCTCTCTACCTTATTATTTATAACGCAAAACGGCGGTTTTGTACAGAAAAACCGCCGCTTTTTTGGGCGCGGCGGAGGCGGGTGCGCAGGACTGTCCCGGATAGAAATGATTTTTTCCCAAAAAGGGAGTGGGTGAGCGGAGAACTTTCTTCTTGGGGGTGGATCATTTTGCGGGCACCTATGCGGGATCTCATGGTACAATAGATGAAAAGAGACAGAGAATGGGGAGAGACGTCGCGCCGTGGAGGAAAGGCGTGCCAGGAAGGGGCCGTGGAGGTTCTGGAGAGGACGGTGGTGTCCGATTCTGTCCGCGGGCGGAACATGGAAATGGAGGTGGAGCCATGAACCTGGAAACGTTCCTGCGCCGTCCGGCACGGGCGGCAGACTTTGACTTCAAAGCCCTGATGGGGGATTATTATCAGTCCCACGCGGGCAGGCATACCAGGAGCCGGACCTATCCCAATATTCTTCGGGAGACGGCAAAGGTGGCCGGTGCCCGGGATCACATCCGCCGCTGGTATCTCTATCGGACGGCGGATGAGACCTATTACCCCCGAAAGTACCGGTTCGACTGCGACAGCTCCAACGGGACGTGCGGCCTGACCGACGAGATCTACGGCGCCCTCTGGGGAGACCTGGCTGCAAGCGGCCGGTTTGGCGGGGACACCATGCACTCCTTTGCCTACCCCTTCAACGCCTTCTCTGGGACGCGGGGGTTTCGGACTGGTTATGAGCGCTACCGGACAGATCGGGAGTTTCGGGACCGGGCCCGGGAGGCGCTGGGGGAGTATGCCCGCCGGGTGGGCTGTGTGGGAAACTTCGTGCTGGTTCCCCTGGGGTACAATAGGGCCCGGGGTTTTTCCACGGCGCTGGCCGACTACTGGGACCTGTCCCTGGACGCCCTGAAGCGGGACAAAGACGGAAAGGGCTGGTTGAAGAAGGCGGGCCTGCCCTTCGGGCGGTATATCAACCGCCTCTTTCTCTGGGAGGATGTGGAGCCGGACGGGACCGGCGGATACCGGGTGCGTCCCCTGTTTCCGGGGCATGGGGGCCTGATGGGCGGAGGCCGCCCCCGCAGTCCGGGGCATGTGCGCCCCACCGCTCAGGAGGTGGAGCCCTTCGTCCGCAGCGCCAACAGCTGCATCCGACGCCGGAGTGTGTTCACGGTGGCCATGCTCCGTATCGCCCGGGCCGCGCCGGCAGACTATGCCCGGCTGGTGGAAGCGGTCTTTGACACGGACCGGTGCCTGGGCACCACGGAACAGGTGGTGGAACGGCTGAGGGCGGTGGAGGGGCTCTCGAAAAAGACCGGCAGGATCCTGGGCGGACTGGCCCTTCCCGCCGGGGCGGCAAACATCCGAAAGAGAGGGCAGCACGCAAAATGAGATGCGGGAGAAACGGGTAAACGGGGTGGTGTCCCATGTTCCCGTGCAGTCGGAAATTGTTTGAACAAGGGCCTGCCCGGGCGGTCATCTGACCGCCCGGGCAGGCCCTTGCTGTGACAGAAAAGCGTTTATACGCTGGCCTGAGCGGTGTTCAGCATGGTCTCGGCCAGAATGCCGTACCCCTGGGTGGGGTCGTTGACCAGCACGTGGGTGACAGCGCCCACCAGCCGCCCGTCCTGGAGGATGGGGCTGCCGCTCATGCCCTGGACGATGCCGCCGGTGGCCTCCAGCAGCTCCGGGTCGGTGACCTTCACCATCAGGTCCCGGGTGTCATGGCTGCCCGCGGGGAAGACCCGGACGATCTCCACGTCATAGGATTTGACCTCCTCCCCGGCGATATTGGAGAGGATGGTGGCGGGGCCTACCTTCACCTGGCTCCGGAGGGCGGTGGGGATGGCCTCACCGGCGGGGACCAGGGAGGTGTCCTCCAGAGTGCCGAAGATGCCGCCGGGGGTGTTGGCCCACAGCTCGCCCAGATCGCGGTCGGTCTGGAAGGTGCCGTGGAGCTCACCGGGGTCGCCGGCGGCCCCCTTTTTCACGTCGGAGACGGATGCGGACAGGATGGCCCCCGATTCCAGGGGCATGAGGAGGGCGGTGTCCACATCGTTGATGCCGTGGCCCAGGGCGCCGAAAAGACCGGTGGAGGGCTCATAGAAGGTCATGGTTCCGATGCCGGCCATGGAGTCCCGAATCCACGCCCCCAGGCGGTAGGTGCCGTCGGTGCAGGCGGTGGCCTGGGCGGTAAACTGCACCTGCTCCTCATCCCGGATGGCCCGGATGCTCATCTGATCTCCCTCCAGCTTCTGGAGCACCGTACGGACCTCCTCGATGGTGTCCACCTGGGTGTTGTTGATGTGGGTAATGATGTCGCCCTGGCGGAGCCCGCAGGAGCGCGCCGGGGAGCACTCCCCTGCCTGACCCGTTACGTCGGAGAGCCCCACCACCAGCACGCCGTCGGAAAAGAGCTTGATGCCCACCGCCCGGCCCATGGGGACCACCATGTGGCTGCCCTCCGCAGCGGCCATGGCGGGCAGGGCCTCCGCGGCGGCGGGCCGGATGCCCAGGCCCAGCAGCACCATGGCCATGGCCGCCACCAAAACCAGGCCCCGCAGCAGGAGAGCGCCGGTCCATGGCCGCCCCTGTTCTTCTTCTCTCATAAAACCACCCCTTTTGCAAAAAATAACGCCGACGGCGATCAAAAAACCGCCGTCAGAACTAATATGGCCGCCCCGGGCAGGAAAAACGCCGCCCCGGGGCTGGCAATGAAACACACCTTTGGCATGGGAAGAGGTGGAAAGCACCGAATGACGGGGGACGGCGGCGGCGGCCACGGCGGTTTTTACCGGTTTTTCAGAAAAAAGGCGGACGGGTTCATAAACGGGCTTTGGGCGCATACCATATCTCAGAAGGCCGTCCCACTCGGGCGGCTGCGGGAGGGAGAGATGGCATATGCCCAAGCTGTCAAAGGGGCTGCTGGCCACCTTTGTAGTGACCACGCTGGCGGGCGCCTGTCTGCATTTTTTGTATACGCTGCTGCCCAATCCGGTGACGGCGCTGCTCGCGCCGGTGAACGAGAGCCTGTGGGAGCACCTGAAGATCCTGGTCTGGCCCTATCTGGCCGCCATGCTCCTGCTCACTCGGAACGGCCCGCCCGGGTGCCGCACCCCCTGGCTGCTGACGGCGCCGGTGCTCTCGGCGGCTATGCTGGGCCTCGGCTGGCTCTACCACATGACCCTGGGCGGCGAGGCCCTGGCGGTGGACATCGGACTCTACGTGGTGCTCATGGCGGTGGGTTTCCTGCTGCCGGAGGTCCTGGACGGCGCCTCGGAGTACCCTCTTTTGGGGACCCTGTCGGTTCTGGTCGTGCTGGCCCTGGCCGCAGCCATGGTCATTTTCACATTTTTACCTCCGGATCATCCCCTGTTTCTGGATCTCTCCGGCGTCAACACCTGGAGCACCATCCCGTACTGACCACACCGGAAAAGACGCTCGCCTTGTTTTTTGCAAAAATACCCCTTTACAAACCAGGGAAAGGTTGTTATAATAATTAGGCACTTAAAAAGGTGCACAGGTACGCGCCTGTAGCGCAATTGGATAGAGCGTCAGATTCCGGTTCTGAAGGCTGGGGGTTCGAGTCCCTTCAGGCGTACCACGTGGTCGCAAAGTTTTCTTTGCGACCACGTTTTTTTATGCTCATAGCAAAAAAGACGTCATCTGCCCTCTTTCCTGCTCCTCCTTTCCAAATTGAACCCGCTTCGTTGGGCTTCGCTTTGGTTTCGGGTGCAAACCTGTAAGTTGCGCATCTATACTGTTGTGATGTTCCCAAAAAGAAAGACATCTGCTTTTGGCAGATGTCTTTCTTTTTGGGGCTCCGGCCACCGGAGACGGACTGTACTCTCCGGTACCGTGTATACAACAATTGGTTGCTCTTATTGAACTACAATAGTATATAAATCTGGATGTACTGGATTAGATTTTATTTATAGCCCTACAATCATAGCAATTTCGACCAAATATTTTTCATCAGTTGGAGGGGCAATTACCGTATATCGGGCGGGTGCAAGGTTGAGTTTACCACCAAAATATTTTGCATAGGCAGCATTCATCCCTGAAAAATCTGCTTGATTGCGGATAAAACACTGGCACATAAGTACATTATCTAAAGAACTGCCAGCAGCTTCAATTAATTTTTTTGCATTTTGGATTGCCAATTCTGTTTGTGCTTCAATACCTGCGGGAACATTGCCGGATTCATCCTCACCTACCTGACCGGCAACATACAACGTGTTGCCGTACCGGATAGCAGGTGAATAGTGGGTAGGAAGCATTGCGCCGGGTTGTATAACACGTTCCTTTTTCATAGATATTCTCCTTTTAAGACCGTTACAGCGGCAGCTGGCCTTCGTAGACACGGCTGCCGCTGTGCGGTTCATCTGATATTTGGATGGGACAGTCAGACTTTTTTACATTTGCAGGCCGCATCATGAGCATCAATGAGACGTTTTCCGGTGGGCGTAAGGCAGCAGCCGCTGCAACACATGCCGAGTTCTCTGGTGATGTCATTTCCGACTCGTACCATGACTCTGCTCATCTCATCCAGAGGAATTACAACCTCAAAACCGGCGCAGACGGCCTCAGCGGATGCTGCAGCCACGGATACGCCAGCAATATTCCGTGCTAAACAGGGAACTTGAACAAGACCTGCGACCGGGTCACAGATAAGTCCTAAGAAGCACTGGAGACTCATGGCGGCTGCATCACATGCCTGCTGTGCGGTGCCACCCATCAGCTGGACTAGTCCACCGGCTGCCATAGCGGTACCACAGGCGATCTCAGCCTGACATCCGTGGGTACCGCCGGCAAATTCGTTGCCGTCCACCATCATCAGTACTCCAATTAGTCCCGCGCACATCAAAGCCTCATACAGAGCATCTGGAGAGGCATTCATTCGATCGGCAGCGGAGAGAAGCAGACCAGGAACGATACCAGAGGAACCACCAGTAGGCACGCAGACGATTTTTCCAGAGGCGTTACTGTGTTCCATGATACCAAGCGCGCTGGGGATAGCATCATCCAATAGTCCCAGGGATGGCATATTCCCATGTCCCACAGCCCCCTGAAGTTTGAATGCCTTGGGGGTCACAATACCTTCAAAGGTTAGGTCCGAACGAAATCCGTCGGTGCGGGAGTCCTTCATGATCCCAATCAGCATATCGCCGTAACGGCGAACCTCTTCTTCGCTCCAGCCGCTGACTGCTACTTCGTAGTCAATGGCGGCCTTTGCAGGGGAACAGTTGTGCGCGGCACAGTAAGCCACCAACTCGTCCGGAGAGGTAAACGGGGGTTTACGGGTAATATCATTGATAACAGGGTGAATAGGAGCGACCACTCGTACCCGGGATACATCCGCTCTGGCCTCTAGGGCGGACAGAAGCTCGGCGGAGTATGGTTCAGCGGACTTTGCATTCACAACAGAGTAATGGGAACCGGTAATGCAACGGATGTCATTGAGTTTTACGATCTCAGACTTCAACGCATCCTCCACTAGCTTGGCGTTAGAATCGGAGGGCTCCTTCAGGAAGACAACCAGTTCATAGTTCATGCCTTGGATGTCCATGGGACAGTCATCAATATAGTGGATTAGGAAAGCACCGCCGCCGATCGATTCTCCGATGACAACAAGTTCATCCCCATTATGGGCGGTCATGCGGATCCGAACCGTTTCCATACCACCGACAGTCAGGTCATCTACCTCCGCAAAGGTGACATCCATGCCTGCGGCCTTTGCATTGTCGTAGGCATTGATAAAGTCCGGAACATTTTGTTCTCTGCCCAACAGGCCGTTGATAAAGGCAATGTCGCTGCGCATGCCATAAAGAGTGTTGGGGAACGCTCCCTTAGTATAGTACTCGATGATGGCCTTTGCCGGGACTTCGCCAAGAAGTTGTTGACAAACAAGACCGATCCGCACGGGACCGCAGGTATTGGAACTGGAAGGACCTGGCGTAATAGGGGCCAGAGCATGATTAAAAATCGTGTGGAGTTCTTTCATCATTTTGCCTCCTTTGAGCGTTACATGTAACCGAGAATACGAGGCAGGAACTCGGAGAAGCCGGTCCAGTAAGTCGTGATGATCAGGGTGGGCAGCCATGCACATAGAATCAGAATCAAAGTGGGCTTGAGCATATTCTTTACCTCGGCACCGGTAATGCGACCGGACAGATAAAGAAGGGGAGCAGTGGGAGGAGTGATGTTGCCCATGCCGATGTTAACGCCCAGAATGGCGGCAAAATGGAATACGCTGATACCCAGAGAATTCATGATGGGCCACAGAATGGGGGTGAGCAGGGTAGTATTGGAACAGTCGTCCATGAGCATGCCCATGATCACCATAAAGACGTTGATCATCAGCAGAATGACGATCTTGTTGCTGGAGATAGAGGTCAGGACGCCCAGGATGAGATCCGGCAGGTTCTCCGTGATGTAGAGACGGCTCAGGATCTGCACCGAGAGCATCATACACATGATGACACCAGCGGTCTTGCCCGCGTCGATCATGGCCACGCGGTAGCTCTCCCAATTGATTTTCTTGTAGTAGAAAATGCCGATGGGGATGGCGTACACCACGGACAGAGCGGCGGCCTCAGTGGCGGTCAGGAAGCCGCCATAGATGCTGCCCAGAATGATAACAGGCATCATCAAAGCGGGAATGGCACTTTCGCCAGACTTCTTCTTTTTGCCCTTCATATCGGCCTTGGCAGCCTTCTCGGCGGCAGCCTGAGCCTTCAGTGCCTCCTGCTGTTTTGCCTGCTCAATGATGGTGTCGGCGACACTGACGCCGCTGCGCTTGAAGAGAAAAGTCTGTGTGATGCTCAACAGGATAACCAGCAGGATTCCAGGGAGAACGGTGGCCACAAAACAGCCCAGAACAGAGACGTTTGCAGCCCAGGCAAAGAGAATCATAATCATACTGGGAGGGATCAAGATACCTAATACGCCGGAGGACGCCACCAGAGCGCCGATGAGACCGTCGGAATATCCGTTTTCCCGCAGACGGGGAGCCATGATGGAGCCGATGCAGGATACGGTAGCAGAGGAGGAGCCGGAGACAGCGCCAAATACAGCGCAAGCCACGACTGTGACCACACCCAAGCTGCTCTTGGACTTGCCCAGCCTGGACCTAGAGACAGAATCCACCAACTTCTCGCCCAGTCCGCCGTTGTTCATCAGAGAGCCGGCCAGCACAAACAGAGGAATGGTGAGTAGAAGGACAGAGTTAATTTTATTGTAACCGTTAATCAGTAACATCTGGGGATCAACGCCTGTACCAAAAGCAATCACCACAGAGGAGATAAGAAAGGCCAGCGGGACAGGGACACCGATGACCATGACAACGATCAGAGCCAACAGAGCAGGAACGACCAGCATAATTTATTTACCCCCCTCGCTTTGAGTTTCAGCATCAGTGTTTCCGATTGTCTTAATGTTCCGAACCAGGTCCCGGATGAGGTAAAGGGTCCATACACCAAAGCAGAACAGAATGGGAATGGTGCTGATGATGACAGGGAGCTTGTACACCGAGGACTTAGCGCCCATAGTGGCCTGCCAGGTAACGTAATTGAAGCACCAGACAGTAAAAACAGAACATATGGCAATACTGATGGCATTTTTGATCAGATTTACAATAGCGCGAACTTTGGGGTTGGTGGTAAACAAGGACACCATATCCGCGCTGATGTGTGTGTCGTCACGAGAGGCGCAGGCCGCACCGATAAAGTAAAGCCAAAAAGCGACAAACATTGTTAGTTCTTCGGAGCCGAACCAGTCAACTCGTAAGAATCGAAAAATTGCATTTGCCAAAATCATGACACCTACGGCGGTGCCAGTGATAATGAGAATCCAGCCTTCCACTATCTCTAAAAGGCCATCGACTTTTTTTAAAATATTCAAAATAATTCCCTTCCTTTCTCAAATGGCGCTGTGCCGTGTTTTGCGGCACAGCGCCAAAAAATGACGAGACCGATGGTAGTGAGATGGTAAGGGACTTAAGACACGGCTTCCAGGAGCTGATCCATCCAGCCGTCAGGATAGTTCTTGCCCAGCTCAGGCCAGACATTGGCGCGGCAGCTCTCGGCGAAGGCGGCCAGCTCCTCGTCGGTAAAGGTGTGAACGTTAACACCCTCAGCAGCCAGTTTCTCCATGGCGTCGTTGCAGGCATTTTCGGCTTCTTCCGCGGCCTTGACACAGATGTCATCGATAATCCCGGTGATAATCTCCTGGTCCTCGGGGGAGATCTTGTCCCAGGTCTTCTGGCTAATGAGGATCATCGTGGCCTCCTGGTTGTAACGATATTCATAGTAATCGGTGATAATGTCGCGGAAGCTCAGATAGTTGATCTGCGCAGTGCCGCCTGCCAGGCCAGACACAACACCAGTCTGCATGGCGGAGTAAGTATCAGAGTAAGGCATGGAGGAAATGCGGAATCCCAGATCCATCATCTCCAGCTGATACACATCCAGCATGGGAGAGCGGATGATGCAACCCTTCTCGGCGCCGGGTACATTGGCATTCTCCAACGGCTGCATAACGCCAATGCCGTTAAAGCCCTCACAGAACACGCCACCCAGGTGGATACCAACACCATTCAGTGCGTCTTCCAGCTCATTGCGGAGGAAAGAACCTTCAGAATAGAGCTCCAGCAGGGTCTCATAGTCAAAAGCCAGATAGGGGATCATGGTAGCAGAAGTGCGGGAGTCATAGGCCTCGGAAGCGGTAATGTGAGCAATGTCCAAAGAGCCGACCATCAGCTCATCAAACTGGTTGAGGTAATCACCAAGAGCGCTATCAGAGTAAAGCTCAACGGTAATGCGTCCGTCGGTCTCTTCAGCAATGCGATCGCACATCTCCTGGTCCAGTTTGGTCGCCACAGAATCGCCAGCCTGCTGGTTACCCATCCGCAAAGTGAGGGTCTCGCCACTGGAAGAGGAACTATCAGAATTTGCAGAATCAGAGGGGGAAGAAGAGTCGGTACCACCGCCGCATGCGGCAAGAGAAGCTGTCATAGAGAGAGTCAGGAGCAGAGAGACCAATCTTGTAGCGTTCTTTTTCATGTTCATTCTCCTTCTTTTTCAATTTGCAAATAGTAACTGACCAGGATCATATACGCATCATTATTCCGACAGCCCACCTTTTTTATATCTCGTTGCATCTCTAAATACAGTTGTAGGCAAGAGCTGCCATATAAAAGAGAAATAACGAGTGGTGTTCCTCCTTCCTTTCTAAATTTAGGGGGCTCAATGTAAATATCATTCAGCTATAAAGGGGAGCCCCATGTGGGCGTCGACTTGGAGTTTTACAAGCTTTAATGTGTTTTCTATCATGTTATCAAAATGCCCACATGCAGCATCCGGGTCCCCCGAAATAATACCATCTACGTAATAGTAATGTTCCTGGTTTAGTATCTTATCGATATCAGAGTAAATGAGACCCAGGAGATAGTGGACCCGTTGTTCAAAAAAGCGCAATGGGGTTAGCGCTCTGACCGCATAGGGATTTTTACAGCACTCATCAATGAGCGTATGAATACTGCGGTCAATACGATAGAGAGCCAAACGGTCTCCCTTCTTAGCCACAGAAATAAAGTCATCATTTAGTCTTGCTAGCCGCTCACGCTGATCCTTTGGGATTAACTTGCAGGCACGTCGTGTCACCATGAACTCCAATGTGGTTCGTACCTCTGTCTGTAAGAAGTAATCCTCGAGGCGGAGCTCGCGGACTTGGATGCCCAACCGTGGAATCGTCTCAATAATAGAGTCAAATTCTAAGAGCTTCAGCGCATCCCGAAGAGGAGTGCGGCCAATTTGCAGCATTTGGGTCAGCTCCATCTCCGTATATATATTCTTTTGGGGGAGTTCATCTAAGGCAATCATTTCCAGAAGAATATCATAAGTCCGCTGAGACTGAGTTTGATAAGGCAGGTTTTTATAGTAGGAAATGATTTCAGCGCTTCTGTCGTCCATATAGCCCGTTGTCCCCTTCCAAAGGTTGATATATTATAAATATATCTTAAACACATTTATATTTTATTCATAGTATTCTGTTTAGTCAATATATAAAACGACAAAATAATTGAGATTATTTTATACAAAATACATAAAACAAAGGGGAAGGTGTCTGCTGTGCCGAGTAGTCTTCAATATTTGCGATCTGCTTGTGGAACGATCATATGTGGTCTTTTGACACAAGAGGGTGCAACTAGCTATAAAACTTAAAGAAGAGAATGGGCTGTGCTCTCAAAACTTTATTCACGTACGTATAAGTAAACCGCTAAGTATCGTTTGTCTTCCATCGCATACATTTTTTATATACCCCTATGACAGCAATCAGCAGATATCAGCCCTTCGTTCTGTCCACGGCCACCTGAGACGGACTTTTCTTTTGGTTTTGACCGCGGAAAACGGCCTGCACACTTGCGGCTTTGGGTCCCAGGGGTTATAATATAAGGTACTGTGTAACACCACTAATGACGCTGAGAGGGGAATCAACCCAATGGAACGCACAAAGATCGCACAGATTTTCGCCGACCAGGAGCACTTCGGTGGTCAGGAGGTCACGGTCTGCGGCTGGGCCCGCACCATCCGCGACATGAAGACCTTCGGCTTCATCGAGCTCAACGACGGCTCCTGCTTCAAGAATCTTCAGGTGGTCATGGACGCCAACTCCCTGGCCAACTATAAGGAGATTGCCGGGCAGAACGTGGGCGCCGCCCTGTCGGTCACCGGCACCGTGGTCCTGACCCCGGAGGCCAAGCAGCCCCTGGAGATCAAGGCCGCCGCCATCGCCGTGGAGGGCCCCTCCACCCCCGACTACCCCCTGCAGAAGAAGCGCCACACCGTGGAGTATCTGCGGACCATCCAGCACCTGCGGCCCCGGACCAACCTGCTCTCCGCCACCTTCCGGGTGCGGAGCGTGGCCGCCTACGCCATCCACACCTTCTTCCAGAGCCGGGGCTTCGTGTACGTCCACACCCCCATCATCACCGCCTCCGACTGCGAGGGCGCCGGCGAGATGTTCCGGGTGACCACCCTGGACCTGGAGAACGTGCCCAAGAATCCCGACGGCACCGTGGACTACACCCAGGACTTCTTCGGCAAGAGCGCCAACCTTACCGTGTCCGGCCAGCTCAACGCCGAGAACTTCGCCATGGCCTTCGGCGACGTCTACACCTTCGGCCCCACCTTCCGGGCGGAGAAGTCCAACACCACCCGCCACGCCGCCGAGTTCTGGATGATCGAGCCCGAGATGGCCTTCTGCGACCTGAAGGGCGACATGGACGTGGCTGAGGCCATGATCAAGTTCATCATCACCACCGTGCTGGAGAAGTGCCCCGACGAGATCAACTTCTTCAACTCCTTCGTGGACAAGGGCCTGAAGGAGCGGCTGGAGCACGTAGCCTCCTCCGATTTCGGCCGGGTGAGCTACACCGAGGCAGTGGAGATTCTTAAGAAGAACAACGACAAGTTCGACTACAAGGTGGACTGGGGCAGCGACCTCCAGACCGAGCACGAGCGCTACCTCACCGAGCAGGTCTATAAGAAGCCGGTCTTTGTCACCGACTACCCCAAGGACATCAAGGCCTTCTACATGCGCCTCAACGACGACGGCAAGACCGTGGCCGCCGCCGACTGCCTGGTGCCCGGTATCGGCGAGATCATCGGCGGCTCCCAGCGTGAGGAGCGGCTGGACGTGCTGGAGAACCGCATCAAGGAGCTGGGCATGGACCCCAAGGACTACTGGTGGTACCTGGACCTGCGCCGCTATGGTGGGTGCAAGCACGCCGGCTTCGGCCTGGGCTTCGAGCGGATGGTCATGTACCTCACCGGCGTGGGCAACATCCGCGACGTCCTGCCTCACCCGCGTACCGTGGGCAGCGCCGACTTCTAAGGAGAAGAAATAGGCGTCAGACCGGCTGAGCCTGCCCCGGGCAGGACGTCGGGGGCCCCATCGAAGATGGGGCGGCGCGTCAGCGCCGTACAAGGTCCCGTGCCGCTGGCACGGGACCTTGCCGCAGGCGGGCTTCACTCCCGCCGAGGAAGTGAAGTCCAATGGGGTCCCCGGACGACGGGAGATCGTCTGGGGCCTGCCCCATCCGCGTACCGTGGGCAGCGCCGAC
>NZ_CALXEE010000021.1 GCF_944387245.1 uncultured Intestinimonas sp. | reverse complement strand
ACTGCTCCCGGAGCCTGGGCTTTTCGATCTTGCCGGTGGCGTTGCGGGGGACGGGGGCGAAGATGATCTTCCGGGGGCGCTTGTACCGGGGCAGCTCGTTGCAGAAGCGGTTGATCTCCTCCTCGGTGCAGGTCTCCCCCTCCTTGACTTGGATGATGGCGGCGGCGATCTCACCCAGCCGCCGGTCGGGCAGGCCGATGACGGCCACGTCGTGGACCTTGGGGTGGGCGGAGAGGAAGTCCTCGATCTGCACCGGGTAGAGATTCTCGCCGCCGGAGATGATGACGTCCTTTTTCCGGTCCACCAGGTAGTAGAAGCCCTCCTCGTCCTGGCGGGCCATGTCGCCGGTGTGGAGCCAGCCGTCGTGGAGGACCTCGGCGGTGGCCTTGGGGTCGTGGTAATAGCACACCATGACGCCGGGCCCCTTCACGCACAGCTCGCCCACCTGACCCTGTTCCACCTCAGCGCCGTTCTCGTCCACAATCTTGGCCTGCCAGCCGTAGCCGGGGACGCCGATGGCCCCCACCTTTTCGATGTTGTCCAATCCCAGGTGGACACAGCCCGGGCCGGTGGACTCGGAGAGGCCGTAGTTGGTGTCGTACTTGTGGTTGGGGAAGTAGCGCACCCAGTGCTTGATGAGGCTGGGGGGCACCGGCTGGGCGCCGATGTGCATGAGCCGCCACTGGCTGAGCCGGTAATTGGGCAGCTGGAGGACTCCCCGGTCCAGGGCGGCCAGGATGTCCTGGCACCAGGGCACCAGCAGCCACACGATGGTACACCCCTCCTGGGAGATGGCGTGGAAGATGGCCTCGGGGGAGTTGCCCTTCAGGAGGACGGCCTTGCCGCCGGTGAAGAGGGAGCCGAACCAGTGCATCTTGGCGCCGGTGTGGTAGAGGGGCGGGATGCACAAAAAGACGTCCTCATGGGTGGTCTTGTGGTGGATGGCCTCCATGCGGGCGGCCTGGAGGAGGGCGTTGTGCCGCAGGAGGATGGCCTTGGGGAAGCCGGTGGTGCCGGAGGAGTAGTAGATGGCGCCCTCGTCCTCGTCGTCGATGAGGACCTTGGGGGCCACGCTGGAACAGTTGGCCGCCGCCCGGTGGTAGTCCTCGGCGAAGGAGGGGCAGCTGTCCCCCACGAAGAAGAGGAGCCGCTCCCGGCCCAGGTCGTCGGCGATGTCCTCCACCCGGCCGATGAACTCGGGGCCGAAGAAGAGCACGTCGGCGTTGGCCAGCTTGACGCAGTAGTCGATCTCCTCGGCGGTATAGCGGAAGTTCAGGGGGACGGCCACCGCCCCCGTCTTTAAAATGCCGAAATAGATGGGCAGCCATTCCAGGCAGTTCATCAGGAGGATGGCCACCTTCTGGCCTTTCCGGATGCCCCGGCCCAGGAGCAGATTGGCCACCCGGTTGGCCTTCTCGTCAAAGACCGACCAGGTGATCTCCCGGCGGTAGGGGACGGAGGAGGTGGGCTGGATCAGGGCGTACTCCTTCCAGGTCACCCGCTGCTTCTCGTGGACCTCGGGGTTGATCTCCACCAGGGCGATCTCATCACCATAGAGCTTGCTGTTGCGCTCCAGCAGATCGGTAATGGGCATACCGGCTCGTTCCTTTCCGCGGCGGGCGGACCCGCCGGTTATTTTTTCCTTTAAACCACTAAAGTATCATAGCCGATTTCCCACGCCCTGTCAAGTCAACCAAATAAATTTTAAAAATGGCGAATTTTTTGTTTACTGTCACGCTTTAATGTGTTAACATTGAAGTAGTATACCCAGCCGGCGGGAGCCGGTCCATTTTTTGATCGTCCGGAAGGAGCATATTATGGCAAAGACAGAGCGCAAGGAGCGCAGTCTGGCGTTGTACGAGACCATTGCGAAGCTGAAAGATGCGGAGGAGTGCTGCCGCTTTTTTGAGGACCTGTGTACACCGGTGGAGTTGCGGTCCATGGAGCAGCGCTTCGATGTGGCGGTCTATCTCCAGCAGGGGCTGGTGTACCTGGACATCCTGGAGCGGACGGGGGCCAGCAGCGCCACCATCAGCCGGGTGCGGCGGGCCATGCTGGACAACGGAGCGGGAGGCGTCATGCGTGACGTGATCCTACGGAGCGGTCTGGACAAGCGGGAGATCCCGCCGGTCTCCCAAGAAACGCAGGAAAGCAAGGTGGAAGTGGAATGAAGCAACTGATGTTGGGCAACGCCGCCGTTGCCCGGGGGCTCTATGAGGCTGGTTGTTCCCTGATTTCCAGCTATCCAGGCACCCCCAGTACCGAGATCACCGAGGAGGCCGTCCAGTATGACGAGATCTACTGTGAGTGGGCCCCTAATGAGAAGGTAGCCATGGAGGCCGCCTTCGGCGCCTCCCTGGCGGGTAAGCGTTCCTTCTGCGGCATGAAGCACGTGGGCCTCAACGTGGCCGCCGACCCCCTCTATACCATGTCCTACACCGGCGTCAACGCCGGTATCGTCATCGGCGTGGCCGACGACGCCGGGATGCACTCCTCCCAGAACGAGCAGGACTCCCGGCACCACGCCATCGCCGCCAAGCTCCCCATGCTGGAGCCCTCCGACTCCGCCGAGGCCCTCCAGTTTACCAAGCTGGCCTACGAGCTCTCCGAGGAGTTCGACACCCCGGTGCTGCTGAAGATGTGCACCCGGGTCTCCCACTCCCAGGCCCTGGTGGAGACCGGCGACCGGGTGGAACCCCCGGCCAAGCCCTATGAGAAGAACATCGCCAAATACGTCATGATGCCGGGCAACGCCAAGCAGCGCCACCCCGTGGTGGAGGAGCGCACCCGGAAGCTCGTCGCCTGGGCGGAGACCGCCCCGGTGAACCGGGTGGAAATGGGCGGCACCGCCCTGGGCATCATCACCGCCTCCACCTCCTACCAGTACGTCAAGGAGGTCTTTGGGGACTCGGTCTCCGTCCTCAAGCTGGGCATGACCAACCCCCTGCCGGTGGAGCTCATCAAGAACTTTGCCTCCAAGGTGGACCGTCTGGCCGTAGTGGAGGAGCTGGACCCCATCATTGAGGACCACTGCCGCAAGCTGGGCCTGGAGGTCCTGGGCAAGGACGTCCTCCCCATGATCGACGAATTCTCCCAGAACCTGGTGGCCGCCGCCCTGGGCGGCGAGGTACATACGGGCAAGGCCCTCAACCAGGCCGTCCCCGGCCGCCCCCCCGTCATGTGCGCCGGCTGTCCCCACCGGGGTCTTTTCTATACCCTCAACAAGAATAAGTGCACCGTTCTGGGCGACATCGGCTGCTATACCCTGGGCGCCGTGGCCCCTCTGGCGGCCATGGAGATGACGCTGTGCATGGGCGCCTCCGTGTCGGCCATCCACGGCTTCAACAAGGCCCTGGGCGGCGAGAGCGAGGGCAGGACGGTGGCCGTCATCGGCGACTCCACCTTCATGCACTCGGGCATGACCGGCCTTGCCAACATCGCCTACAACCAGTCCAACTCCACCGTCATCATCCTGGACAACTCCATCACCGGCATGACCGGCCACCAGCAAAACCCCACCACCGGCTACAACATCAAGGGCGACCCGGCGGGCAAGATCGACCTGGAGGCCCTGTGCCGGGCCATGGGCTTTAACCGGGTCCGGGTGGTGGACCCCTACGACCTGAAGGCCTGCGACCAGGCCGTGAAGGAGGAGCTCTCCGCGGCGGAGCCCTCGGTTATCATCTCCCGTCGGCCCTGCGCCCTTCTCAAGTACGTCAAGCACAAGCCCCCCCTGGCGGTGAACAAGGACAAGTGCATCGGCTGCAAGTCCTGCATGAAGATCGGCTGCCCCGCCATCTCCATCAAGGGCGGCAAGGCCTGGGTGGACAACACCCTGTGCGTGGGCTGCGGCGTGTGCGAGCAGCTGTGCCCCGTGGGTGCCTTCGAGAGCACCGGGAAGGAGGGTTGAGCCATGGAAACCAAGAACATCATGATCGTGGGCGTGGGCGGCCAGGGCTCCCTGCTGGCCAGCAAGCTGCTGGGCCACCTCCTCATGGAGCAGGGCTATGACGTAAAGGTCTCCGAGGTCCACGGCATGTCCCAGCGGGGCGGCAGCGTGGTGACCTACGTCCGCTACGGCGACAGGGTCTACTCCCCCGTCATCGACAAGGGCGAGGCCCACTGCATCGTCTCCTTTGAGCTGCTGGAGGCGGCCCGGTGGCTGGAGTACCTGCGGCCCGACGGCCAGATCGTCACCTCCACCCAGCAGATCGACCCCATGCCGGTCATCACCGGCGCGGCGGAATACCCCACGGACCTGGTGGCCAAGATGCAGGCCGCCGGCGCCAAGGTGGACGCCCTGGACTGCCTGGCCCTGGCCGAGGAGGCCGGCTCCTCCAAGGCGGTGAATCTGGTCCTTATGGGCCGGCTGTCCCACTACTTCGACTTCCCCGAGGAGGCCTGGCAGGAGGCCATCAACGCCTGTGTGCCGGAGAAGTTCCTGGAACTGAACAGGAAGGCCTTTGCCCTGGGCCAGAAGGCATAAACTCCGCTCCGCTTTCTTGAAAGAAAGCTTGGCAAAGAACTTTATTTGATATGTCGATACCGGGTCCCCCTTGCTCCGCCTTTTCGCGGGAGGGGGCAGGGATATTTCAGAAACCAGAGAGGGATGATACCCATGGAACGCTATTATCAGCCTGAGATCGAGTGCGCCTCCCGGGAGCAGATCCTGGCCTGGCAGAACGAGCGACTGGTCAAGCAGGTCCAGCACGTGTGGGACAATGTCCCCTACTACCGCAAGAAGATGGAGGCCAAGGGCCTCACCCCCGCCGACATCAAGGGCGTGGACGACCTTCACAAGCTGCCCTTCCTCTCCAAGGCCGACCTGCGGGAGGCCTATCCCTACGGCCTGGTGGGCATGCCCCTGAAGGACTGCGTGCGCATCCAGTCTACCTCGGGCACCACTGGCAAGCGGGTGGTGGCCTTCTACACCCAGCACGACATCGATCTGTGGGAGGACTGCTGCGCCCGGGCCATCGTGGCCGCCGGCGGCACCAACGAGGACGTGTGTCAGGTGTCCTACGGCTACGGCCTCTTCACCGGCGGCCCCGGCCTCAACGGCGGCAGCCACAAGGTGGGCTGCCTCACCATCCCCACCTCCTCCGGCAACACTGAGCGGCAGATCATGTTCATCCGTGACCTGAACGCCACCATCCTCTGCTGCACCCCCTCCTACGCCGCCTACATCGGCGAGACCATGCGGGACATGGGCCTCACCCCCGACCAGATCCCCCTGAAGGCGGGCATCTTCGGCGCCGAGGCCTGGAGTGAGGAGATGCGCCAGGACATCCAGAACACCCTGGGCATCAAGGCCTACGACATCTACGGCCTCACCGAGCTCTCCGGCCCGGGCGTGTCCTTCGAGTGCTCCGCCCAGAGCGGCATGCACATCAATGAGGACCACTTCATCGCCGAGATCATCGACCCTGACACCGGCGAGGTGCTGCCCGAGGGCAGCCAGGGCGAGCTGGTCTTTACCTCCATCACCAAGGAGGCCTTCCCCCTGCTGCGCTACCGCACCCGGGACATCTGCTCCCTCAGCCGTGAGAAGTGCCCCTGCGGCCGCACCCATGTGAAGATGGTCAAGCCCAAGGGCCGCACCGACGACATGCTCATCATCCGGGGCGTCAACGTGTTCCCGTCCCAGATCGAGACGGTGCTCCTCAACTACGGCTACCCCGCCAACTACCAGATCATTGTGGACCGGGTCAAGTCCACCGACACCCTGGACGTCCACGTAGAGATGACCCCCGAGATGTTCACCGACAACCTGGGCGAGGTCTCACGCCGTCAGGACGAGCTGGTGGACGGCCTGCGCTCCATGCTGGGCCTGGCGGCCAAGGTTACCCTGGTGGCCCCCAAGTCCATCGTCCGCAGCGAAGGCAAGGCCGTCCGGGTCATCGACCGCCGCAAGATCTGAGGGGAGGAACGACCATGAGTTTGAAGCAGATCTCCGTGTTTCTGGAAAACAAGCCCGGCACCCTCCACGCCATGACCACCGCTCTGGCCCAGAACGGGGTGGACATGCGGGCCCTGTCCCTGGCCGAGACCAAGGACTTCGGCATCGTGCGGCTCATCGTGGACAACGTCTACGACGCCACCACCGTGCTCAAGGACGCCGGCTTCATTCACAGCCTGACCCCCGTGCTGGGGGTGATGATCCCCGATGAGCCCGGCGGACTCAACCAGGTCCTCCAGGTCCTCAACGAGGCCGCCGTCAATGTGGAGTACATGTACGCCTTCCTGGGCGGCGCCGACGCCGACCACGCCTACATGATCTTCCGGGTCCAGGACGGGGAGGCGGCCACCGCCGCCCTCACTGCCCACGGCATCCGCCTGGTGGACCAGGACGAGGTGGCCGGACTGTAACAACAGCAGAGCAGACAAAGAACGCCCTCACCGCTGCGCGGTGAGGGCGTTCTTTCTGTTCCGTATGGGCGAGAGGCTCACCAGGCTCCGGCGTAGCCCAGGGTGACACTGCTGTTCTGGGCGCCCAGGGCCATGCAGGCGGGGATGTCCTGCCCCCGCATGAGGCCGTACAGGAACCCGGCAATGAAGCTGTCCCCGGCGCCCATGGTGTCCACCACCTGGCAGGGGACGATGTCCCCCCGGTAGAAGCGCTCGCCGTCGTAGGCCAGGCTGCCCTTCTCTCCCCGGGTGACCACCGCCACCTTGGGGCCCTTGGCGGTGACGTTTCGGAGGAAGTCCTCCAGGGCAGCATCCCCGTCGGCGTCGTTGGAGAAAAAGGCGTAGTCCACGAAGGGAAGGGCCTGGGCCGCCACTGGGTCCTCCGGCTTGTCGGCGAAGTCGAAGGCCACTTTGACTCCACGAGCCTTCAGCTTGGGCAGGTCGGGGGCGATCATGCCCCACAGGCCGGACACCACCATGTCGTGGGCGCAGAGGAAGTCGATGTCCTCGTCGGTAAGGCGGAAGGAGGCCATGACCCCCTCCTCGTAGTCACCAAAGACCCGGTCCCCGTCCACGATGGACACGTGGGACAGGGCGGTATTCCCCGGCTCGGTGCGCAGATGGGAGACGTCCACCCCCCTGCCGGCGATGGCCCGGCGCATGAGGGCGCCGTAGTCGTCCTCCCCCACCACTCCGGTGTAGGAGGCCGTCCCCCCCAGCCGGACGGTGTAGACCGCCACATTCACCGGGTTGCCGCCGGGATAGGCGTCCCCGGTCTGGTCGTAGAAATCGATGCAGTTGTCCCCTACGGCGGCCAGCTTGCAGTTCTCGT
Organism: uncultured Intestinimonas sp.; assembly: GCF_944387245.1. GTDB lineage: Bacteria > Bacillota > Clostridia > Oscillospirales > Oscillospiraceae > Intestinimonas. The sequence continues at coordinate 24,900 of NZ_CALXEE010000021.1, read as the reverse complement.
TCATGTCGTCCTCCTGTGTTCCGTTGGCTTATGGCAGCATGGCCCGGACCCGCTCCACCGCCCGGCGGGCGGCCAGGGTGGGCTCGGCGATGTAGGCCGTCACCAGCTCGATGGTGGCCCGGCCCCGGTAGCCCCGGTGCTCCAGCTCCCGGAGCAGCTCCGGCAGGTAGAGCCGGCCCTCCCCGGGCAGCATGTGGGTGTCGCTGGTCCCGTCGCTGTCCACCAGGTGGAGGTGGGCCATCCGCTCCCCCAGCAGGTCCAGATACTCGGTCACCGGCTCTCCCACAGCCGAAGGCGGCACCACGTCGCACATGCCCAGCAGACAGGGGGAGCCCACCTCCTCCAGCACCTGGGCCAGCTCCCCCGCCGTGTTGCACAGGTTGCTCTCGTAGGGGGTGAGGCTCTCCAGCAGGATGCTGTGGCCGATGGTCTCGGCGTGGGCGGAGAGCACCCGCAGGCTGTCGATGAGCCGCTTCCACAGCTCCCGCCGGGGCACACCGCAGCCGCCGTGACCCACCGAAATCAGGGTGTGCTCCGCCCCCAGAGCCTTGCCCATGTCCAGGCACAGCTTCAGGTAGTCCATGGTGTCCTCCCACTGGAGGCGGCTGCCCGTCATATAGTTATAGGGGTAGGCGTTGTGCTCGGGGGTGTAGACCCGCACCGGCATGGCGTACCGCTGGGACAGGGCCAGCACCTCTTTCAGCTCTCCCCGCTTCAGGTCGGGGGCAAAGGCGTGGGGCCGGCCGCCCCAGAGCTCGATGTAGTCATACCCCAGGTCCCGGGCGTCGGCGAAGGCCCGCTCCAGGTGATAGCGCTGGTAGCCGCTGGTGAACATGCCCAGTTCCATAGGCTCCTCCTGACAGGGACCGCCCCGGTGCTACCCGGGGCGGTCCCTTTTGCTCAATACTTGAATTGACGGTAGTAACGCCGGATCTCCATGGGGTGGCAGTTGATGGCCTCGATGTGTGCGTCGATGCGCTGGGTGACGGCGTGGGTCACCAGGTGGGAGAGGTTCCCACGGTACTTCTCATCGATGCCGGGCAGGTCGTAATCCTTGGAGTCGATGACGGTGAAGTTGGCGCATACCCGGGGCAGGAACTTCACCACCCGCTCGCTGAGGGGACGCTGGGCGTCCTCGCCCACAAAGACGGTCACCGGGGTGTCCCGGTCCACGATCTCCAGCATGCCGTGGAAGAACTCGGCGGAGTGGATGCTCTTGGTGCGGATCCAGTGCTGCTCCTCCCAGTAGCACATGGCGTAGGAGTAAGTGGAGCCGTACTGGTTGCCGGCGCCCACGAAGTAGTGGAGCTTGTCGTCGTGGTGCTTCTGGGCAAAGGCCAGGCCGAAGGCGTCGGCGGCCTTCTCCACCTCCACCAGGTCCCGGGCCAGGTGGGCGTCCAGCTGGGCGTAGTAGTCGTCGTACTCCGGGAACTCGCCCCGGTGGTACATGAATCGGTCGGCCACCATGAAGAATTTGAGCTGCTCATTGGCGGGATAGGCGATCTCCCAATCCACCATACTGGCCAGGGCCGCGGTCTCCACGTCGATGAAGCCCAGCACCTTGGCGCCGGCGGCCTTGGCCTTCTCCACGCCCTTCACCATCTCTTCGGTGCTGCCGGTGACGGAGGAGATGACCACGATGGTGCCCTCCCCCACCCGGCGGTTGCCGGTGGTGAGGTACTCCGCCGCGTTCTCCACAAAGAGGTCCAGGTCGGAGCGCTCCTTCATGTGGGCCTGGGCCTGGAGGCAGGAGGCATAGGTCCCGCCGATGCCCAGCCAGCATAGGTTCCGGAAGCCGTCCTTGCAGATGCCGTCCACCACGGCCTCAATCCGGGGCCGGAGGGCCAGGGCGCCCTGGACGCTGGCAAGCTGTTTTTCCTCGTCAAATTTCAGCATACAAATCTCCTTACCGTGGGCTTACTGGCCCACCTTCAGCTTCTGATAGTAGTCGTTGTAGATGGTGAGGGCTTCGCCCACGTCCTCCTGGAAGAAGACGTTCTCCTTGTAGGAGAAGTTACGGGCGGGGTCGTTGCGGTAGGACTCGGGAGCGGCGGCCACAGCGGCGTCGTTGGGGCAGGAGTAGGGGTACTCCTCCAGGTTCTTGGCCATGGCCTCGGGGTCGCAGATGTAGTTGAGGAACTTGTAGGCCAGGTCGGTGTGCTGGGCGCCGGTGGGGATGACGTAGAGGTCGAAGCCCAGCTGCACGGCGTCGTCGAAGGGATCGGCCACCACCAGGGTGTTGTTCTCGCCCATCTCGCTCATGGCCCAGGAGGTGTTGCCGTCGTAGGTCAGGGCCACGGAGGCAGTGCCGTTGGTCAGGTTCTGCTCGGCGGCGCCGTAGGCCACCACGTTCTCGTTGAACTTCACCAGCCACTCATAGGCCTCGGCGATCTCGCTCTCCTCGGTGGAGTTGGGGTCGTAGCCCAGGGCGATGAGGGCGATGGGGAACAGGTTCCGGGCGCCGTCGATGGTGCTGATCTGGCCCTTCAGGGCGGGATCGATGAGGTCGTTGTAGCAGGTGATGTCAATGGGGCAGGTCTCGGTGTTGTAGACAATGTAGATGTAGTTCATGAGGTAGGGGACGCAGTAGTCCTTGGCGGTCCAGTAGGCCTCGTTGATGTTGCTGGAGTTGGGGATCTGGGTGAGGTCCAGCTTCTCCACGTAGCCGCCGGCGATGAGGGACTCCATGTAGGCGTCGCAGGTCATGATGAGGTCGTACTCCTGGCCGCCGCCGGCGGTGAGCTTGGTGATGGCGTCGGCGTTGTCGCTCATGTAGGAGAGGTTGACGGTGCAGTTGTTCTCCTCCTCAAAGTTGGCGATGAGCTCGTCGGAGATGTACTGCTGCCACATGTAGATGTTCAGCTCGGTGCTGGCCTCGGCGGGGGTGGTCTCAGCGGGGGCGTCGGTACCGGCGGCCGTGGTCTCGGCGGGGGCGCTACTGTCGCCGCCGCAGGCGCACAGGGCCAGGAGCATGGCACCGGCAAGGACTCCGGACAGAATTCTCTTCATAACAAATGTTCCTCCTTTTTCAATTTGGCTCTATTCCGTATCGCCGGGGCGCTCTCCCGGGCGGTAAGGACCTGTTCAGGCGGCCTGGCTCCGCTTGCGGAGCATGGCCTTAACGGCGTTGCTCAGGAGCATGCACGCCACGATGACCAGAATCATGATGGTGGTGAGGGCGTTGACGTCGGGGGTGACACCGCTCTTGTTCATGGAGAGGATGAGCACGGGCAGGGTGCTGTTCTTGGCGCCGGCCAGCATGTTGCTCATGACCACGTCGTCGATGGAGAGGGTGAAGGAGAGGAAGGCCGCCGACATGACGCCGGGCATAATGCTGGGCAGGGTCACCCGCAGGAAGGTCTGGATGCGGTTGGCGCCCAGGTCCATGGAGGCCTCCTCCAGGGTCTCGCCGTCGCCGCTGATGCGGCCCTTGATGGTGACCACGGCGTAGGGGATACAGAAGGTGCAGTGGCCGATGAGGATGGAGCCCATGCCCAGGGAGACGCCGATGTTCATGAAGATGATGAGCAGAGCCACCGCCAGCACGATCTCAGGGACGATGATGGGGATGAAGATCATGCTGTTGATGAACTTTTTCATCTTGAACTCATAGCGCTTGAGGCCCAGGGCGCCCAGGGTGCCCACCACCACCGAGATGACGGTGGCCAGCACGGCGATGATGATGGAGTACCACAGGCTGTCCATGAGGGCGTGGTTGGAGAGGAGCTTGCCGTACCACTGGGTGGTGAAGCCGCTCCAGTAGTAGTTGTAGCGCTGGTCGTTGAAGGAGAAGATCATCATCACCACAACGGGGATATAGAGCACGGTGTAGATGAGGATGGCGTAGACATCTCCCAGGATGCCCAGGGCCTTCCGGCGGCGCTGTACCTTGGTGAGGCTTGCCATTTACACCACCTCCATATCTTCCAGCTTGGAAAAGCGGGTGTAGAGGAAAATGAGGGCGCCGGTGATGACCAGCAGCAGCACCGAGAGGGCGGCGCCCAGGGGCCAGTTGCGGATGGAGCCGAACTGGTTTTTGATGATGTTGCCGATGTAGAGGACCTTGCCGCCGCCCAGCATGTCGGAGACGGTGTAGATGCCCAGGCTGGGGATGAACACCAGGATGACGGCGGAGAAGATGCCGGGGAAGGTGAGGGGCAGGGTCACCCGGAAGAAGGTCTCCCGGGGGGTAGCCCCCAGGTCGGAGGAGGCCTCCAGCAGGGACTTTTGCAGCTTCTCAATGGAGCTGTACAGGGGGAGCACCGCGAAGGGGAGCATGTTGGTGATCATGCCCAGCACCACCAGGCCGTCGGTGTAGACGAAGGTGATGGGGGCGTCGGTGATGCCGGCCCACTGGAGGAAGTTATTGATGGGTCCGCTGGTCTGGAAGAGGAGCAGCCAGCTGTTCAGGCGCATCAGGGAGTTGGTCCAGAAGGGGATCATGATGAGCATGATGAGCCGGGAGGCCTTTTCCGGGGGCTTGCGGGCGATGTAGTAGGCGAAGGGGTAGCCCAGCAGCAGGCAGAGCACCGTGGTGAAGAGGGCCACCTGGAGGGATTTTAGGATAACCTTGAAGTAGGTGGCGTCCAGCAGGGTCTGGTAGCTCTCCAGGGAGAACTCGTAGACCACGTCGCCGAAGACGCCCCGGGACATGAAGCTGATGTAGATGATGTAGAGCATGGGGATGGTGACGAAGAGGATCATCCACACCGACACCGGGCCGGCCTGGGCCAGGGCGGGGAGGGTCTTCCGCCGCAGGTCCCGCTTCCGGCTAATGGCCTGGAGATCGGTGGTGTCGTTGATGCGCGTGCTCATGTTCCCGCCCCCTTACGCCTGGGCCTTCTTGATGGCCACCGACTTGTCCGGGTCCCAGAAGACCTGGACCGCATCCCCCTCGTGGAGGCGCTCGTCCTGCTCAAAGCGGGAGAGCTTGACCTCGGTGCCGTCGGAGAGGTCCAGGGCCGTCTTGACCACCGTGCCCATGTAGGTGAAGTCCTTCACCTTGGCCGGCAGGTCGAAGCCCTCCGCCTTGCCGGTGCCCAGCTCCAGATACTCCGGGCGGATGGAGACATGCATCTCCTCCCCCACCTGGAAGCCCTCGCCCCGGGTGGTGAGGGTGCCCGCCGGGCACTCCACCCGCAGCAGGTCGCCGTCCACGGCCCGAACCACGCCGTCAAAGATGTTGGACTCGCCGATGAACCCGGCCACGAACCGGGTCTTGGGCCGGTCATAGATCTCCCGGGGGGTGCCCATCTGCTCGATGACGCCTCCGTTCATGACGGCGATGCGGTCGGACATGGTGAGGGCCTCCTCCTGGTCGTGGGTGACGTAGACGAAGGTGATGCCCAGCTTCTTCTGGAGCCGCTTGAGCTCGATCTGCATCTGCTTGCGCAGCTTCAGGTCCAGGGCGCCCAGAGGCTCGTCCAGCAGCAGCACCTTGGGGTTGTTGATGAGGGCCCGGGCGATGGCCACCCGCTGCTTCTGGCCGCCGGAGAGGGCGTCGGGCTTCCGTTTTTCATAGCCGGAGAGCTGCACCAGGGAGAGCATCTCGGTGACCCGGCGGCGGATCTCGTCCTTGGGCACCTTCTTGATGGTGAGGCCGTAGGCCACGTTGTCAAAGACCGTCATGTGGGGAAAGAGGGCGTAATTCTGAAAGACCGTGTTCACATCCCGCTGGTAGGGCTCCTTGTTCTCCACCCGCTCCCCCTGGACCTTGATGATGCCGGAGGTGGCGTCCTCGAAGCCGGCGATCATCCGCAGGGTGGTAGTCTTGCCGCAGCCGGACGGACCCAGCAGGGTCAGGAACTCCCCCTCCTGGATCTCCATGTTCATTTGCCGTACCACCAGATTGGAACCAAAACGTTTTTCCACATTGATCAGAGATACGATACTCTCCGGCATGCCATTCCCACCTCATTTTTAATCAAAACCACAAAAAATCACAGCGATTTTATGGGGTTTCCTCGCCGTTTTTTCCAGTCGTCTGCATCATAGCATACTTTTTTTATAATAGCAATGAATTTTTACAGATATGGAAAATTTAAATCATACCAATTCAAGGTTTTGAATATTTCTTTTCTAGATTTCAGCTGTTTTTCTCCTTCCGGCCACCATCACTCCGCTTTCCGCCGGCAAAAATTGGTCTAAAAACAAGTTTTCTTATCTGTATCGTCCTCCTTCCCGTTGCGTCGCGGCTGCGGTTATGATATGATAGGCGAAAGAAACCATACCAATTGGGGAGGGAAGGACATGCAGGAATATCGGCCCCGGCCCAGCACCCGGGCTCGGGAGCTGCTGGAGGGACTTCTGGCGGACTACCGGCTGCGGCCGGGGGACCGTCTCCCCTCGGAGCGCAGTCTCAGCGAGGCCTGGGGACTCAGCCGCACCACCCTGCGCAGCGCGGTGGCCCTGATGGAGCAGGACGGCCGACTATTGTCCCGGCCGGGCTCAGGCACCTTTGTGGCCCCTGAGAAGTACACCCGGAACCTCCAGGGCCTGCTGTCCATGAGCCAGTCGGCGGCGCAGCAGGGCCGGAAGGTGACCACCCGGCTGCTGGAGCTGCGGCGGACGGAGTGCGACAAGCACCTGGCCCGGCGGTTCAACCAGGTGCTGGGCTATCCCCTCTATAAGATCGTCCGGCTGCGGTCGGTGGACGGGGAGCCCCTGATGGTGGAGACCTCCTACATGCCGGCCCAGCGGCTGACCGGTCTGGAAAACAAGGACCTGGAGAACCACTCCCTCTTCTCCGTGCTGGAGGAGGATTTCGGCATTCTCCCCGTCCAGGGCGAGGAGGAGATCGGCATCACCTACGCTACCGCCGAGGAGGCCGAGCTCATGGGCATCGAGAGCGGCTCTCCCCTCTTCTGGATCGTCAGCATGACCTACGACCAGACGGGGCAGCTCATGGAGTATTGCCGTGGGGCGGCCCGGCCCGACCGGCTGCGGATCACCACGGTGATGGAGCGTCAGGAAGAGGAGACGGACAGTCATGAGGCGTGATGAGCCGGTGGGCCCCAAGTCGCCCCTCTACCTCCAGCTCCGGGAGCTCATCCGGGGCAAGATCGAAAACGGCGAATACCCGCCCGGCACCGCCATCCCCTCGGTGGGCGCCCTGGCGGAGACCTACGGCATCCACCGCCTGTCGGTGCGCTCGGCCATCTCGGCCCTCATCGGCGAGGGCCTTTTGAAGAGCGTCCAGGGCAAGGGCATTTTTGTGGTGGGGGAAAAGCTGGCCAAGGACCTGGAGACAGCAGGGGGCTTTGAGCAGACCTTGAAGGAGTCGGCCCAGCGGTCGGAGACCCGGCTCCTCATCAAGGCGGCCCGCCCCGCCGGCACCCTGTACGCCGGCTATCTGGGCTGCTCCCCCCAGGAGCCCCTTTTCTACGTCAGGCGCCTGTGTCTGCTGGACGGGGAGCCCCTCTCCCTGGAGGAGACCTACATCCCCCAGCACCTGGTCCCCAACCTGCCCGACGTGGACCTGAACGTCTTCTCCCTCCACCAGGTGTACGCCTTTTATGGCATTCGGATCTCCCGTGGGGAGCAGAGCCTCTCCATCTCCCGGCTGGACTCGGCGGAGGCCCGGCTGCTGGATGTGGACGCCCACCGGGGCGTCCTCACCCTCCAGTGCGTCAGCTACGACGCCCAGGGCCGGGCGGTGGAGTTCGCCCGCTCCCACATCCGGGGCGACAAGTGTGATTTTCACGTCCATTTTCACCGGTGACACCCATGGTCTCCGGGTACAGCAAAAGCGGACCCTCCGGCGTCTGGAACGCCGGAGGGTCCGCTTTCATAATTCAGATCGGAGCCGGTCTTACTCGCCCACGTCCATGCCTTCCAGCTCCTCCAGCTCCCGCACCTCCTCCGGTTCGGGGCCAACAGCGCCGAAGCACAGCCGCTGCACCACAGGCTGGAGGGGCTTTTTGAAGAGCCCCATGACCTTGCCCACCACAATGGCGGTGATGACAGTGCCTTCGCGGATGCCAAAGAGACCATGAAGGAGGACGACGGAGAGCAGGATACCCAGGACGACCGTGCTGCAGTCCACCACGATCTTGACGTTGTGGAAGGGTCTGCCTACCTTTTTGGCGATTGCCATAGTGAGCCCCTCCATGGGCATGGCCACCAGGTCCACCTCCATGTAGAGGAATACGCCAAAGGCCACCGTGATGATGCTGATGACCAGCATCACCAGCTGTCCAGCATAGGTGGGCAGGGTGAAGTCGGCCAGCAGCCACTTGGTGAAGTCGGTGAAGTAGCCGAAAATGGTGGAAAAAATGATCTGGGTCAGGTTGATGAGGCGGAACTCCCGCCGGAGAATGAGAATCTGCAATACAATGTAGATGCCGTATACCGCAATGACACAGGTCCCCAAAGCCGTATTGGTAATAAGGCTGATCACATAGGGCAGGGAGGTCACCGGAGAGACGCCCAGATCGGAGTTGACTGCGAAGGCCACGCCCAGGGCCATAAAGAAAAGGCCGACGATGTAGAGTATGACACGGGTCGCCCACTGGGCGGGGGTGCTTTTTTTCATAGACAAAATTCCTTCCTTTCCTGGCCTGTCCGCCGCTGTTCAGCGGCGCTGAACGTGACCGCTGCCCCGCGGCCGCTCCGTTCAAACGGCAAATATGTTCAGTGAACTTGTTCATATATAGTCTAACACTGGCTGGAAAAAGCGTCAATAGCCTCCAGGCGACGATTCCATATTCGACGGACCCGAAATGCCCCGCCGGTATGACACGGACACGGGAGGAACGCCGCGCGCTTGCATAGGCGGTACTTTTCCTGTATAATCCGTGGTACAAAAAACCGATCCGTATCGAGGTGGAGGACATGGAAACCGAGAACAAAAGCAGGCGGCAGCTCCAGGCGGAGCAGACCAAGGACAAGCTCTTCCATGCAGCGGTGGAACTTCTGACGGAAAAGGACTTCGACGACATCACCATCCGGGACATCGTGGCCCGGGCCAAGGTGTCCATCGGTACCTTTTATAATTATTACTCCAGCAAAATGGAGGTCTTTTATGAGACCTACCGCATCGCCGACCACTACTTTGCCGAGACGGTGGCACCTTTGCTCATCCAGGAGTCGGCGCTGGAGCGGATTATGGCATTTTTCGACTATTACGCCCACTACTCCAGCGATCTCACGGACCTGCGGATGACCAAGCTGCTCTACAACCCGGACAACACCCTCTTCAGCCGGGACCCCCATCAGGGCATGGTGGGGGTGCTCATCGGGATCATCCGGCAGGGTCTGGACGACGGTACACTGGCCGGCAATGACAGCGCCGAGGAGATCGCCGAGTACCTGATGATCTCCGTCCGCGGTCTGGTCTACAACTGGTGCACCCGCGACGGCTCCTACGATCTGCCTGCCGTCATGCGGAGATTTGTCCACCGCCTGTTGGCCTACTATCGCTCCGCCGCCGGCGGACACACGGAACCATAAATCGTGATATGAGGACGCCCGGAAGATGGATTCTTCCGGGCGTCCTCCGCTTTTCGCCCGGGACTTGTCTCCTCGCTCCCCTTTAATTTGTCGACATTTGTCTGCGCATGAAATACATTTTATTTCATTTTGTCGCTGTATGCAGGATTGTATTGCTTCTCCTGCTGTTTTCCCCGAAAAATTCGGACAAATCTGGGACAACCCAAAAATATTTGATCTTTATTCGGAAAGCGACTTGCATTTCCTCTGCCACATTGCTATAATAAAGCAACGGCTGTGGACAATCGTTCTCTATGTGTAGACAGTTTGTCTCATCCGACAGAACGGACAAGGAGGAACCAGCAACAATGAAAAAGTTTCTTGCATTCGCGCTTTCCTGCTCCCTGGCCCTGACGGCTCTGGCCGGCTGCTCCAGCACGCCGCCCTCCAGCGCCGCCCCCGAGACCGGCAGCCCCGACGCCTCCGCCCCCGCCGCCCAGAGCGGCGACAAGGTGGTCCGCATCGGCGTCTTTGAGCCCTCCACCGGCGACTCCGCCTCCGGCGGCAAGAAGGAAATGCTGGGCATGCAGTACGCCAACACCGAGACTCCCACCGTGGAGGTGGGCGGCGAGACCTACTCCGTGGAGCTGGTCTACGCCGACAACGGCTCCACCACCGACAAGGCTCCCACCGCCGCCTCCCAGCTGGTCAGCGAGGGCGTGGCCCTGGTGCTGGGCTCCTACGGCTCTGGCGTGTCCATCGCCGGCGGCCCCATCTTCGGTGACGCGGGCATCCCCGCCATCGGCGTCACCTGCACCAACCCCAACGTCACCGCCGGCAACGACTACTATTTCCGCATCTGCTTCCTGGACCCCTTCCAGGGCACCGTCCTTGCCAACTTCGCCAAGGATAAATTCAGCGCCACCACCGCCTACTGCCTGGGCGAGGCGGGCAACGAGTACGACCAGGGCCTCATCGCCTACTTTGAGCAGGCCTTCACCGCCGCCGGCGGCACCGTCATCAAGGACTCCTTCCCCACCAACAACTCCGACTTCAACTCCTACCTGAACAAGGCCAAGGACCAGGGCGCCGACGTTATCTTCACCCCCGTGTCCATCGCCTACGCCACCCAGATCATCACCCAGGCCGCCGACCTTGGCATCGAGGCCCCCTTCCTGGGCTCCGACACCCTGGACGACAACATGGTCCTTGAGGCCGCCAAGGGTACCAACGTGCAGCTCTACGTCTCCACCTTCTATCAGGAGGGCGGCAACCCCGACTTCGACGAGGGCATCAAGAACTACATCAACACCGCCGACGGCGCTCTGGAGGCCAACGGCGGCAACGACACCATCGCCGCCGTGTCCGCCATGGGCTATGACGCCTACTACGTGGCCCTGGAGGCCATCAAGGCCGCCGGCAGCGTGGAGCCCGCCGACATCAAGGCCGCCCTGTGGGACGTGACCTATGATGGCGTGTCCGGCCACATCGAGTTCGACGACACCAACGGCGACGCCGTCCGTGACACCGCCTACATCAAGCACTCCACCAACGACGGCGCCTGGGAGCTGGAGGGCGTCCAGACTGTGGCGCAGTAAGAATATCCGTCTCTGAACCACAGGCAGCGTATGCGCTTGGCGGGGACCTCCGGGTTCCCGCCAAGCCTCATATTTCTGACCTCGTCGGGCTGCCTCGAAAGGGGCCGTGACCACGCTCTTTTCGAGACAGCCTGGCATCAAATCTGGCATAGGGGAGGACATCCCATGGAATTTTTCATCTCCACCCTGCTGTTCGGCATCTCGGTGGGTGGTCAATACGCCCTCATCGCCATCGGCTACACCATGGTCTACGGCATCCTGCGCCTCATCAACTTCGCCCACGGCGATGTGTTCATGGTGGCCGGCCTCATGGGCATCTATCTGACCTCGTCCCTGGGGGCCTACCTGTCCCCCACCACCATCCTCGTCAGTCTGATCCTGGTGTTGGTGCTGACCGTGCTGCTGGGCTTCCTCATTGAGCGGGTGGCCTACAAGCCCCTGCGCACCGCCCCCCGCATGAGCGTCATGATCTCGGCCATCGGCGTGAGCTACTTGCTCCAGAACACCGCCACCTACGTCACCGGCGGCCAGCCCATGACCTACCCCGCCATCCCCTTCCTGTCCGACACCATCACCGTGGCGGGCACCCCCATCAAGTGGGTGGTCATCCTTACCCCCTTCCTGGTGGTGATCCTGGTGGTGGCCCTCACCCAGCTCATCAACCACACCAAGGTGGGCATGGCCATGCGGGCGGTGGCCAAGGACTTCGAGACCAGCCAGCTCATGGGCATCAAGATCAACTCCGTCATCTCCACCACCTTCGTCATCGGCTCGGCCCTGGCCGCCCTGGGCTCCATGCTCTACTTCACCACCTATCAGGCCGTCACCCCCACTGCCGGCGCCATGCCCGGCCTGAAGGCCTTCGTAGCCGCCGTCTTCGGCGGCATCGGCTCCATCCCCGGGGCCGTCATCGGCGCCTTCCTCATCGGCATCTGCGAAAACTTCGTGAAGGTCCTGCCCTTCGAGGGGGCCACCACCTTTGTGGACGCCTTCACCTTCGCGCTGCTGATCATCGTGCTGGTCTTCAAGCCCACCGGCCTCTTCGGTGAGAAGGCCACCGATAAAGTGTAAAGGAGGCGCCTCAAGATGATCCAAACAAAGAAAAACAAGACGGGCGCGTTTCTGGGCCTGGTGGCCGCCGTGGTGGTACTGGCCCTGGTGGTGGTGCTGGAGAACACCCTCCCCTCCACCAGTCAGCTCTTCATCGTGCTCAAAAAGGGCGCGGTGTACTCCCTGGTGGCTGTCTCCATGAACCTCCTCAACGGCTTCACTGGCCTCTTCTCCCTGGGCCAGGCCGGTTTCATGCTCCTGGGCGCCTACACCTACGCCATTCTCACCGTTCCCGTGGCCCAGAAGGACACGGTGTACTACCTCTACGGCGGCTCGGCCCTGAACTTCTCCCTGCCCGACCTGTTCGGCGGGGTGGACACCCCCCAGGGCCTCATTCTGGGCGTGGCCCTGGCCATCCTTCTGGCCGGCTGCGTGGCCGCCCTCTTCGCCTGGCTCATCGGCCTGCCCGTGCTGCGGCTCAAGAGCGACTACCTGGCCATCGCCACCCTGGGCTTTGCCGAGATCATCCGGGCCATCTTCCAGTGGCAGGCCCTGGGCCCCGTGACCAACGGCGCCAACATGATCACCCAGATCCCCACCTTCACCAGCTTCAACATCAAGAACGCCGACGGCGAGGTGATCCTGCGCCTGTCCGCCTTTGTCCCCTTCCTGGTGGCCATCCTGTGCATCGCCGTCATCGTCATGCTCATCAACTCCTCCTACGGCCGGGCCTTCAAGGCCATCCGGGAGGACGAGATCGCCGCCGAGGCCATGGGCATCAACCTGGCCAAGCACAAGATGCTCTCCTTCTGCATCTCCTCCTTCTTCGCCGGGGTGGGCGGCGCCCTCTTCGCCATGTACGCCTCCAACGCCCAGGCCAAGGTGTACACCTCCACCATGACCTATGAGATCCTCCTCATCGTGGTCATCGGCGGCATCGGCTCCGTGTCCGGCTCCTGCATCGCCACCTTCCTCTACGTGGCGGCCAGCGAGTGGTGGCTCCGCTTCCTGGACTCCGAGATGTGGATCTTCGGCGTCAAGGTCCCCTTCCTCCGCACCGGCTTCCGGATGGTGGTTTTCTCCATCATCATCATGATCGTGGTCCTCTTCTTCCGCCGTGGCCTCATGGGCGACAAGGAGCTGCCCGACCTCTTCCGGCCAAGGCCGAAAAAGACCGCCCGAAAGGCTGGTGAGCACAATGGCTGAAAATATCCTGCGCCTGGAGGACGTCACCATGCAGTTCGGCGGCGTGGTAGCCGTCAACAACCTGTCCCTGGAGGTGAACCGGGGGGAGATCGTGGCCCTCATCGGCCCCAACGGCGCCGGTAAGACCACCGCCTTCAACTGCGTGACCGGCGTCTATGAGCCCACCAACGGCCGGGTGAGCCTGGCCGGGGAGGTCATCGTGGAGAACCACCCCCAGGGCAAGATGAAGGCCATGTACCAGGGGGAAAACAACGGCAAGTACACCGGCGTGGTCCGCCTCACCCCCGACCAGATTACCCGGAAGGGCATCGCCCGCACCTTTCAGAACATCCGTCTTTTCGGGGCCCTCACGGTCTTTGAAAACGTGCTGGTGGCCAAGCACATGCGGGCCAAGCAGAACTTCCTCACCGCCACCTTCCGCCTCAACCGGGCGGAGGAGAAGCGGATGCGGGAGGAGTCCATGGCCCTCTTGGAGGAGCAGGGCCTGGCCCACCTGAAGGACGAGGTGGCCTCCTCCCTGCCCTACGGCCTCCAGCGCCGGCTGGAGATCGCCCGGGCCCTGGCCACCGACCCCAAGCTCCTCCTCCTGGACGAGCCGGCCGCCGGCATGAACCCCCAGGAGACCCAGGAGCTCACCGACTTCATCCGGCAGATCCGCACGGAGTACGACCTCTCCGTCTTTATGATCGAGCACCACATGGATCTGGTCATGCAGATCTCCGACCGGATCTACGTCCTGGACTTCGGCCGGCTCATCAGCCAGGGCACCCCGGAGGTCGTGCAGAACGACCAGCGGGTCATCGACGCTTATTTGGGGGTGGCAGACGATGCTGAGGATTGACGACCTGCGGGTCAACTACGGCGGCATTGAGGCCGTGAAGGGGGTCACCTTCGAGGTGCCGGAGGGGGAGATCGTCACCCTCATCGGGGCCAACGGCGCCGGAAAGTCCACCACCCTCCGGGCCATCGCCGGACTGGTGAAGCCGGCCTCGGGGCGCATCCACCTCCAGGCCGAGGACATCACCGGCCTCTCCCCCGACCGCATCGTGTCCAAGGGCATCACCCTGGTGCCCGAGGGGCGGCACGTCTTCCCCGACCTCACGGTGCTGGAAAACCTGAAGATCGGCGCCTACCTGCGCACCGACAGCCTGGAGGACGACATCAAGTGGGTCTACGACCTCTTTCCCCGGCTCAAGGAGCGGTCCTGGCAGGCGGCGGGCACCCTCTCCGGCGGCGAGCAGCAAATGCTGGCCGTGGGGCGGGCCCTCATGTCCCGGCCCAAGATCATGATGATGGATGAGCCCTCTCTGGGCCTGGCTCCGCTGGTGGTCAAGGGCATCTTTGAGATCATCAAGGAGATCAACCGACAGGGCGTCACCATCCTGCTCATCGAGCAGAACGCCAACATGGCCCTCCACACGGCGGACACCGCCTATGTGCTGGAGACCGGGCGGCTCACCATGAGCGGCACCGGCAAGGAGCTCCTCAACGACGAGGCCGTCAAGAAGGCCTATCTGGGCTGAGCATAACAAAGGGAGGACCGCAAAACGGTCCTCCCTTTGTTATGCCTGCACTCACAGGAGATAAAAGCCCACCCAACCGCAGGCCACGCCCAGGAGGGCACCGGCCAGCACATCCCGGGGGAAGTGGATGCCGGCCACCACCCGGGTGACGGCCAGCAGCACCCCCACCACGCCCAGAAGATAACCCACCGGCGGGCAGACCCAGCCCCAGGTCATGGCGATAACAAACACGGAAAAGACGTGGCGGCTGGGGAAGGACTCCCCCTTCTTGTCCCTGGGGATGAGGGGAACGATGTCCAGAGCCTCGTAGGGCCGGGGGCGGTTGAGTCCCCGGCGGACCACGCTCAGGGACACAAAGGAGACCGCCGGCACCAGCACCAGCCGGAGGAATCTGGGGTCACGGGTCACCAGGGCCCAGAGGAGCAGGGCGGGATAGAGAAGATAACAGCTCAGGGTGAGGACGCGGTTTGCGATCTTCAGCCCCTTCACGGCGCCGGGCCGCCCCCGGAAGGGCCGGCTGATGGCCTCGTATTGTTCTTTGGTCATGGGTATACCTCCAGGTGTCATGTTTTTTCATCATAGCTTTTCACGTCCCGAATTGCAAGCCCGGATACAAGTTTTCGTTGCGCCTGCCGCTTTACCGTGGTAAAATATCCCCCAGTTAACAACAAGGAGCAGACCGATATGAAACTATCTCAACTTCTTACCCAGGGGCGGGTCACCGTCTCCTGTGAACTCTTTCCCCCCAAGACCGGCGCCGCCCTGGCCAAAGTGGAGGACGTCCTCCGGGACACCGCCGCTCTGGCCCCCGACTTCATCAGCGTCACCTACGGCGCCGGCGGCTCCACCTCCAAGCGCACCCTGGAGCTGGCCGCCCGGCTCCAGGACGTCTACCGGGTCCCCGCCCTGGCCCACCTCACCTGCGTCTCCTCCACCCGGGACCAGGTGGCCGACATGGTGGAGCGGCTCCAGGCCGCCGGCATCGAAAACATCCTGGCCCTCCGGGGCGACATCCCCCAGGACACCTCCTTCCCCTCCCCGGAGCACTACCACTACGCCAACGAGCTCATCTCCCACATCCGCTCCCTGCCCGGCGGGCAGGACCTGTGCATCGGCGCCGCCTGCTACCCCGAGGGCCACGTGGAGTGCCCCCACTTCTACACTGACCTGGACAACCTGAAGCGGAAGGTGGATGCCGGCGCCGACTTCCTCACCACCCAGATGTTCTTCGACAACGACGTGCTCTACCGCTTCCTCTTCCGAGCCCTGGACAAGGGCATCACCGTGCCCATCGTGGCCGGCATCATGCCCGTCATCACCGTCCAGCAGATCCGCCGGTCCTGCGAGCTCTCCGGCACCGTCATGCCCCCCCGGCTCCAGGGCATTGCCGACCGCTTCGGCGACGACCCCGCCGCCATGCGCCAGGCCGGCATCGCCTATGCCACCGAGCAGATTCTGGACCTCATCGCCCACGGGGTAGAGCACATCCATATCTACACCATGAACAAGCCGGAGGTGGCCGCCAAGATCATGGACAACCTCTCCTGCATCCTCCGTCCCCATGGCTGAGATCGATTGGAAGGAGGCCCGCCGGTACCTGGGGCTCCACCGGCCCGGCGGGACCGTGGACGAACAGCTGGAGGAATCCCTCCGCTCCTGCGGCGCTGAACTGGATGCCACCGCCCGGCCCAGGGCGGTGTGGCGGCGCTTTTCCGTCACGGTGGAGGATGGGACGGTGACCTGCGCCGGCATGGTCATCCCCAGCGCCTACCTGGCCCGGCACCTCAAAAACTGCGGAGAGGTCTACCTCTTCGCCGCCACCCTGGGGGCGGAGACCGACCGGCTCCTCCGCCGCTCGGCCGTCACGCAGGTGAGCCGGGCCGTCATTCTCCAGGCCTGCGCCGCCTCCCTGTTGGAGGCCTACTGCGACGAGTGCTGCGACGGTCTGGCCCGTGAGGTAGCCCCGGAGGGGCTCTTCCTCCGGCCCCGGTTCAGCCCCGGCTACGGGGACTTTCCCATCGACTTCCAACGCCCCCTGCTGGAGGCTCTGGAGGCGTCCAAGCGCATCGGCCTCACCGCCACCGAGGCCATGATGCTCACCCCCACCAAGTCGGTCACCGCCGTGGTGGGGCTCTCCTCCACCCCCTGGTGCCCCCCCACCGGCTGCGCCGCCTGTGGAAAGACCGACTGCGCCTTCCGAAAGGGCTGAGCCGTACCAGCATCCCTACATTGATACAAAGGAGTCCACCCATGAACATCAGAGAAGAACTCGCCCGCCGGGTGCTCATTTTCGACGGCGGCATGGGCACCATGCTCCAGGCCGCCGGCCTCCCCGCCGGCTATGAGCCGGAGCTGTGGAACCTGGAGCGTCCCGACGCCGTCCGGGCCGTCCACGCCCAGTACCTGACCGCCGGAGCCGACATTGTCACCACCAACACCTTCGGCGCCAACGCCGTCAAGCTTGCCGGCCATCCGGTGGAGGAGATCGTCACCGCCGCCGTGACCCTGGCCCGGGAGGCCGTGGCGGAGCACGGCAAGGGCTTTGTGGCGCTGGACCTGGGCCCCACCGGCCGTCTGCTGCGGCCCATGGGGGACCTGCCCTTTGAGGAGGCGGTGGCCGCCTACGCCCCCGCCGTTCGGGCGGGTGCCGCCGCCGGGGCCGACCTGGTGCTCATCGAGACCATGAGCGACCTCTACGAGGCCAAGGCCGCCGTGCTCGCCGCCAAGGAGAACTGCGGCCTGCCCATCTTCGTCTCGGTGGTGCTGGACCAGACCGGGCGGATGCTCACCGGCGGCGACCTCTCCTCCGCCGTGGCCCTGCTGGAGGGCCTGGGGGTGGACGCCATCGGCCTCAACTGCGGCCTGGGCCCCCAGCAGATGGCCACCCTCTTCCCGGAGCTGCTCCGTCTCACCTCCCTCCCCGTGCTCATCCAGCCCAACGCCGGTCTCCCCGAGTGCGTGGACGGCTGCACCCACTTCCGGGTGGGGCCTGAGGAATTCGCCGCCGCCATGGCGGAGCTGGTCAGATCCGGCCTGCGGGTGACAGGAGGCTGCTGCGGCACCACCCCGGAGCACATCCGGGCTCTCTCGGCGGCCTGCCGGGACCTGCCCGCCCTGCCCGTGGCGCCCAAGCACCGGACCTGGGTGTCCTCCTACGCCCGCACCGTGGTCTTTGGGGGGAAGCCCGTGCTCATCGGCGAGCGCATCAACCCCACCGGCAAGCCCCGGCTCAAGGAGGCCCTCCGGTCGGGGGATATGGACTACGTCCTCCGGCTGGCCATCGAGCAGCAGGAGAAGGGGGCCCAGGTGCTGGATGTGAACGTGGGCCTGCCCGAGGTGGACGAGCCCGCCCTTCTGCCCCGGACGGTAGAGGAGCTCCAGGCCGTCACCGACCTTCCCCTCCAGATCGACACCAACCATCCGGAGGCCATGGCCGCCGCCATGCGGTGCTACAACGGCCGGCCCCTGGTGAACTCGGTGAGCGGCAAGGCCGAGAGCATGGCCGCCGTCTTCCCTCTCCTGAAGCGCTACGGCGGCACCGCCATCGCCCTCACCCTGGACGAGAACGGCATCCCCGCCACTGCCGGGGAGCGGGTGGCCATCGCCCAAAAAATCATCGACACCGCCGCCAGCTACGGCATCCCCAAAGAGGGCCTGATCTTCGACCCCCTGGCCCTCACCATCAGCGCCGACCAGAGCGCCGCCGCCGTCACATTGGAGACGGTGGACCGCATCACCCGGGAGCTGGGCTGCCGCACCAGTCTGGGGGTGTCCAACGTGTCCTTCGGCCTGCCCCGGCGGGAGGCGGTCAACTCCGCCTTCTTCCTGCTGGCCCTGGAGCACGGCCTGTCCGCCGCCATTCTGAACCCCAACTCCGCCCCCATGACCGACGCCCTGCGCGCCTACTGCGCCCTGAAGGGCCTGGACCCCAACTGCCAGGACTACATCGCCGCCATGGCCGGGGAGACCGCCCCCGCTCCTGCCGTCCCTGCCGCCGGTATGGACCTGGGCACCGCCGTGGAGCGGGGCCTCAAGGAGAGCGCCGTGGCCGCCGCCAAGGCGGGCCTGGACGGGGGCAATGCCCCCATGGAGCTCATCGACGACGGCCTCATCCCCGCCCTGGATCGGGTGGGGGCCGCCTTTGAGACGGGCAAGCTCTACCTCCCCCAGCTCCTCATGAGCGCCGAGGCGGCCAAGGCCGTCTTTGAGCTCCTCCGGGGGGCCATGACCCGTGAGGGGGAGCGCCCCGCCGCCAAGGCCAAGGTGGTCCTCTCCACCGTGAAGGGGGACGTCCACGACATCGGCAAGAACATCGTCAAGGTGCTGCTGGAGAACTACGGCTACCAGGTGGTGGACCTGGGGAAGGACGTCTCTCCCCAGGCCGTGACTGAGGCCGTGGTCCGGGAGCACGCCGCCTTCTGCGGCCTCTCCGCCCTCATGACCACCACCGTGGGCGCCATGGAAGAGACCATCGCCCTCCTCCGTCAGGAGGCCCCCTGGTGCAAGGTCATGGTGGGGGGCGCCGTGCTCACTGAGGACTACGCCCGGCGGATGGGGGCCGACTTCTACGGAAAGGACGCCATGAGCGACGTGCGCTACGCCGACGGCGTCACCGAAGCTGGCTGATCTGCCCCGTGGGTTTTTGTGGAAACCGACATACTTCCAGTTGCTTTTTTCCCCTGCGGACGGTATACTGAAAGATACAAGCTTATGTCGACCGCACCGGCCGACCACCAAACGTCCCATGGAGGTGTTCCGCATGAAAGTGAAACGACTGCTCTCAAGCCTGCTGGCGCTGGCCATGGTCCTGACCGCGACCGTTCTGCCCGCGTCCGCCGCCACCACCTTTCCCGATATTCAGACCCACTGGGCCAAGAGCTACATAGAGGCCATGACGGCCGCCGGGATGTTCAAAGGCTATGAAGACGGCAACTTCAAGCCGGAGAACCAGCTCACCACCGCCGAGGCCCTGGCCCTGTGCGCCCGGACCGTGGGGCTGGACTCCAGCACCACTATGGACATCTCCGTGGATTACTTCCCCACCCTCAAGACCCTGCTCAACAACGAGCAGAACTGGTTCTATCAGGAGTTCTCCATCTGTCTGGCCACCGGTATCCTCACCAGCTCTGACCTGAAGAGCCTCTACCAGACCGGTGCCCTCACCAAGCCCATTGAGAAGGAGGACCTGGCCATTTACCTGGTCCGGGCCATGCAGCTGGGCCCCATGGCCGACCGGCTCACCTCCTATCCCCTGACCTTTGACGACGCCTCCTCCATCGCCGCCGACGCCAAGCCCTCGGTCTATCTGCTCCACGTCTACGGCATCGTGGAGGGCGACGAGTTCAACGACTTCAGCCCCAAGCTGAACGTCACCCGGGCCGTCATGGCCACCATGCTCACCCGTGCCATTGCCTACATGCAGGCCCACGGCACCTCCCCTGACCTGCCTGAGTACACCGACTACGCCTTCCGGCAGGGCGTCATCTCCTCGGCCATCGAGACCAACGGCGTCATCCAGCTCTCCCTGAGCAGCGATCTCTCCGGCGCCGCCATCGGCACCGTCACCCTGCCCGCCAATGTCACCATCTATGAGAACAACATGGAGACCACCTCCTCCGCCCTGAAGAGCGGCCGCCACGCCCGGGTCTGCCTGGACAGCACCGGCACCCCCTTTGCCGTCCGGGTCAGCAGTGAGCTGGAGGTCTTTACCGCCACCGTCAACGGCATCGACGGCAAGAATGTGGCCGTCACCGCCGACGGTACCGGCCGTATCCTCACCATGGACCGCTTTACCCAGGTCCAGGTGGGCAGCAAGACCACCGGCGACGCCTCCATCGTGGACGCCGGCGCCAACTATACCACCGCCGTGTGCAAGCTGGACGACCAGGGCCGGCTGGTGGCCATCCAGTTCACCGGCGGCACCTCCACCGTGGAGGGCATTCTCTCCAGCTACACCAGAACATCCACCAGTGCCGCCTCCGCCACCGTCCAGCTCATCGGCTTCGACGGCGTCACCCGGACCTATACCATCCCCTCCGGCGCCACCACCACTGTGGACGGCCTTGTGGACCCCCTGAGCAGCACCCTCAAGGACAGCTACGTGATCCTCCGCCTGCTGGACGAGGACAACACCGTCCAGTCCGTCTCGGTGGACACCAAGTCCAACTATGTCCAGGGCGTCATCAAGTCGGTGGATTCCTCCGACGAGACCATCACCATCACCCGCCTGTCCAACGACCGAAACGCCACCTACGATGTCACCTCCGCCGCCGTCATCACCTATGACGGGGAGACCACCCGGCTCCGCGACCTGGACAAGAACGACTTCGTCACCATCCTCCTCAACGAGAGCGATGACGCCACCATGATCCAGGCCTACCCCAGCTCCACCACCACCGAAGGCACCATCAGTGAGCGGACCTTCGGCTCCGGCACCGACACCACCATTACCTTCGTGGTCACCCAGAAGGACGGCACCATGGTGAGCTTCAAGGTGGATCTGTCCGATCCCCCGGTGGTGGAGCGGGATGACGAGGACTCCACCGTGGATAAGCTCCGGGTGGGCGACGAGGTGGAGTTTACCGTCCGCTACGGCGAGGTAACCCGCATCGAGGCTATTACCCAGAATGTCAACCTCACCGGCACCGTGGAGCGCATCATTCAGGAGAAGAGCGGCTACACCCTGGAGCTGACCCTCTCCGACGGCACCAAGGCCTCCTACGCCGTGGACAACTCCGTCTCCGTGACCCAGAACAACAAGGAGATGACCCTCTCCTCCCTGAAGCCCGGCTATAAGCTGGGCCTGGCCGTCAACGGCGACCAGGTGGTGGCCATCGAGATCCAGCAGGCCGTCAACACCGGCAACAAGGTCTCCGGCACCATCCTCTACGTGGACTACGCCGAGGACATCATCTACCTCCGGGCCACCACCGATACCGGCAGCGAGGAGATGGTCACCGTGTCCGTCCCCTCCACCGCCGTCATCCTCAGCGCCTCCACCGGCAAGTCCCTGATCCTCCGGGATCTGGACACCGGCAGCGTCATCGAGGTCAACGGCGCTTACAGCGGCACCATCTTCCAGGCCACCGTCATCCTTTTGCAGTGAGTTTTCCGGCCCGGGCTCCCGTCATGGAAGCCCGGGCCTTTTTCACGACGGCACGAAAAAGCCCGCCCCGGACTGCTTCTTCGGGGCGGGCTTTCTGCATGGAGGCGATGTTATTTCACGTGCCGCCATCGATAGGCTGCGCATCTTTTGATAGCTCGGACAGCTCCGCGATCAGATCATCTGTCGCTTCTCCTGAAAGCTGATATCTTTTTCCGTCCTCAGCAAAGACTTCCCCTTCCGGGTTAATCGCCAAACTTCCATATTCAGTCATCCCTTCCTCGCTGACGGCAAAGAGATAGACCCGATAGAGCACCGATGAGATCGGGATTCCATCATATCGCCCTGCACCATTTACCTTGGCGGCATCCATCCGCTCAATCAGGGTATCCACCTGTTGTTTCTCGGTGATATCCGCCTGGCAGACCTCACCTTCAGCCGTTGAAACCAGGATCATCGCGCTTGTCTGCGTATCACTCTCGGGCAATTCGTGATAAAGTGAGAGGAGCGTCCTGGGGGAAAGCAAGGTGAACACACCCCACAGGACAGCAAGAACGGCAATACATAAAAGCGTCCAGCAGATCCACCTGGGTCCTGCCCTTTGCTTTTTCACGGATGTTCCTCCTTTATTCATGGCGCATGATCGCATACAGCTTGCGGTAAAAAATGCCCCGCGACCACCCATTGATACAGGCGGCACGGGGCAAAAATCACTCTGTAAAATTACTTCAGGCCGGCGGTGATGATGGCCATGTTGTAGACCTCCTCGGCGTCGCAGCCGCGGGAGAGGTCGTTGATGGGGGCGTTCAGGCCCTGGAGGATGGGGCCGTAAGCCGCAAAGCCGCCCAGACGCTGGGCGATCTTGTAGCCGATGTTGCCGGACTGGATCTCGGGGAAGATAAAGACATTGGCGTGGCCGGCGACGGGAGAGCCCTTGCACTTGGTCTGGGCCACCACGGGGGAGAAGGCGGCGTCGAACTGGAGCTCGCCGTCGATGGCCAGCTCGGGAGCGGCGGCCTGGGCCAGCTTCAGGGCCTCCACCACCTTGTCCACCTTTTCGCCCTTGCCGGAGCCCTTGGTGGAGTAGCTCAGCATGGCCACCTTGGGATCGATGCCGAAGATCTTGGCGGTGTGGGCGCACTCGATGGCGCACTCAGCCATCTCCTCGGCGGAGGGCTCGATGTTGATGGCGCAGTCGCCCATCACATACTTCTCCTCGCTGCCGTCGGCCCGCTCGCGGACCAGAATGAAGCAGGAGGACACGCTCTTGTTGCCGGGCTTGGTCTTGACCAGCTGCAGGGCGGGCCGGACGGTGTCGGCGGTGGAGTAGGTGGCGCCGCCCAGCAGGCAGTCGGCCACGCCCAGCTTCACCAGCATGGTGCCGAAGTAGTTGCCCTTCAGGAGCGCGGCCTTGCACTCTTCAGGGCTCATCTTGCCCTTGCGCAGCTCCACCATCTTATCCACCAGCTCGTCCATCCGGCGGTAGTTGGCGGGGTCCACGATGCGGATGTCGGTGATGTCAAACCCACCCTTGGCAGCGGCGGCCTGGACCTCCTCAGGGTTGCCCACCAGCAGGGGCTCCAGGATGCCCTCCTTCTTCAGCCGGGAAGCGGCCTCCAGGATACGGGGATCGGGGCCCTCGGTAAAGACCAGGGTGGTAGGATTCTTTTTCAGCTTTTCAACCAGATTCTCAAACATATTTACACGCCTCCATGTGTGTATTCGTAGTTTCTCCGGTAAGCTACATTATACATCAAGCCTTTCTCCATCACAATGCCCAAATTGTCCAGAATCTGAAACTTTACGCTTTACTTTTTGTATTTTGCAAACTATACTATACATACTGTTTTTTGCGAGGTGTAACGAATATGAGTTCGGATTTTTCCCGTTCCCTGACTCTGCTGCGGAAGGAAAAGGGTATTTCCCAGCGCTCGGTGGCCAAGGATTTGGGGATCTCCCAGGCCCTGCTGAGCCACTATGAAAACGGCATCCGTGAACCCGGCCTCGCCTTCGTGGTGAAGGCCTGTGATTACTACGGCGTCTCCGCCGACTTCCTCCTGGGCCGGACCCTCAGCCGGGACGGCACCACCATCGTGGACGCCGAGAGCCTCTTTGATTACAGCGCCGAAAAGGACAACGTCCTCCGGGGCAGCATCATGGCCACGCTGTCCAAGAAGCTGCTGGTCAACTCCATCGGCGTGCTCTTCGATCTGCTGGGCAAGTCGGGCAGTAAGGAGGCCATCAAGGCCTGCTCGGACTACCTGAGCACCGCCGTCTACAAGATGTTCCGCCACCTCTACCGGGCCGACGGCAACAACAACGAGGACTTCTTCACCATTCCCGCCCGGCGCTTCGTCACGGGCCTTGCAAATGCCGACATGACCTGTGCTGAGGTGGAGTATGTGGACGCTTTGGCCAGCCAGGTCAAGGAATCCGGCAGTCTGCCCCCCATCAACCATGAGGTGCTCACTCAGGCCTACCCGGGCGCCTACCAGTCCCTCCTTCAGATTATCCACAACACCGGCGAGCGCATCGGCCGCCGTGTGGCCGCCTACGAAGCCGGCAACAGCAAGTAACCACCCCTATCGCAGGTTTCATTCCCCATTCAGCGGATTTCTATTCCCCCTATCGGAGGTTTTATTATATGACTGACCAATCCAAGATCCGCAACTTTTCCATTATCGCCCACATCGACCGCGTCGTCGCAAAGTCCGCTCCTTCGGTCTCCGCCTGACGGCGAAGCTCTCAGCCGCTCCCTTGCTCCTCCTTTTCCCAGACGCCGTCCCGGCGTCCGGGGGCCCCATATTTTGATTTCATTCACGGCGCTCCGCGCCGCCCCATCTTCGATGGGGCCCCGTGGACTTGCCGTCTGGAGGTTTCTGCCTATGACTGACCAATCCAAGATCCGCAACTTCTCCATTATCGCCCACATCGACCGCGTCGTCGCAAAGTCCGCTCCTTCGGTCTCCGCCTGACGGCGAAGCTCTCAGCC
>NZ_CALXEE010000020.1 GCF_944387245.1 uncultured Intestinimonas sp. | reverse complement strand
TATCCTTCTTTGGCAGCTATACACAAGAAACCCGGCTTATGCTTGACGCATATGCCGGGTTTCTCGACAGACTGAAGTCCCGGCTCCATGGGGAGCCGGGACTTTTTGTGCGTTTACAGGTCCTTGACCATGATGTTCTCGTGGATGCCGGGGAGGATACAGTCGGGCACATAGCCCACCTTCTTGAAGCCCAGAGACTGGTAGAGGTTCTTGGCCCTGGGGTTGAAGTGGCTCACCAGCAGGGAGCACTTCTTGTAGCCCAGGGAGCGGGAGACGCCGATGAAGGTCTCCAGGAGCACATGGCCGATGCCCGCGCCCCGGAAGGACTTCTTCACTCCCAGCAGGGCCAGGTAGGGAAAGGCGCCGAAGAAGCCGGTGGGCTCGATCCACATACACCCGGCCACCTCGTCCCGGGAGGCGAGGGCAATCCACAGCTCGCCCCGGCTGATGGCGGTGGAGAGCTGTTTGTCCAGCCGCCCCTCCTGGGAAAAGTAGTGATCGTAGAGGGCGCTGTCCAGGAAGACCTCATGGCAGGCGCTCAGGCGGCTCTCATCCGCCTTGGTGATCCGCACGTTCATGGACGCACCTCCGGCTCAGAAATAAGTATAGTTCTTGGGTTTGACGCTCCAGCCGATGGCCTTCTGGATGTCGTCGGCATAGCTGGGGTCGCTGAGCTGCATGCGGTCGTAGGCCAAAAATTCCCTCAGGGGGATGGCGCCCATCACCAGGGAGGAGAGGTCGGCGATGGGGGTGGAGAGGGTGACGTCGGGCTCTCCCTTGTCCACCAGGGTCACCCTGTCCCCCTCCACCTTCAGCAGGAAGGTGCCGTCGTTGTGGGAGAGGAAGGTATCCCGGACCTGGAGGGCCAGGGTGAAGGGCCGGGAGACCGGCGACTCACAGTGAGTCTGGACGGCAAAATACTGCTTCACGTCGAAGATGCGGACCATGTAGCCCATGGTTTTGCGTCCGATCTCGTGGATGCAGCCGTCGTGGGCCCGATTCTCACCGGTGTCGGGATTCTTGAACATGACGTGGAGATACTCGTCGGGGGAGAAGATGCGTACCCGTTCGATCTGGTCCACCTGGGAGGCGAAGAAGGTCATGAACTGCTTGAGGGTATCCACGTCCTCCCAGATCATCTCCCGGACCATCAGGTCATGGTACATATCGGTGTAGTGGTCCACCTCCACGAACTCGAAGGTGAGGTAGCCGGTGATCCGACCCTCCCTGCGGCAGATGACCACATAGGGCATGTCGAAGATGCGGTGGGGGTCCATGTAGTGGTGGACCGTGGCGCCGTTGGTCTTCTCGGCCCAGGCGCGGTAAAAGCGCAGGACCTCCTCCTTGTCGTTGGGGCCGGCGTAGGAGAGGCCGGACTTGTCCCCGAAGGAACGGATCATGCTGGGTTTGGGCTGGTAGAGGATGCTCTCGTTGCAGTACCCGTAGCCCATCTTCCGATAGAAGGAGGGCATGAAGGGGTGCAGACAGCCGATGGCTGTACCGAGCTTTTGGTAATACCCCATGAGGACGCGGAGCATGGTCATGGCCGTGTGTTCCTTCTTCCGGAGGAAGTTGGTGGACACATAGGCCGCCGCTCCCATGGGCATCATCACACCTCTGACGTTGAGGGTGAAATCCATCATCAGAATGGAACCCACCAGGGTCCCATCGTCGTCAAAACAGCCGAGGTAGCGTCCCTCGTCCGGCTGGTACAGCTCGCTTTCCATATTCCGAAGGAGAGAATCCGGTGTCTTGGACGGGAAGGCGCTCACCACGTTGCGGGCGAGCTGATCTCGTTCGGAGGGAAGAACGAACCTGATTTCCATTGATACACTCCTTTGCTGGTAACGCGGGGAAAAAGAGAATAGCAACCAGACCCTGCCCGCAAACGCTGACAAGGCCTGCCCATTTTGTTCTGCTGGAGGCCGGCTGGACGACCTCCGCGCACCTGCTTTGACAGCCTATATTATCGCAGGCTTTCTCCGGGTTGTCAAACCGTTTTTTTACAGATATAACAAAACCAGAAGGGGGTTGAGAGAAAAAACTTGACAAAAAGCCTTTGATGTCGTAAAATTGCCATAGCTGGAATTCGTCTGCGAAGCAGTGGGCGGTCAGCAAAGGAATGGATGCGAAGCAGCGTCCTGAACGGGGAATCAATGTGATTTATCCTGCGTTCAGGGCGCTTTTTGTTTTTCGGCGGCGCCGAGCAGGGTGCCGGCCAACTGGGAAAGGAGCGAAGCGAGCATATGAACTCCTTCAGCGTGCGTACTAGGATCATGACAGGGGGCGGACTGGAGACCCTCGCCCCCAAGCTGCACCGGGTCTTCATCGTCACCGACGGCTTTATGTCCTCCAGCGGAAAGGTGAGCTATATCACCGATGAGCTGGACAAGGCAGGGGCGGAGTACCGCATTTTCGACAAGGTAAAGGCCGACCCCGACATCGCCACCGTCACCAAGGGCGTGGACACCATTCTGGAATTCAAGCCCGACGCCGTCATCGCCTTCGGCGGCGGCTCTCCCATCGATGCGGCCAAGGCCATCGTCTTCTTCGCGGCCAAGGCCTGCGATATGCGGGACTGCCAGTTCATCGCGGTGCCCACTACCAGCGGCACCGGCTCCGAGGTGAGCCGCTTTGCTGTCATCACCGATCCGGAGAAGGAGGTCAAGTACCCCCTGGTGGAGGACAGCCTCCTGCCCGATGTGGCCATTCTGGACGCCGTGCTCACCGCCAGCGTACCCCCCTCTGTCACCGCCGACACCGGCATCGACGTTTTCACCCACGCGGTGGAGGCCCTGGTGTCCACCGCCGCCAACGATTTCTCCGACGCGGCGGCTGAAAAATCCATCAAGCTGGTGCGCAAGCACCTGCTTACTGCCTACCGTGAGCCGGAGAATATGGAGGCACGTCAGGGCATGCACAATGCCTCCTGCCTGGCCGGCATCGCCTTCTCCAACTCCGGCCTGGGCCTCAATCACGGTATGGCCCACGCTCTGGGCGCCCGGTTCCATATTCCCCACGGCCGGGCCAACGGTATCCTGCTCCCCTATGTGATGAGCTTTAACGCCGGCTGTGCCGAGACCCTTACCCCCGTGGCCAAGCGATATGCCAAGATCGCCCGCCTGCTGGGCCTGGAGAGTTCCAGTGTCCGCCAGAGCGCCCTCAACCTCATCCGCACCGCCCGGAAGTATGTGGAGCAGTTCCACATCCCCTCCAGCATCCAGGTCGCCGGTGTGAACAAAGAGGAATTTGAGGCTGAGCTGGATGCTATGGCGGAGGCCGCCCTGGCCGACCGCTGCACCGCCACCAACCCCAAGCCCTGTACCAAGGAGGATATTCTCCAGGTATTCCGGAAAGCCTATATCGGGAAGCTGCCCTAAAGGTTTCAGCCGCGTCCGGTAGTGCCGGCCGCGGCTGAAAGAAGAGAAAAGCATTGACAATGCCGCTTTTGGCTGATAAAATATACAAAAAGCATTGATGCGATTTTAGATGCTTTTGTATAAAAGTGGCGGAAGGCGCGCCGTTAGTGCCGGAAGCAGCGCGGATCGATAGGAAACGCAGGTGTTTGAGCCGAGCGATGGAGCTCCCAGGGATTGATGCTGAAAAAGATTGATCCTGTGGGAGCTTTTTTGTCAGGTGATACCGCTGCTCATGGAAGGATGATGAGCGCCGTGATCGAATTGGACGAGAAAAAGCGAATTATTCAGGAGTTTGTCCCCGGCAAGCAGGTGACACTGTGCCATGTGATCGCCAGCCCGGACGACTCCCTCTATACAAAGCTGGGGCTGATCGACGCCAGGGGTGCCATCGGCATCATGACCATCACCCCCAGTGAGGCCGCCATGATCGCTGCCGATGTGTCCACCAAGGCCGCAGCGGTGGAGATCGGTTTCGTGGACCGGTTCAACGGTTCCCTGGTCATCACCGGTGATGTGGCCGCTGTGGAGGCCGCCCTCCACAGTGTGATGCAGGTGTTGTGTGACATGATGGGCTACAGCCCCACACCCATGACCAAGACCTGAGGCCGGACGAGATGGAAGGACGAAAAAAACGTATGATCCTCATTGGCCGCTCGGCGGCGGGGAAGACCACCCTGTGTCAGCGGATCAATCATGAGGACTTGACTTATCACAAGACCCAGACGGTACAGGTCATCAATCAGACCATGATCGACACGCCGGGAGAATATTTGGAGCGCCGGTATTTTCGGGGCGCTCTGATGGTAACGGCGGCAGACGCGGACGTCATTGTTTTCGTCCAGGATGCCACGGAGGACGGGACCATGTTTCCCCCGGCCTATAATAGCCAGTTTGCCAAGCCCGCCCTTGGTGTGGTGACCAAATGTGACATCGCCACGCCGGAGCAGGTGGAGCGCGCCAAGCAATACCTGCGCATGGCGGGGGCCAGCCAGATGTTCGTGACCAGCAGCGTCAGCGGCGAGGGAGTCGATGAGCTACTGCGGTTCCTAGGGTACTTGTAGCGGGCGGACGGACGCCGGCACAGCAAGGAGGAAGAAGTGGAATGTACAAGGACGGGATCCGGGTGGTCATCGCCGACGATGAACCCATCACCCGAATGGACTTGAAGGAGCTGCTGGCGGAAGAGGGCTATCAGGTGGTCGGAGAGGCCGCCGACGGCTTCGACGCCGTGGAGGTCTGCAAGCAGTGCCGGCCCGACCTGGTGCTCATGGATATCAAGATGCCTCTGCTGGATGGCCTGTCCGCAGCCAAGATTGTATATGAAGAAAACCTGGCTGACACGGTGATGATGCTCACGGCGTACAGTGAGCGGGAATTCGTGGATCAGGCCAAAGATATTGGGGTGGCCGGTTACCTGGTCAAACCCATCGACGAGAAATCCCTGGTCCCCAGCATTGAGCTGGCGGTGGCCCGCAGCAAGGACATGAAAAAGCTCCGAAAGGATATGCAGAAGGTGTCTGAGCGGCTGGAGAACCGCAGCATCATCGAGAAGGCCAAAGGTCAGGTCATGGCCCAGGAGGGCATGACCGAACAGGACGCCTACGACTACATCCGGAAGCTCAGCCAGACCAAGAACCTGTCCATGCGCCGGGTAGCCGAGATCATCTTGATGAAGTCCGGGGGTCAGTGAGAGATGGACATCATCTGGGAGCTGTGCAAAAAATATACGGACCTCACAGAGGAGGAGATTGCCACCATACAGGGTATGAGTGCGGTGCTCCAACCCTTGGCCAACCTGGAGGATGCCGATATTTTCATCGACTGCCCCTCCTGGGATGGAGACGCGATCGTTGTGGCCGAGGCGAAGCCCTCCTATGTACCGTCCTCCTATAAAAAGACCGTGGTGGGCCTCCTGGCCCGGAAGGAAAACGAGCCCGCAGTGGCCCGGACCTTCCGGTTGGGGGTGGCCACCAAACAGATGAAGGCTGTGACCCAGGAGAATGGCCGCACCATCCAGTCGGTGGAACCCATCAAGAACACCGCCGGCGACCGGGTCATTGGCGTGCTCATCCGGGAGCAGCGGGTGGATGAGCAGCGGCAGATCAGCGAACGGCTCCATTTTTCCGAGCAGAGCTACGAGCAGATCGCCAACGCCCTGAGCCACATGGTGGGCAGCAACAACTGGCTCACCGAGTGCATCGACGAGGCGCTGCTGATGGTGGATCGGACAGGCGTTGTAGCCTTTCGGAACTCCCTGGCTCGGGATCTCTACCGTCAACTGGGCTACATAGAGGACCCGCTGGGTCAGATCTACGAGAATGTGCGCCTGGTAGACTCGGTGGATGATGCCGACCAGTCGGGCTATTCGGTCATTGAGATCACCGTGGGCCGACACAGCCTTTCCGTGAAACGTATCCAGCTGGAGAGTGAAGACATGGCCTTTGCCGTGGTCATCCAGGACAACACCTGGAAGAAAGAACAGGAAAAGGCCCTGATCCTCAAATCGGTGGCCATCAAGGAGATGCATCACCGGGTTAAGAACAATCTCCAGACCATCGCCAGCCTCCTTCGGCTCCAGGTCCGGCGCTCGGACAACGAGGAGACCCGGAAGGTCCTGGGCGAGAGTATGAACCGCATCCTCTCCATCGCCACCACCCATGAGCTGCTGGCACAGAGCGGTGTGGACCAGGTAAAGATCGGTGAGGTCATCCTCAACATCAAAAACAATACCGTCCGCTACTTTGCCCGCCCTCACTTCGACGTGAATATCACCCTGGAGGGGGACGACTTCAAGGTAGATTCCGATATTGCCACCTCGGTGGCCCTCATCATCAACGAGCTGCTGCAGAATTCCCTTCAGTATGCCTTCCAGGATCGGGAGAGCGGTCTGATCCGTATCGTGGTGACCCGCGGGGAGCTGTATTCCCGCATCGAGGTCATCGATAACGGCAGCGGCTATGATGTGGAGAACGTCCGCACCGATCGGCTGGGCCTGTCCATCGTTCAGACCATGGTGAAGGATAAGCTCCGGGGGAATCTGAGTGTGGAATCGGGATCGGGCGGGACCCATGTGACCTTTGACTTCAAAAATCAAATCGTAGACGCGGCCAGTGTGACGTAATACCGGCCGGAAAACAGAGCGACGCAGCTCGGATGCGCGGGGGAGAGAAAAAGCCCCTGTGTGTTCGGGCTGCCTGTTTTTACAGGACCAACGACCAAAAATGGAAAGCAGGTGAACGCCTTGCATGAAGTGATCCTCAGCGTGGGCATCGATATTGGAACCTCCACGACACAGCTCATTTTCAGCAGGCTGACCATTGAGAACCGGGCCAGCAGCTATACCGTGCCGCGGATCCAGATCGTGGACAAAGAGGTCATCTACCGCAGTCTCATCTATTTTACGCCCCTGAAGTCCAACACGGAGATCGACGCCGAGGCGGTGAAGAAGATCGTCCGGGACGAGTACCAGGCCGCCGGTATGACACCGGAGGATGTGCGGACCGGCGCGGTAATCATCACCGGCGAGACCGCCCGGAAGGAAAACGCCAACGAGGTGCTGGAGGCCCTCTCCGATCTGGCCGGAGACTTTGTGGTGGCCACCGCCGGGCCCGACCTGGAGTCGGTGCTCTCGGCCCGGGGTGCCGGCGTCGACAAGCTCTCGGAAGAGCACCGCACCACCGTCGCCAACCTGGATGTGGGCGGCGGCACCACCAACATCGCAGTCTATGAGAAGGGGACCCTCCGCGGGGTGAGCTGCCTGGATATCGGCGGCCGCCTCATCAAAGTGGACAAGGGCAGGGTC
This sequence comes from uncultured Intestinimonas sp., assembly GCF_944387245.1. Classification (GTDB taxonomy): domain Bacteria; phylum Bacillota; class Clostridia; order Oscillospirales; family Oscillospiraceae; genus Intestinimonas. Next base: position 25,278 of record NZ_CALXEE010000020.1, on the reverse strand, counting down.
ACTTATCTCTTCCCAAAGATACAGGCATTGGCCAAGTCCCACGGCATTGACCTCCAGGTGGGCGATCCGGCAGAGGAGCAGAAGCTCCGCCAGATCTGCGCCCTGATGGCCGACCAGCTGGCCCAGTCCCTCCACCTCAAGAAGATGGACGGGGACCACCTGGGACTCTACACCAACGACGGCAAACCCCTCCCCGCCGAGCCGGAGATCAAGGCTATCACCTTCTCCGGCGGCGTTGCCGACTGCGTCTATCAGCAGATGGAGGGCGACTATTTCCGTTACGGCGACATTGGTGTGCTGCTGGGTCAGGCGATCCGGTCCAACCCGGACCTCCAGACCGTGCAGCTCTTCCAGGCCGCCGAGACAATACGGGCCACGGTGGTGGGCGCGGGGACGCATACCACCGAGGTGAGCGGGAGCACCATCCACGTCGAGGCAGACCGGCTCCCGATCAAGAATATCCCCATCCTCAAGGTGTCCGAGGAGGACGAGGCGTCGCTGGAGACGTTTCGCACCTCCATCACCAGGCAGATGCCGCTGTACAAGCCGGAGGGCAAGGTGGAACAGATCGCCATTGCCTTCAACGGGGAAACGCGCACCAGCTTTGCGGAGGTCCAGGACCTCGCAGCGGCGATCATTGACGCAGCGAAGGAGGTGATCGACAGCAGTTATCCCTTGATCCTTGTGGTGGAGGCCGATATCGGCAAAGTGCTGGGGAACGCGGTGAACGTAATGCTGGACTACAAGAAAGACGTCATCTGCATCGACGGCATCAAGACCCTCAGCGGAGACTACGTGGACATCGGCGAACCCGTCGCGGACGGGCATGTGGTGCCCGTGGTGATCAAGACCCTGATCTTCAATTCTTAAAAAGTACGAGAGGTGAAGTAGCGTGATTCTCAAAACGAAGCTGTTTGGCCATGTGTACGAGTTCAAGAGCGTGCGCGAGGTTATGGCCAAGGCCAATGAGGAAAAGTCCGGCGACAAGCTGGCAGGCATCGCCGCCGAGACTGCCGAGGAAAGAGTCGCCGCCAAGGTGGTCCTTTCTCACCTTACTTTAAATGATCTGCGCAATTCCCCCGCCGTCCCCTACGAGGAGGACGAGGTTACCCGTATTATCCAGGACGCCGTCAACGAGACCATCTTCAATGAGTTCAAGAACATGACGGTGGCCGAGTTCCGTGAGTGGCTCCTCAGCGAGAGCACCACCACCGAGATGATCCGGCACGCTTCCCGCGGCCTGACTTCCGAGATCGTGGCCGGCGTCTGCAAGCTGATGAGCAACCTGGACCTGATCTATGCCGCCAAGAAGATGCGTGTGTCCGCCCACTGCAACACCACCATCGGTCTGCCCGGCACCTTCTCTTCCCGTCTGCAGCCCAACCACACCACCGACGATCCCAAGGGCATCATCGCTTCCGTTATGGAAGGTCTGTCCCTGGGCTGCGGCGACGCCGTCATCGGCCTGAACCCCGTGGACGACTCCCTGGAGTCCGTGGCCCGCATCCTGAAGATGTTCGACGAGTTCAAGCGGAAGTGGGAGATCCCCACCCAGATCTGCGTGCTGGCCCACGTGACCACCCAGACCGCTGCCGCCGACAAGCTGGGCGCTCCCCTGGACCTGATGTTCCAGTCTATCGCCGGCAGCCAGAAGGGCAACGAGGCCTTCGGCCTGACCGCCGAGATGCTGGACGAGGGCCGCGCCACCATGCTCAGCCGCGGCACCTGCACCGGTCCCAACGTGATGTACTTCGAGACCGGCCAGGGCTCCGAGCTCTCCTCTGATGCCCACAACGGCTGGGACCAGGTCACCATGGAGGCTCGCTGCTACGGCTTTGCCAAGCGCTATCAGCCCTTCCTGGTCAACACCGTGGTCGGCTTTATCGGGCCCGAGTATCTGTACGATTCCAAGCAGGTCACCCGCGCCGGCCTGGAGGACCACTTCATGGGCAAGCTGACCGGTGTTCCCATGGGCTGCGACGCCTGCTACACCAACCACATGAAGGCTGACCAGAACGACATCGAGAACCTGGCCACCCTGCTGGTTGCCGCCGGCTGCAACTACATCATGGGCGTTCCCGAGGGCGATGACTGCATGCTGATGTATCAGTGCACCGGCTATCACGAGGCCGCTGCCCTCCGCGAGATCTTCGGCCTGCGTCCCATCCACGAGTTCGATATGTGGCTGGAGAAGATGGGCTTCTCCGAGAACGGCAAGCTGACCGCCAAGGCTGGCGACGCTTCCGTGTTCCTGGCGAAATAAGGGAGGAGGTGTGATTCATGGATGAGAAAGATCTGAGAACAATCATTGAGCAGGTGCTCAGCGAGATGAACGTGAGCGGTTCCGACGCTCCCGCTGTCGAGGCCGCCTGTGCTAAGGCCTGCGAGGCGCCCGCCAACATCGAAGACGGCTGCATCCCCGATATCACCGAGGTGGATATCCGCAAGCAGTATCTGGTGGAGAATCCTGAGCACGGCGAGGAGTATGCCGAGCTGAAGTTCAACGCTCCCTGCCGTCTGGGTATCGGCAAGGCCGGCGCCCGCTACAAGACCCTCCCCCAGCTGGAGTTCCGCGCTGCCCACTCCGCCGCCCAGGACGCCGTGTTCAACGACGTGGACGAGGAGTTCGTGAAGTCCCAGGGCCTGTTCATCGTGCAGACCCAGTGCGACAGCAAGGACACCTATCTGACCCGCCCCGATCTGGGCCGTAAGCTCAGCCCCGAGGCCGTGGCCACCATCAAGGAAAAGTGCAAGAAGAACCCCACCGTCCAGATCTACGTGGCTGACGGTCTGTCCTCCGCCTCCGTGGCCGCAAACATCCCCGATCTGCTCCCCGCCATCATGCAGGGCCTGCAGAACTATAAGATTGACGTGGGCACTCCCTTCTTCGTGAAGTTTGGCCGTGTGGCCGTCATGGACGAGATCTCCGAGCTTACCGGCGCCGAGGTTACCTGCACCCTCATCGGCGAGCGTCCCGGCCTGATCACCGCCGAGTCTATGTCCGCCTACATCGCTTACAAGGCCACCGTGGGCATGCCTGAGGCCCGCCGTACCGTGGTCTCCAACATCCACCGGAATGGTACCATCCCCGCCGAGGCCGGCGCTCACATCGCCGACATCATTAAGATCATGCTGGAGAAGAAGGCCAGCGGCACTGATCTGAAACTGTAAGGAGTAGGGAGGAAATTCTACCATGAAAAGAGATCCCGTAAGAGCAACCGTATTGGCCACGAAGATCATCCCTAACGTGGCTCCTGATATGGCCAAGGAGCTGGGCCTGCAGCCCGGCGAGAAGTCCCTGGCCCTGGTCACTGCCGACTGCGATGATGTGACCTATACCGCCCTGGACGAGGCCACCAAGAAGGCCGACTGCCGCGTGGCCTACGCCAAGAGCTTCTACGGCGGCGCTGCCAACGCCAACACCAAGCTGGCCGGTGAGATCATCGGCATCCTGGCCGCCCCCAACCCCGCTGAGGCCAAGGCCGGCCTGGCCGCCTGTGTGGACATGATTGAGAACGTGTGCCACTTCGTCTCCGCCAACGAGGACGATACCATTGTCTACTACGCCCACTGCATCTCCCGGACCGGTTCCTACCTGTCCGAGGCCTGCGGCATCCAGGAGGGCGAGGCTATCGCCTACCTGATCGCTCCTCCTCTGGAGGCCATGTACGGCGTCGATGCCGCTCTGAAGGCCGCCGACGTCCGTCTGTGCGTGCTGTACGCGCCCCCCAGCGAGACCAACTTCGGCGGCGGTCTGCTCACCGGCAGCCAGTCTGCCTGTAAGTCCGCCTGCGACGCCTTCGCCTCCGCTGTGGAGTTCGTGGCCGACAACCCCATCGACTGATCCCCATCGCCTGATTCGTTCACAAGAGAGGGCCGGTAACGCCGGCCCATGATGGAGGTACTGAATGAAGGCTTTGGGTATGATCGAAACCCGTGGCTTAGTGGCCTCGATTGAGGCAGCCGACGCCATGGTAAAGGCGGCAAATGTCACCCTGACGTGTAAGGAACACGTGGGCGGCGGCCTGGTGACCGTCATGGTCCGTGGCGACGTCGGCGCCGTGAAGGCGGCGGTCGACGCCGGTGCGGCCGCGGCGGAGCGGGTCGGCGAGCTGGTGTCCGTGCACGTCATCCCGAGACCGCATGAGGAGCTCGAGGGCATATTGACGACGCCCGCGCCGGTCACGCCCACTCCCAAGCCCCCCAAGGAGCCGGAGAAGGTCCAGCAGCCTCCGGTGAGCGAGACCCCCGCCTCCCAGCCTGAACCCCAGCCGGAACCCGAGGCCCCGGCGGAGGAAAAGACCGAGGAGGAAGAGGGTGTACAGCTCGCCGACCTGACGGACGAGGTCCTTGAGGCCATGCCTGTGGTCAAGCTGCGCTCCGTCGCAAGGAGCGTGGGCCTGGACACCATGACCCGTAAGGAGATCCGGTTCGCCAAGAAAGAGGAGCTTGTGGCGGCCATTCGAGCGTTTCGGGGACGTTAAGAACCGCTTAAGATGACGGAATGTCATATGGGAAGTATCCCACAAGAGGAGAGTTGATCAAATGCAGCTTTACGATAAAGACCTGCTGTCTATGCAAGAGGTCCGTGAGCTGGTGGAGGCGGCGAAGGAGGCCCAGCAGGAACTGGCCACTATGACCCAGTCCCAGGTGGACCACATCGTCCGTGCCATTGCCGACGCCGGTGTGCGCAACGCCCGGCGCCTGGCTGAGATGGCCAATGAGGATACCGGCTTCGGCAAGGTTGAGGACAAGATCATCAAGAATATCTTCGGCAGCCGGGGTGTCTATGAGTACATCAAGGACATGAAGACCGTGGGCGAGCTGGAGCGGGACGACGTGAAGAAGGTCCGCACCATCGCCGTGCCCATGGGCGTCATTGCCGGTCTTGTGCCCTCCACCAACCCCACCTCTACGACCCTTTACAAGGCGGAGATCGCCATCAAGGCGGGCAACGCCATCGTGTTCTCCCCCCACCCCACGGCCCTGCGCTGCATCATGGAGACCGTCAAGGTCATCCGGCAGGCCATCGCCGAGGCCGGCGGCAATGAGAACCTGGTCTCCTGCATCACCATCCCCACCATGGAGGCCACCGACAACCTGATGCGTCACCGGGACGTGGCCATGATCCTGGCCACCGGCGGCTCCGCCATGGTCCGCGCGGCCTATTCCTCCGGTACCCCCGCCATCGGCGTGGGCCCGGGCAACGGCCCCGCCTACCTGGAGAAGACCTGCGACCTGCCCCTGGCGGTCAAGCGCATCATGGATTCCAAGACCTTCGACAACGGTACCATCTGCGCCTCCGAGCAGTCCATCATCTGCGACGAGGACATGGTCCCCGCCGTCAAGGCCGAGATGGAGAAGCAGGGCGCCTACTTCCTGGACGACGCCGAGCGTGAGAAGCTGGGTAAGTTCATCCTCCGCGCCAACGGCACTATGAATCCCGAGATCGTGGGCCGGAGCGTGGAGACCATTGCCAAGCTGGCCGGGCTGGACAAGGTGCCTGCCACCGCCCGGGTCCTGGTGGCCCGCGAGGACGGTGTGGGCCGGGGCCATCCCTACTCCAACGAGAAGCTGGGTCCCATCCTGGCCTTCTTCACCGGCACCGATTACAAGGACGTATGCGACAAGGTGTGCACCATCCTCCGCTACGAGGGCGCCGGCCACACCTTCTCCATGCACACCAAGAATGACGAGATGGTGGACTACTTCGCCAAGCGGGTACCCGCCTCCCGGATCATGGTGAACACCCCCTCCGCCCTGGGCGGCATCGGCGGTACCACCGGCCTCATGCCCGCCCTCACCCTGGGCTGCGGCGCCGTGGGCGGCTCCGCCACCAGCGAGAACGTGGGCCCCATGCAGCTCCTCAATACCCGCAAGGTGGCCTATGGCCTCAAGGAACTGGAGGAGATCCGTGCCGACCTGCCTGACTGCTCCGACGGTATCTGCCGCCTGCGCACCAGCGATGTGAGCGAGGCTGATGTAGAGGACATCGTCCGCAAGATCATGGCCCGGCTCAAGGATCTGTAAGACTGATTTTTAGGAGGAACTATTTATGGCTACTATGCAAGCACTTGGCATGATCGAGACCAAGGGTCTCGTGGCCTCCATCGAGGCCGCCGATGCCATGGTTAAGGCCGCCAACGTCACCCTCATTGGCAAGGTCCATGTGGGCGGCGGTCTGGTGACCGTCATGGTCCGCGGCGACGTGGGCGCCGTCAAGGCCGCCACCGACGCCGGCGCTGCCGCTGCCGAGCGCGTGGGCGAGCTGGTCTCCGTCCATGTCATTCCCCGTCCCCACGAGGAAGTGGAGTTCATCCTCCCCTCTCTGGATAAGCAGTAACCATTTTCCCCATCCCCTGCGGCGAAGCGGGGGCCGGGCGGCGTAAGCCGTCCGGTCCCCTGACCGCCGCCCGGGTGGGCATAGGAGTGTATAAATATGGCTAGTATGCAAGCACTTGGTATGATCGAGACCAAAGGCCTGGTCGCCTCCATCGAGGCCGCCGATGCCATGGTCAAGGCCGCCAACGTCACCCTCATCGGCAAGGTCCATGTGGGCGGCGGTCTGGTGACCGTCATGGTCCGTGGCGATGTGGGCGCCGTCAAGGCCGCCACCGACGCCGGCGCCGCCGCCGCTGAGCGGGTGGGCGAGCTGGTGTCCGTCCACGTGATCCCCCGTCCCCACGAGGAAGTGGAGTTCATCCTCCCCAGCCTGGAGAAGTAAGACCGGCGTAAGCCGCATCAAACCTACCGACGGAGGGGGTGAAGCGCTTGAAATGTATCACGGAGGACGCTCTTCGGTGCGAGCTTCGGGCAACAGATCCCGAATGCTACGTCGTGCCGGCAGGCAAGATCCTCACCCCGGCGGCCCGGGAGTATCTGCAGTCCCGCAAGATCAAGATCGTCAAGGAGGGACAGCAGACCACCCCCAGGATCGTCGCCACGGAGGTGCCGCCCATGCCCGAGGTGACCATGGCAGCGCCCGCACCGGCGCCGGCGCCTATGAAGCCCAAATTCGTGGATTATGAGACCGGCGCCTTCTACATGGAGAAGCCTGAGCACATGACCCACCTGGTGGGGAACGTGCTGGTGGTGAAGAACCATCCCCGGATTCTGTTCCGCGGAAAGCTGGACTCGCTGCAAAGCGCGCTGGTCCTGGCCCAGGTGGACATCCACGACCGGGGAGGCAGCCAGGCCCTCATCGACGACCTGGATGACATCCTGAAGATCCTGCGGGAGATGATGCGCTGCGACGTGCTGGATGAGCCCTTCCAGATGGACACCATCATCGGACTCACCCACGCGGAGCTGCGGGAGCAGTCCCACGATCCCCAGCGGTTCTTTGGGGTCAAGGCTATGGTCCTGCCCGACTACACCATGGGACGGGACTTCGCGCTGCTCAATCAGCTGCGCACCGATGTGCGCGAGACGGAAGTGGCGGCGGCCAATGCCTTCCACACCGGTGCAAAGTACACCCGGGGCGATATCATCGAAGAGCTCAACCGCATGTCCAGCGCCCTGCACATCATGATGTGTAGGTATCTGGCCGGACAGTATCAGAGCAGAAACGAAACTTGACAAAAGGAGCGCCAAACACATGATGGATCTGGACCGCGTCAACGCCTATATGGCCCGTGTGGAGGAATCGGAGACAAAGACATTCAAGCCCGTCAGCAACAAGCTGAAGGTGGGCCTGGATTTGGGCACGGCCTACATCGTCATGGTCGTCCTGGACGAGGAGGATAATCCCATCGCCTGCGAGAAGCAGGCGGCGCAGGTCCTGCGGGACGGCGTGGTGGTGGACTACTCCGGGGCGCTGCGGATCGTCAAGGAGCTCAAGGCAAAGCTGGAGGAGCGGCTGGACATGGAGCTGGTCAACTGTGCCATCGCCATGCCCGCCGGGACCGAATCCAGCACAAAGACCCACCAGTACGTGGCAGAAGGAGCGGGATTTGAGGTCACCAATGTTCTGGATGAGCCCACCGCAGCCAATTCCATTTACCAGATCGAGGACGGTGTGGTGGTGGACATCGGCGGCGGTACCACGGGCCTTGCCATCCTGAAGGGCGGCAAGGTGGTCCAGATCGAGGATGAGCCCACCGGAGGTACCCACCTCACCCTGGTCCTGGCGGGGAACTTCCACGTCTCTTTCCAGGAAGCCGAGGCCATCAAGCAGGACTACTCCCGTCACAAGGAGATCCTGCCGGTGGTAAAGGCGGTGGTGGAGAAGATGGCCTCCATCGTGAACCGGTATATCGACAAGGAGCATACCGACGCCATCTACCTGTGCGGCGGTACCTGCTGTCTGACGGGGATCGAGGGCATCTTCGAGAAGGAGACCGGCATCAAGACCATCAAGCCGGCCAATCCCTTCCTGGTGACGCCCGCCGGCATCGCCATGAACTGCAAGGTCTGACGAGACCCAATGAATGATTTAGAAAGGAGGGGAAGGCATGGACCATAACGCCATCGTGGAAGAGATCCTCCGTCGCGTCGCGCAGAAGATCTCCGAAACGGAAGGAAGCTGCGCCGAGTGCACCGACTGCGGCGGAAAGCCGGGTCTGCTGATCCTGACTCAGGATCACGGCACCGACTGTCACGCGACCTTGGAGAACGAGGCCCTCAAGGCACGTTACCACACCGACTGCGCCCTGATGCACCACTACGAAGTGGACCTGGACGCCTATGAGGCCGTGGTGCTCTTCAATCTGAGCTGTGACGCCATGGCGGCGCTGGCATCCGGCGCCTGCGACACCGCGTATACCCGTCTTGCCTCCAAAGCCATCCTCTCAGGTAAAAAGGTCTATGTCCCCACCGAAGAGGTGGAGCTGTATCAGTATAGGGAGACGGCGCCCGCCGCCTACTACAACATGATGCAGCAGAAGCTGGACCTGCTGGTAGCCTCCGGCGTGGTGATCTGCGCCCAGGCCAGCCTGGAGCAGGTCATCCTGGGCAACGCATCCCCGGTACCCGCCGCGGCCGCACCTGTGTGTGCCGCTGCTCCTGCCGCCCCTGCTCCCGTAGCGCCCGCCCCTGTGGCCGCCTGCTGTGAGGAGAAAGCGGTACGGATCGAGAAGCGGGTTCTCACGGAGAAGGATCTCATCGAGGCCAACATGAGCGGGGTTACCAAGGTGCACATCGGTGAGAAGACCATTGTCACCGCGCTGGCCAAGGACGCCGCCAAGGATCGGGGCATGACCATCGTCCGGGACGAAGACTAAACGCGGATGGACCGCGGGGGAGGGATTCCCTCTTCCGCTGTCCCGCGTCAAACAGGGGGACAACGTATGAAAGTGGCAAAGGTCATCGGCAACATCTGGGCCACCCGCAAAGAGGAGAAGCTGGCCGGATATAAGCTGCTCATTGTGCAGCCCATCAACATCCTGGACGGCTCCAAGGACAAGACCCCCATGGTGGCGGCTGACATCATCGGCGCCGGCGTGGGAGAGACGGTGTTGATCGTCGGCGGGAGCTCGGCCCGGAGCGCTGCCGGGGACATGTCAGTCCCTGTTGACGCCACCGTTGTGGGCATCGTGGACGACCAGGAGATCGATTCCAGCGTTTTGGAGTAACAGCCGGTGCCGCCCCGCCAGGGCGGTAAATGGCAAAGGGAATAAGGCGGTGAAAGCATGAATCTGACCGAACTCATCAAGGCATCCGGTATTGTTGGCGCCGGCGGCGCTGGGTTTCCCACCCACGTCAAGCTCAACGCCAAGGCCGAATGCTTTGTGGTCAACGCCGCAGAGTGTGAGCCCCTCATCGAGACTGACAAGTATCTGTGCCGCACCTATGCGCCCCAGATCATAGCCGCGGTGGTGGCAGTGGCCGCCCATCTGGAGGCCAAGCGGGCAGTCATCGCACTCAAAGGAAAGTATAAGGCTGAGATCGCGGCCCTGTCCGACGCGATCAAGCTGGCGGACGCCCCCGTGGAGATCTTCGAGATGGGGACCTTCTATCCCGCCGGCGACGAACAGACCATGGTTCAGCAGGTCACCGGTCGGTCGGTACCGGAGCGGGGCCTGCCCCTGGACGTGGGCTGTGTTGTGGACAACGTGGGCACCCTGCTCAACATCTTCGACGCCATCCAGGGCCGTCCCGTGGTGGATAAGTTCCTCTCCGTGGTGGGTGAAGTAAAGGCCCCCATCATGCTCCACGTACCCGTGGGCACCGCCATCGCCGAATGCGTGAAGGCGGCGGAGCCGACCATCACCGACTATGCCCTGATCCTGGGTGGTCCCATGATGGGCAAAGTGCTCCTGAGCCAGGCGGACATTGATGCCGCCGTGGTTACCAAGACCACCGGCAACATCATCGTCCTGCCCAAAGACCACTATCTGTTCAAGCGGGCCACCCTGCCCATGGAGGCCATCCGGCACCAGACCCGCAGTGCCTGCATCCAGTGCCGGATGTGCACCGACCTCTGCCCCCGGTATCTCATCGGCCATCAGATCCGCCCCAACCTGGTGATGCGGAACCTCTGGCGGGAGCCGGGGATGGAGGACAACGCGGAGTACGAGCGCTGCTTCGGCGACGCGGCCAACTGCTGCGACTGCGGCGTGTGTGAGATGTTTGCCTGTCCCATGGGCCTTTCGCCCCGGAAGGTGAACCAGTACATCAAGGGCCAGCTCCGCGCCCGCGGCATCCAGGTGCCCCGGAACATGGAACCCCAGGCCCGGTCCTTTGTGGACCAGCGCCACACCCCCACGGACCGCCTGGTGGCCCGACTGGGGCTCTCCGAGTACTACGGGCTCCACGCCCATGAGTGCAAGGAGCTCAGCCCCAATGAGGTCTTTATCCCCTTCTCTCAGCACATCGGTAAGCCCGCCAATGTGGTAAAGGCGGTGGGCGACTATGTGGAGCGGGGAGAGATCCTGGCCGAGGCCGCCGAGGGATTGTCCGCCAACATCCACGCCAGCATCTCCGGCGTGGTGGTGGAGGTCACCGATAAGGGCGCCCGTATCAGCAGCCGGAAGGAGTGAGAAGCATGGGAAACGCCAGCAGACTTGCCATCGGCATGGTAGAACTCAACAGCATCGCGCGGGGCATCGAGACCTGCGACTACATGGTGAAGGCGGCTCAGGTGGACCTCATCCGATCCTCCACCGTCTGTCCGGGTAAGTACATGGTCCTCATCGCCGGGGACACCGGCGACGTAAAGGCCTCCATGGCCGAGGGCATCAAGCGGGGCGGCGAGTGCGTGGTGGACACGCTGACCCTCCCCAATGTCCATCCTCAGGTCATTCAGGCCATCAGCATGACCACCCAGGTGGAGAAGCCGGGCGCCGTGGGCGTCCTGGAGTTTTACTCCGTGGCCTCCGCCATCACTGCCGCTGACGTGGCGGCGAAAGCGGCCAACATCACCCTCATTGAAGTCCGCATCGGCTACGCCATCGGCGGCAAGGGCTATGTGACCCTCACCGGCGACGTGGGCGCGGTCCGGGCGGCCGTGGCGGCCGCAGAGCGGGAAGCGGAGCTCCTGGTGGGCACCACCGTTATCCCGCGTCCTTCCCCCAAACTGTTCCAGTCTCTGCTGTAAGCCGAAGCTGACAGAAGGCTTCCCAATGGGAGCAGACCCATTCTGAGAAGAGAAGGAGAGTAAACTATGGATTATAGTGAACTGATTGCTGCTGCTGATCCCAGCATATTTACCGACAGTATCTCCGCATGGATCTCTGGTATCTCTATCAACTCCGTCATCATGCTTATCATGATGATCTTCATGCTCGTTGGCGCCATCGATAAAATCCGCGGCAACAAGCTCGGTTATGGTGAGAAGTTTGAAGACGGCTTCAACGCTATGGGCGGTCTGGCCATGTCCATGGCCGGCGTCGTGGCCGCGGCCCCTGTTCTGTCCATGCTGCTGGGCCCCATCCTGAAGCCCATCTACGGCATCTTCGGTGCCAGCCCCGCCATGTTCGCCACCACCCTGCTGGCCTGCGACATGGGCGGCTATCCTCTGGCCATGCAGCTGGCCGGTGATGACATCGCCATCGGTAACTTTGCCGGCCTGATCCTGGGCACCATGATGGGTCCCACCATCGTGTTCACCATCCCCGTGGCTCTGGGTATCATCAAGAAGGAAGACCGCGGCTACCTGGGCGCCGGTGTTCTGGCTGGTATGATCACCATTCCCATCGGCTGCATCGTGGGTGGCCTGATGATGAACACCCTGGCTCCTGAGTATCACCTGGGTATCATCACCATCATCCAGAACCTGATCCCCGTCATCATCATCGCTGCTCTGATCGTCATCGGCCTGTGGTGTGCCCCTGGCCCCATGATCAAAGGCTTCAACGTGTTCGGTACCGGCGTGACCATCGTCATCACCGCCCTCACCGCCATCGCTGTCTTTGAGCAGATCACCGGCATCATGTTCCCCGTGTTCCACATCATGGTCGAGAACCCCGCCGACGGCTCCCGTGGTCTGGACAGCGGCCTCCTGGTCTGTGGCCAGATCGCCATCGTCCTCATCGGCGCCTTCCCCATGGTGGAGTGGATCACCCGCACCTTCGGCAAGCCTCTGGAGAAGATCGGTGCCGCTCTTGGCATGAACGAGCAGGGCTCTGCCGGTATGGTGGCCAACCTGGCCAACAACATCGCCATGTTCAACATCATGGGCGAGATGAACCCCAAGGGCAAGCTGCTGAACGTGGCCTTCTCCGTGTCCGCCGCCTTCGTGTTCGGCGACCACCTGGGCTTCACTGCCGGCAACAACCCCGACATGATCTTCCCCGTGATCGTTGGCAAGCTGGTGGCTGGTGTTACCGCCATCATCGTGGCCAATATCCTGGCGCCCAAGCTGCTGTCTAAGATCGAGAACGTGAAGTTCGACTAACTGGCAGCGCGGAAAGGTAAGGAATCGCTATGAACGTAAGTGAAGAACTCATTCGCAGCATCGTAGAAAAGGTCATCGCCGAAGCGGCGGGCTCTACCGGCAAGTGCGACTTCCAGAAGCAGGTGGACCCCAGCGGCGTCATCGGCGTCAAGACCTCCACCGTGAAACTGGAGCCCTTCGAGGGCCGTAACGATGTCAAGCTCAAGGACGTGGCCACCCTGGAGGAGGCCCCCCGCATGGGCTGCGGCATCATGGAACTCTCCGATGGAGCCGACTTTGAGTGGACCCTGACCTACGATGAGTGGGACATCGTGCTGGAAGGCCGTCTGGAGATCAAGATCGACGGTCGTGTGGTAGGCGGCGACGCCGGCGATGTGATCTACATCCCCAAGGGCAGCCACATCCACTTCAGCACCCCCGACTATGCCAAGTACGCCTACACTGTTTTCCCCGCCGACTGGCAGTAACCAATTCAGATGGACCCCGCCGCAGTGCCTGCGGCGGGGTCCATTTCGTTTTTGAATGTGCCCCCTTGACAAGGAGGCAAGAGGGCCAGTATAATATATATAAGCCAAGCTGACAACTGAATCATAAGTGGTACACAGGTGCTTTGACGAGCTCAAAAGGGAAGTCGGGTGAGAATCCCGCGCAAAGCCGTTGCTGTATTGGCGAAGTGGTCCCCATTAGGTCACTGGAGAGAAAGCTCTGGGAAGGCGGGGAGCGCGTTTGGACGCCTAAGTCAGAATACCTGCCTGTGTATGGCGCACACGAGACCTCCTCGCGCTTAGGAGGGTGCAGTTCCCACGGCGAAAGCCAGTGGGCCGTTGCTGTATCCTTTTTAAGAGGGATACGGCTTTTTTGTTGTCGGCGCTAAAGGGTGGACGGGACGAACCGCCATTCCTCCTTATGCGATGTGTCAGGTGGCCAACTTCACCTCCCTTTGGAACTGGTATGGCAAGCTGATGCAGGGCAAGGACCCATAGCTGCCACTGTGGGTCCGGCCATACCAGGAAATACCCGCCTGTGGAGAAGAGCGGAGCCATCCCGATGCAGGGATGACTCCGCCGCTTTTTTACCGGAAAGAGCCAAAAAAAGCGGCAGAACGCCGGTGTTCCGTTGACAAAAAGGATGTGACCCGATATAATCAATACTGATAAGATATGCCGCCAACTGGGCGGCAGGCCGGGCGGCAGTGCTGCCCGTGAAGGAGGAGACGGATCATGAAACGAGATCCTGTGAAAGCAACTGTACTGGCCACCAAGCTGATCCCAAACGTATCTCCTGATATGGCCAAGGAGCTGGGCCTGCAGCCCGGCGAGAAGTCCCTGGCCCTGGTCACTGCCGACTGCGATGATGTGACCTATACCGCCCTGGACGAGGCCACCAAGAAGGCCGACTGCCGCGTGGCCTACGCCAAGAGCTTCTACGGCGGCGCTGCCAACGCCAACACCAAGCTGGCCGGTGAGATCATCGGCATCCTGGCCGCCCCCAACCCCGCTGAGGCCAAGGCCGGCCTGGCCGCCTGTGTGGACATGATTGAGAACGTGTGCCACTTCGTCTCCGCCAACGAGGACGATACCATTGTCTACTACGCCCACTGCATCTCCCGGACCGGTTCCTACCTGTCCGAGGCCTGCGGCATCCAGGAGGGCGAGGCTATCGCCTACCTGATCGCTCCTCCTCTGGAGGCCATGTACGGCGTCGATGCCGCTCTGAAGGCCGCCGACGTCCGTCTGTGCGTGCTGTACGCGCCCCCCAGCGAGACCAACTTCGGCGGCGGTCTGCTCACCGGCAGCCAGTCCGCCTGTAAGTCCGCCTGTGACGCCTTCGCCTCCGCTGTGGAGTTCGTGGCCGACAACCCCATCGACTGATTTTTGCCCCATCAACGGCCCGGAGACGGCGTAGAATCACCGCTCCGGGCCGTTTTTTGTCCGTTCCGAATGTTGAAAGGGAGGAAGTCCATGCGTATCATCATCTCACCAGCCAAGAAAATGAATGAAGATCTGGACGGGCTGCCGCCCAGAGAGCTGCCTGCTCTGCTGGAGGAGACAGAGCAGCTGCTGGGCTATCTGAAGGGACTTTCTTTGACGGAACTGAAGAAGCTGCTCGCCTGTAACGACCAGCTGGCTCAGCTCAACTACCAGCGGTTCCAGACCATGGACCTGCGCCAGCGGTTGACGCCGGCGCTTCTGGCCTATGAAGGGATTCAGTATCGCTATATGGCGCCTGCGGTCTTTTCAGAAGGAGCGTTGGCCTACGTGCAGGAGCACCTGCGCATCCTTTCCGGGTTTTACGGAGTGCTCCGCCCCTTTGACGGAGTGACTCCCTATCGGTTGGAGATGCAGGCCAGGCTGAAGACCCCGTTTTGTAAGGACCTCTATGCTTTCTGGGGAGGCAAGCTGGCCGAAGCTCTGGCGCCCGACGGTGTGGTGGTGGATTTGGCCTCTGGGGAGTACAGTAAGGCAGTGATCCCCCACCTACCCGCTGGAACAAGGGTGATTACGCCCGTTTTCGGGGAACTGCGTGCCGACGGAAAGGTAGTGGAGAAAGGGGTCCATGTCAAGATGGCCAGAGGGGAGATGGTCCGTTTTCTGTCAGAGGGCGGCGTGGAAGACCCGGAGGGCATCACTGCCTTCGAGGGACTCCATTTTCGGTATTGCCCACAGAGATCCCAGCCGGACCGGCCGGTCTTTCTGCGCGATGTGGAGAAAAGGTAAAGTGGGGTAAAATTCCGTTGACGGTGGCATAAATAGCATGTATAATGTAATTGTGAAAGATTGTGTTTGAGACAGAAAGGACCATGGAGCTATGAGCGATGCTGCTGCGGAAAAAGCTACCGTGCTCACCCACAAGTGGAGTTGCCCCAGGCCTGTTGAAGAGACATGACCTGCTTTTCGAATGGAAAAGCAGGCTATGTCTTTTTCTTTTGCCCGGATGCGGGGAAACGCCTGCAGACGGATGGCAAGGGAACTGATCCGACCATTCGATTTCAGAGAGAAGAAAGAGAAAAAGGAGCATTTCGATGAGTATTGCCAATATTCTGAGCCTGTTGGGCGGCTTGGCGCTGTTCCTGCACGGAATGCAGATGATGAGCTCCGGCCTGGAGGCCGCGGCCGGCAACCGGATGAAGAGCATCCTGGAAAAGCTGACGGCCAACCGGGTGCTGGGCGTGCTGGTGGGCGCGGTAATCACCGCCGTCATCCAGTCCTCCTCCGCCACCACGGTCATGGTGGTGGGCTTCGTTAACTCCGGCATGATGACCCTCACCCAGGCGGTGTGGATCATCATGGGCGCCAACATCGGCACCACCATCACCGGACAGCTCATCGCCCTGGACGTAGGCGCTTTGGCCCCCCTCTTCGCCTTCCTGGGCGTGGCTATGATGGTATTTTTGAAAAAGCCGCAGATCCACCACTATGGCAGTATCCTGGGCGGCCTGGGTGTCCTCTTTATCGGCATGGACATGATGAGCGCAGCCATGGTCCCCCTGCGCGAAATGCCCGCTTTTGTGGACCTGATGACCAAGTTCTCCAATCCTGTGTTGGGTATCCTGGCCGGCGCACTCTTTACCGCCCTCATCCAGTCCTCCTCCGCTTCTGTAGGTATCCTCCAGGCGCTGGCCAACAGTGGCGTTATCGGACTGGGCAGTGCGGTGTATGTCCTGTTCGGCCAGAATATCGGTACCTGCATCACCGCTGTGCTGGCCTCGGTGGGCACCGGGCGCAACGCCAAGCGGACCACCATCATCCACCTGATGTTCAACATCATTGGAACCATTCTGTTTACCACGCTGTGCCTGGTGACCCCACTCCTGGGGATCTCCCTGGTGGGTTTCGTGGAGAGCCTCACGCCCAACAGTCCCGCCTCCCAGATTGCCAACATGCACACCCTCTTTAATATTGTCACAACACTGCTCCTGCTGCCTCTGGGCAAGTGGATGGTGAAGGCGGCTATGCGCATCCTGCCTGAGCGCAAGCAGGATCTGGACGAGGGAATGCATCTGGCCTACCTCACTCCCATCAATGCCAATCAGGACCGTACCATCGGTCAGTCCGCTATCTATATCAGCCAGCTTCGTCAGGAGCTCAACCGCATGCTGGACATGGCGAAGGAAAACGTCTCCACCGCCTTCCGGGCGGTACTGGACCGTGACCCCTCCCTGGTGGCCAAGGAGGAGTCGGTGGAAGAATATATTGACTTCCTCAACAAGGAAATTTCCCAGTTTATCTCCCATGTGATCGTCCACGAGACCAATGAGCAGGATTCCGCCGCGGTAAGCGCCTATTTCAAGATCGCGGGCAACATTGAGCGTATCGGTGACCACGCCATGAACATCTGTGGTTACAGCGGGATTCTAAAGGAGAAGGATGTCCATTTCTCCGAGGAGGCAAAGGAAGAAATCCGGGAGATGGAGGCTGTCAGCCGCAAAGCCATCGAGAAGCTCAGCGGTGTGGTATCCAATCCGGTGGAGTGGCTCAGCGAGGTTTCCGCCCTGGAGCAGAAGATGGACGACATGACGGCCAGCTTCCGGCGCCACCAGATGGAGCGGATGCGCAAAGGTATTTGCTCCGATGAGGGCTGTATTCTGTTCTCTGAGATGCTCACCGACTTTGAGCGTATCGGCGACCATGTGCTCAACATCGCGCAGGAGCGCTCCAGTGCCAGCCTGCCCTGAGGTGGAAGATAGAACAAGACCGCCATGCTCCGGCTCAGGCCGGGACATGGCGGTCTTTGGCTGTTTAGAGGGACTCACCGGAGAAAATGCTCCAGCCGTCTTTGCCGCAGTGCTTGGCACAGCACAAAGCGCTGTCGGCGTGGGGATAGAGCTTATTAAAGGATTGACCTTGGTCTGGGATCATAGCAGCGCCTATGCTGCAGGAGACAGAGATTTGAGGGTATGTTGGGTTCTGTGAGGGGACGGAATTCCTCGCGCAGGCGGCGAATGCGGCTGACATGCAATTCAGAAATGATATCCACCTCCTTGCATGATATCCTGTACCCACGGTATACCATATTTTAAATGGAAGCAGAACGGGGAAATTGTGGGATTTGATACGTAAAGTTATAAATTTTACATATATAAACATAAATAATAGGTATAACACAAAAATAAGTTGCTATTCAAGACAAAAGGGGACAGGAAAACCATGTATTATTACTTTGCTCCCATGGAGGGGGTGACAGGCAGGCTGTTCCGGCGGGTCCACAGTCAGTTTTTTCATGGGGTGGACAAATATTTTATGCCTTTTGTCTCACCCGGAAAGGACAGGGTCTTTTCCAGACGGGATATGCGGGAACTCACGCCGGATGCAGAGGCCAGGGTGCCGGAGGTGCCCCAGCTGTTGACCTGTCAGGCAGAGGACTTCCTCTGGGCGGCGGAACTATTGGCCGACCTGGGCTATCGGGAGGTCAATCTGAATCTGGGCTGTCCTTCCGGGACTGTTACCGCCAAAGGGAAGGGGGCCGGCTTCCTTCGGGACCCTGATGGACTGGATCGCTTTCTGGAGCAGATCTTCAGCCGGGCCAAAGTCGCCATTTCCATCAAGACCCGGGTGGGCTTTTCATCGCCAGAGGAATTTGAACGGCTGCAGGAGTGCTTTGACCGCTATCCCTGTGCGGAGCTTATTGTCCACCCCAGAGTGCGGTCGGATTTCTATAAGGGCAAGGTGCGGCTGGAGGCCTTTGCTTCGGCGGTGGAGCGGAGTACGGTCTCACTGTGTTACAACGGAGACCTGACCACTTCGGATGAGATTGGGATCTTCCGGCAGTGTTTTCCCGCGGTAGACCGGGTCATGCTGGGCCGGGGATTGGTGGGGGACCCCGCTCTGGCGTCCAAGGCCAAAGGAGGACCGTCATCCGACCGAGACACGCTGCGGCGGTTCCACGATGCCCTTTATGAGGGCTATGCGGAGGCCTTCGGCAGCCGGCACAACGCTATGCTTCGCATGAAGGAGCTGTGGTTCTACCTCATCTGGCTCTTTGCCGGTCATGAGCGCCTGGGCAAGACTCTGAAGAAGGCCAAAAACCCCGCTGAGTATGAAGCGTGTGTGGAGGCCATTTTCGGGGAGTTCTCCCTACAGAGGGATTCTGCTGCCGGCTGGCGGGACCAGCCTATATTTTGACACAGGGCCTGGGCCGTGGTATGATGGATCAAATCAGATGGAAATGGGGGAATACACTTGGAAAACAAAGCATATGAGACCATTCTGGGGCGCCGGAGCATCCGGGCCTTTCAGCCCCGGCAGGTGGAGCAGCAGGAACTGGACGCGGTGCTCCAGGCGGGGCTGTACGCCCCTTGCGGAATGGGCAGCCAGTTGGTGACACTGGTGGCCGTCCAGGACCCGGCGGTCCGGGGCAAGCTGTCCGCCATGAACGCCGCCATTATGGGCACCAACAGTGATCCCTACTACGGAGCACCTACCATCGTGGTGGTGCTGGCATCGCCGGAGCGGTACACCTGGGTGGAGGACGGCAGCTGCGCGCTGACCGTCATGATGGAGGCCGCCCACGCCCTGGGTCTGGGTTCCTGCTGGATTCACCGGGCGCGGGAGATGTTCGACAGCGACGAGGGCAAGGCCCTGCTCAAGGAATGGGGCGTCCCCGCGTGCATGCGGGGCGTGGGGACCCTGGCCCTGGGCTATCCTGCGGGTGCGGCGCCTACGGCGCCTGCGCGGAAACCCGGCCGTGTATTCAAGATCTGAACATAAAAAAGTCGTCCGGCCAGTAGGCTGGACGACTTTTTTACAGGGAATGCTTCAACCCAAAAGCTCGCTCTCCAGGTCAGAGAGCATCACATCCAGAGCGGTGATACCGCCTTCGGCAGTGTACCACACGGCGGGGTGGGCCAGGTAGACGATATGGCCGTTCTTGTAGGCATCGGTCCCCATCACCAGCTCATTCTCCATGATCTCCCGGGCCAGCTTGGCGCCCTCGGTGGCGATGGCGGCATCCCGGTCCATGACGAAAATATAGTCAGGGGCTTTGTCCACAATGAACTCGAAGGAGGCCTCATTGCCGTGGGTGGAGGTGTCCAGAGCGGCGTCCACGCCGATGTTCTCAAAGCCGATCTCCCGGCCGATGATGGAGCAGCGACTGTCGTTGCCCAGAACGTTGAAGCTGCCGCTGGTGCACATGCCTACGATGGCGGTCTTGCCGTCGGCAAAGGCGGACAGGGTGGCGATCCGACTGTCAAACTCGGCCATGAGTGCATCGACCTTTTCCTCCAGACCGAACATGGAGGCCACGGTGACGGCATTCTTGCGGACACTCTCCACCACGCCGATCTCGGTGTCGGTGGCCAGGTACACCACGGGAGCGATCTCGCTGAGGGCGTCGTAGGAGGTGGCCAGACGGCCGCCGATGAAGATCACATCGGGATCACAGGCCATGACGGCCTCCAGGCCGGCCTCCTTGATGGTACCCAGCTCGGCGATGTCGTCGTTGATGTACCCCTGGAGGTAGTCCAGGCTGGTGTTGGCGGTGCCTACCACCCGATCACCCACGCCCAGAGCGTCCAGAATGTCCAGAGCGGCCATGTCCAGGATGGCGATGCGCTGGGGGTCGTAGGGGACCTCCAGCTCCACCGCTTCCTTGGCGCCGTTGAGGGAGGTAATGGTAACGGTGGCGGAGGGCTCCGTGGGGGCAGGCGCGGCGGTGCCGCCGGAGCAGGCGGCTAGGGAGAGGGCCAGGCTCAGGCCAAGGGCCAGAGAGACGAGCTTCTTCATGTGTGCAAACTCCTCTTCATAAAAAGTACGGAAAAATGGCGGGTCAATAGTAGATGGACAGGGGTTTTCCCTGGATGTTCAGGATCTCAAAGTCCACTCGGTAGATCTCGGACAGGTTCTCCTTGGTGATGACCTCCTCCACGGTGCCGAACTTGGCGATCCTGCCGTCCTTGAAGGCGCAGATGTAGTCGGAGTAGAAGGCGGCGTAGTTGATCTCATGGAGCACCAGGATCACCGTCTTGCCCAGCTCGTCGCAGAGCCGGCGGACGATCTTCATCATGTTGGTGGCGTGGTAGATGTCCAGGTTGTTGGTGGGCTCGTCCAGGAGGATGTACTCGGTGTCCTGGGCGATGACCATGGCGATAAGGGCCCGCTGGCGCTGGCCGCCGGAGAGCTCGTCGATGAACCGGTCCTGGAACTCCTCTAGCTCCATGTAGGCAATGGCCCGGTCGATGATGGCCCGGTCCTCGTCGGTGAGGCGGCTGCCCGAGTAGGGGAAGCGGCCGAAGGCCACCAGCTCCCGGACGGTGAGCTTCATCTGGATGCTGTTGGACTGGGTGAGGATGGCCAGGCGCTTGGAGAGCTCCTTGCTCTTCCACTTGCCGATGTCCTTGCCCTCGAAGTCAACCAGCCCGCTGTCGTGGGCGATGAGCCGGGAGATCATGCCCATCACCGTGGATTTTCCGGCGCCGTTGGGGCCGATGAGAGAGATGACCTTCCCCTTGGGGATGGTGAAGCTGACGGCGTCCACCACGGTCTTGCCGTCATAGCGTTTGGTCAGTTCGGAGATCTTCATGGATCACACCTTCTTTCTGGTCAGCAATAGGTAGAGGAAGTAGAGGCCGCCGCCCACGGTGATGAAGACGCTCACGGGCACGGCGTAGGTGTAGACGTGCTCCACAATGAGCTGTCCGCCTACCAGCACCGCCATACCGAAGAGGGCGGAGCCCAGGATGAGCTGGCTGTGGCGGTAGGTGCGGAGAAGCTGGCGGGAGAGGTTAGCGATGATGAGCCCCAGAAAGGAGATGGGACCCACCATGGCGGTGGCCACGGCGATGCACAGGGTCACCCCAAGCAGCAGCCGGCGGACGCAGCGGTCGTAGTCCACCCCCAGGTTGATGGCCTTGTCCTTACCCAACGTGAGTACATCCAGCAGGGCCAGCTCCTTCCGCAGGGCAAAGGTGATGCCTGCCAGCAGAAGGGTGGAGAAAAGGAGAATCTCTGAGTTGATGTTGCTGAAGCTGGCCACCAGGGAGGTGAGCAGAGTGTCGTACTCGTTGGGGTCCATGACCCGGGTGAGGGTGGTCTGGATGCTGCCGAAGAAGGAGGTGAGCACCGTCCCCACCAGCAGTACGTAGAGCACGTTGTGCCGGGTCTTTTGAAAAATCCAGCTGTAGACCACCGTGGCGGTAAGGCCCATGAGCACCACGTCCACGGCGAAGGAGAGGTTGGCGTTGGCGGCGATGAGGCTGCCCGAGCCCAGGAAGAAGACCACCGCCGTGTGGATAAGGGTGTAAAGGGAGTTCATGCCCAGCAGGCAGGGGGTGACGATGGTGTTGTTGATGATGGACTGAAAGACAATGGAGGCGCCGCCGATGGCGAAGGCGGTGAGAAGCATAGCCAGGAGTTTGGGGGTGCGGAGTTTCATGGCGTAGCCCAGGAGCCTGGGGTCGGCGAAGTTCACCTCCACCAGCAGGTAGCCGGCGGCGCAGGCCAGGGTCAGCAGGGTGAGGAGCAGCAGCTTCCGGCGATTGCTGCGTGCGGCGGACAGGTTCACAGGGCGCTCCCTCCTTCCAGCTGGGTGGGGGCCTGGCAGCAGCCGGAGCCGCCCCCCAGACGGATGGCCTTTCGTCCATGCTTCAGGCGATAGAACAGCAGGCCAATGAAGATGAGGCTGCCCAGAATGCCCACGATGAGCTCGATGGGCAGCTCATAGGGGTAGATCACCACCCGGCCGATCATGTCGCAGGCGAGCACGAAGAGAGCGCCGAAGAGCGCGGTGTCCACCAGTGTGCCCCGAATCTTGTCCCCCTTGAACATGGCCACCACGTTGGGGACGATGAGGCCGATGTAGGAGATGGAGCCCACCACCACCACGATGGCCGCTGTGATCATGGCGGCGATGGTGAGACCCAGAAAGAGCACCACGTTGTAGGGTACACCCAGGTTTTTGGAAAAGTCCCGGCCCATGCCCACGATGTTGAAGTGGTTGGCAAAGAGAAAGGCCAGCACCACCAGGGGCACCGCCAGCCAAACGATCTCATACCGGCCTTTGAGGACCAGTGAGAAGTGGCCCACCAGCCAGGAGGAGAGGGCTTGGGTCATCTCGTATTTATAGGCCAGATAGCTGGTGATGCCGCCGATGACGTTGCCGAACATGATGCCCACCAGGGGTACCATGACCGCGTCCTTGAACTGGATACGCTGGATGAACCAGACGAAGATCCAGGTACCCAGGACGGCAAAGACAAAGGCGAAGATGGCCCGGCTCCACAGAGTGGAGGTTGGGAGGAACAGCAGGGCGAGCAGGATGCCGAACTGGGCTGAGGAGATGGTAGCGCCAGTGGTGGGGGAGACAAACTTGTTGCTACACAGCTGCTGCATGATGAGACCGGCGACGCTCATACCCACACCGGTGCATAAAATGGCCAGCAGACGGGGCAGACGAGAGATGAGGAAGATCTCCAGAAGCTCCAGGTCTCCGGCGAGAAGCGCCCCCGGCGTGAGATCAATGACACCCACAAAGAGGGAGCCCACCGACAGCAGGAGCAGGGCCAGAGACAGGATCAGGGTGGAACGGGACAGACGAATCATAGTACCTCCTTCTACGACTTGGTTAGCTTTAACTAACCAGATGACAAAAAGAACGTGACAGGCAAGACGACTGGTCTTACATGTCACATCAATGCGCGTCGCATGAAAAGGATACCACAAATGGTTAGCGATAGGCAACTGTAAATAGAATACAAAAATAGCAGCGGCATGATAGGAAGATTATCAGCAATGTAAATAGATAGGACCTGTCTCTGACTGGATAAGGTCAGAGACAGGTCCCGGTGTTCAGAAAAAGGGAAAGGGGTCTCGCTGCCATCCGCAGTGCAAGGTGGCTGGATCGTGACACAGAGTCAGTGCGGCGCCGGGGGGCAGGCGCAGGAGCAGTCGGATGCCGCTGGCGCCTCGACAGAGGGTCAGGATATAGACTCCGGGAAAGAGGCCGCTGAAGAGAGCGGTGTCGGTGCATAGCAGAGGTTTGGCTGAGAAGGAGGGGCGGCACCAGCGCTGCAAGGTCACACTGTCCCAGGGGCAGGGGGAACAGAGACAGACACGGAGGGCGCAGCGTCCGGGGACGGAGCAAAGCCGCAGGTCCTGTGCGGCCTCCTCATCGGTGCGGAGACAGAAAATGGAGCCCTGGGCCAGACCGGAGGGACGGGTTACTGACTGACTTTGGCCTTGACCAGATACTGACCGCCGGTGACGCCGCCAAAGAGGTAGTTTCCCGTGCTGTTGGTCTTGGTGGAGGCCAGCAGAATCTCACGGGTCGTGGTGCCCTCGGTGATCACCTGATAGAGCCCCACAAAGCAATCTGCCACAGCGTTGCCATTCTGGTCTGTGACGATGCCGCTGACGGTGCCGTTGTAGGTCCTGGCATCCACCAGGATGGTCATGACCAGGTTAGCGGTGGAACCGCCGGTGATGGTGGTGGTCATGGGGGCGGTGGTCACATAGCCGTCAGCAGAAGCCACAATGCTGTAAATGCCGTCGGCCACATCATAGAACAGAAACTCTCCGTCGGCGGCGGTGTAAGTGGTGGCGATGGTCTCACCCAAGGTGTTGCGGAGGGAGACCTTGGCTCCACCCAAAGGGGTACCCGTTGTACCGGCGACGGTCAGAATACCGGCTATGGCGCCCAGAGCCAGAGTGGTATCGGCGGTGCAGAAGAGCGGGATGGCGGTGGTATCCCCGCTGGAGAGGGTGACGCCCACGGAAGAACTCATCAAATAGCCGTCGGCAACGGCGGCGATGCTGTAAGTCCCGGCGGGGACACCATTCAGAGTGTACTCGCCCAGGGCATTGGTCATAGTGTGCTGATAGGGGAGTCCGGCGCTGTCAAAGAGCTTGACGGTGGCGTCGGGGATGGGATCGGTGCCGTCGGTGACGGTGCCGGTCACGGTGGCCAGAACAGTTGGGGCGGGAGGAAGGGTCAGGTTGACAGCCTCCTCCTGGGTGCCCTGGATCTGGAAGTTGGTGCTGTACGTCAGGCCATAAAGGTCCTGCTGAATGTCGGCCATAACTGCGATTACCTCCTGAACGATCGGTGACGGGCAGGGCGTCTGCCCCGCCACCACAAGCTATGCGCCAGCCGGCCGATGGGTGACGTCTTTTTTGCATAGGCATAAAAAGACGTCGGAGCAAAGCGGACTTTGCTCCGACGTGGAACATCCCAACAATATAGATGTATCAGAGTTCAGGTCTGCACCCAAAACCAAATCACAACCCAGCGCAAGCGGTTGTGATTTGGAAAGGAGAAGCAGCGGCATGAGCGCGCTCTGACTTTTGAAAAAAGTCGGAGCAAGCGATATAAAGCTTGCTCCGACGTGGTGCCGGTAGTCGGACTCGAACCGACACGATGTCGCCACCAACGGATTTTGAGTCCGTCACGTCTACCAATTCCATCATACCGGCGTGGACGATATAGGTGCAGAGATTATTATACACAAG
>NZ_CALXEE010000019.1 GCF_944387245.1 uncultured Intestinimonas sp. | reverse complement strand
ATTCCATTTCATTCCGTCATCCACGGATGACGGAACTCTGCGAGGCTCTCGCACAAATTTTGAAGCATTTCTACTTTTTCGACCGGCTGAGAAGCGGACGCCCTTCCCATTCTAGGCAAAGTGGGCGGTTCCTTTTCCATTACGACTGTCTTTCCAGAGTATAGCGCCGCAGGGCTCTCCGCCGGGTCTGCCAGTCGGGCATGAGGGCATCCATGACGGTATAGAACCCCGGGCCGTGGTTGGGGTGGAGGAAGTGGACCAGCTCGTGGAGGGCCACATAGTCCTGGAGCCCCTCCTCCACCGCCGCCAGGGCGGTATTGAGGGTGACGATTCCCTTGGTCCAGTGGCAGCTCCCCCACCGGCTGGTCATGAACCGGACCTTCAGCACCGGCTTTTTCACCCCCAAAGAGGCTGTCAGGGGATACACCCGCTCCAGGGCCGCGGTCAGCACCGGCAGGGCCTCCCCCTTCTCCGGCGGGACCAGGGGCACTCCCAGCTCCGAGCGCCGGCGCTGGTGCCCCAGCACCCAGGCCGCCCGGCTTCGGACAAAATCGTCGGCCCTGGCTTTGGACACCCGCCGGGGCACCGACACCGCCGCCGTGCCGTCGGCCCGGATGCGGAGATTGATGTTTTTGACGCTCTTCACCGCCAGGAAGTATTCGATGGGCCCCAGAGGGGTGTCCACCCGGCGCAGTTCCTCCGCCATGGGTCTTTGTCCTCCTTTTTCTCGCATGGGACAGCCCCGGTTCCGCATAGGCTCTTCTCTGCGGAGGTGATGTCCCATGTCCAAACTGCTCTCCCGGCAGGGGGTGCGGGATCTGTGTCTGGGGCTGGGGCTGCTGTGCGCCACCCTGGCCCTTATGTTTTGGCCCCAGGAGGCCATGGAGGCGTCCCGGGAGGGATTGAGGCTGTGCTATAACGTAATTTTACCCTCCCTCTTCCCCTTCTTCGTCCTCTCCGCCCTGGTGGTAGATCTGGGGCTGGCGGGCTACATCGGCCGGGCTCTGGAGGGGCTCATGCGCCCCCTCTTCAACGTGCCGGGCGCCTGCGCCTCCGCCTTCGCCCTGGGCTTCGTGGGGGGCTACCCTGTGGGTGCCCGCACCGCCCTCTCCCTCTACCAGAAGGGCATGTGCACCAAGACCGAGGCCGAGCGCCTCCTGGCCTTCTGCAACAACTCCGGGCCTGCCTTCATTCTGGGGGTGGTGGGAGCCGGCGTCTTTGCCAGCAGCAGGGTGGGTCTCCTCCTCTACCTGGCCCACGCCGCCGCCTCGGTGTGTGTGGGGCTCCTCTTCCGCTTCTACAAGCGGGAGGGAAAACGCCGGGAGCGGCGGCCC
This sequence comes from uncultured Intestinimonas sp., assembly GCF_944387245.1. Taxonomy (GTDB): domain Bacteria; phylum Bacillota; class Clostridia; order Oscillospirales; family Oscillospiraceae; genus Intestinimonas. The sequence goes on along the minus strand of NZ_CALXEE010000019.1, from coordinate 31,371 downwards.
TCTCCCACCTTTGAGGCGGAGCGGATCACCGTGGCCTTCACCGGCGCCATCAAAAATTCCTTTCTCTCCACCCTGAACATCTGCGCCTTTGTGGTCTTTTTCACGGTGGTCATCAAGCTGCTGTTCCTCTCCGGGCTGCTGCCCGGCCTGGCCGGGATACTGGGCGCCCTGTTCGCCCCCCTGGGCTTTTCCACCCGGTGGGCGGAGCGGCTCCTCACCGGCTTCATCGAGCTCACCAGCGGGGTGTGGACCCTCACCGGCGACGGGTCCACATCGGGAAAGCTGTCTATGGCCGCCTTCCTACTGGGCTGGGCGGGCCTCTCCGTCCACTGCCAGGTCCTCTCCTTCATCGGTGGCAGCGGCCTCTCCGTCAAGACCTACATCGGCGGCAAGCTCCTCCACGGCGGCCTCTCTGCCCTCTTCATCGGGCTGCTGCTGCGGTTTTTCCCCCTGGAGGAGCCGGTGGCGGCCTACCTGGCCGAGCAGGTGGAGGGCATTGCCGGGGTGGATTTCTCCAGCGCCCTCACCATCTCCCTGGCCGCCGCCTGGATCATGTGGCTCCTCTTTTTCCTGGCCGCTGCGGCGGCCGTGGGAAAAACCAGTAGAAAAAGGCGCAAAGGTGTAGTATAATGGCCTCTGGCTAGGTCTCCTTTCGGGCCCGGCCCATTGGATCAGAGGGGAGCCTTTTGTGATGCTGTTTGAAAAGAAGATCGAACCCAGGTGCGCCTACTGTACCCGCTGCGCCCCCTTGGATGAGGAGACCGTCATGTGCCTGAAAAAGGGCGTCATGCCCGCCGCCTCCCACTGCCGCGCCTTCCGGTACGACCCCCTGAAGCGGGTGCCGCCCCGGCCCAACGCCCCGGACTTCTCCCGGCTGCGGGATGAAGATTTTGTACTGTAATTTCTGATGTTAAAACAGAGGGATCATGTCGATCCCTCTGTTTTTTGTCACAGGAGCCGGGCAGAAAAGGTCTTTGCCGTCTCCATCTGACCGGGGAGAAGGGGCACCGCCACAGGCGTGCCCAGGTTGGTCTCCAGCACCATGGCGGGACGCCGCCGGGGTCCTGGCCCCCGGAAGTCTGCCTCCTTCACCGAGGCCGCTTTCAGCCGGTCCCAGGTGAGATAGACCGTCCGGCGGGCGTAGAAATCAGTGTGGATGGCCACCACGCCCCTGTCCATTTTCCCCACAAAATACTCCGGCTTCTGCTTGCGGAAGGTCTGTAGGCCGTAGTTCCGGCCAGGCACCCAAAGGCTATCCCGGATATTTTCTCCAAAGCGGTAGCAGAGCTTGGAGTTGTTATACATGGCGTAGCTGTCCGCCCGAAGCTGCTCCAGGGCCGGGGCGGCAGGGTGGCTCGTCCGGGGCCGGTGGTCGGGCGCGCTGCCCAGCAGCAGGTTCAAAACAGGGAACAGCTGGTCCTCCTTGGTCCGGTTATAGGAAAAGCCCGCCGTTACGCTCTCCCCACCCCGGTCCAGCAACACCTCCACGGAGCATTTGAGGAGCTGGATGGTATAGGTCATCCGGGCCACATCCCCGGGCCGGACAAGAGTGCTCTCCACCCCCTGCTCGCCGCCGGCCAGCAGGAGGACCTCCTCCCCCAGCCAGGCCGTCACATACTCCATGCCCTTTTTGTACTGGTGAACTCTTGGGATATAGGTCACATTCCCCGGCGGCAGTCCTCGGGTCCGCCACACCTCCAGGGCCGGTCGGAATCGCTCCGGTAATTCCTCCCAGTCATAGATGCGTTTGGGCCAGGACGCCAGCGTGGGCCGCCGGTCCTCTCTGATCGCCATAGATCCTCCCCCTCTCCTTCCCATCATACCACAAAGACGGCGGACACGCACCTTTTACAGGTCGGCGTCCGCCGTCTTTTATGTGTGGAACTCAGTCCACCAGCTTGTCCAATTCCTTGATGTGCTCGGTCTGGCTGGCGATCTTATGTCCAGCCTGCTTGGCGTAGATACCCACCATGGTCTGGGACTTCTTGATGGCCTGCATGGTGCCGGCGCCGGCCACACAGCCGCCGGGACAGGCCATGCCCTCCAGCAGATAGCCGGGATATTTTCCGGCCACGGCATCCTGGAGCATCTTGCGGCACTCCCGCAGGCCCTCGGCACCGGTGACCTTGACCTCTTTATCGGGGTAACGGTCCTTGATGACGTTCACCACGGCCTTGGCCACACCGCCGGAGACGGCGAAGTTCCGGCCGTCGGTGGAGGCGTCGTTGACGCCGTTGGGGTCCTCTTCGATGTTCTCCAGGTCCACGTGCTTGGCGTCAAAGATGCCGTCCATCTCCTCAAAGGTGAGGACAAAGTCCACCTCGCTGCGGATGCTCTTGCGCATGGCCTCCAGCTTCTTGGCGGCGCAGGGCCCGATGAAGACCACCTTGGCATTGGGATACTCGTGCTTGATAAGCCGGGCGGTGAGGGTCATGGGGGTGAGGGCCATGGAGATGCAGTTGGCGTGGTCGGGGAAGAGCTTCTTGGCCATCACCGACCAGGCAGGGCAGCAGGAAGTACCCATAAAGGGCAGCTTTTCCGGCACCTCGGCGATGAAGTCCTCGGCCTCCTGGGTGGCGCACAGGTCAGCGCCGATGGCCACCTCAAAGACGTCGGCAAAGCCCAGCTGCTTCATAGCGGCACGGAGCTTGCCCGGGGTGACCTTGGGACCGAACTGGCCCACGAAGGCGGGGGCCACAGCGGCGTAGACCCGCTCGCCGGACTGGATGGCCCGGATAACCTGGAAGATCTGGGACTTATCGGCGATGGCGCCGAAGGGGCAGTTCACCAGGCACATGCCGCAGGAGACACACTTGTCATAGTCGATGTCGGCCTTGCCGTTGGCGTCGGTGTGGATGGCATCCATGCCGCAGGCGGTGGCACAGGGGCGTGTCTGAGTGATGATGGCGTGGTAGGCGCACACGTCGGCGCAGCGGCCGCACTTGATGCACTTCTCCTGGTCGATGACCGACCGGCCGTTGTAGCGGTCCAGCTTGATGGCGTCCTTGGGACAGACCTCCACGCAGGGGTGGGCCAGGCAGCCCTGGCAGCCCTCGGTCACCAGCACCCGCTTTTCAGTGCAGCCGTTGCAGGCAAACTTGATGACGTTGATAAGGGGCGGAGTGTAGTAGGTCTCCGGCCGGTCCGCCGCCTCGATGTTGTCGGAAAGGGGGGCATGCTCCGCCGCGCTCCGGCAGGGCAGTCCCATGGCCAGCCGCAGGCGCTCACCCACGATGGCACGCTCCAGAAATACGTCGTTGCGGAAGTTGCCCACCTCGCCGGGGATGATCTTGTAGGGCAGGGCCTCGATCCGCTTGTCTACCGGCCACTCCGTATGGTAGGCCATCCGGGCCACCTCCCGGAAGATCCGATGCCGGATCTCCTGGATCCGGGTCTCTACTCCTCTCATGAAACCTTCGTCCCTTTCACTTTTAATTGACACTACCAGCATACCGCAAATCGCTTTTCTTGTAAAGCACCTGAATACGAAAATCTTGCCCCGTTTCCTGCGGCATTCATACGAAGGCTCCCCGGCCGGCATATGCCGGCCGGGGAGCCTGTTTTCTACCTTATATAATTAAGGTGCGCGTGGATCACTCCCGGCCCATACGGCGGGCGATCTCCTTGGCAGCGAAGGTGATGACGTCGTCGGCGTAGGTACCGGCGCCGAAACCGGCATCGAAGCCCAGCTCCTTGGCCAGAGCGTGGGTGATGCGGGCGCCGCCGCAGCAGAGGACCATCCGGTCGCGGACGCCCTCGGCCTCGGCCAGCTCGATGAACTCGGTGAGGTTCTTGATGTGGACGTCCTTCTGGGTGACGGTCTGAGAGATGAGGAGGATGTCGGCATTGAGCTCCTCGGCCTTGTGGAGGAACTCGTCGTTGGGCACCTGGGAGCCCAGGTTGTAGGCCTCCACCATCTCGTAGCGCTCCAGGCCGTAGTGGCCGGCGAAGCCCTTCCGGTTCATGATGGCGTCGATGCCCACGGTGTGGGCGTCGGTTCCGGTGGAGGCACCCACCACCACCAGCTTACGGCCGATGTGCTCCTTGATGTACTCGTTGGTCTCCTCCATACTCATGGCCTCGTCGGCCACGGTGAGGACCTCGATCTCATTGTAGTTGACGCTGTGGGTGGTGGCGCCGTAGACCACATAGAAGGTGAAGTTCTCGTCCAGCTTCTGGCGCAGGGCCACGTTGGGATCGGCAATACCCATCTTCTGGGCCAGCTGCACGGCGGCGGCGGCGCCCTTGTCGTCGTCCTTCACAGGCAGGGTGAAGGACATCTGGACCTTGGCGTCGTTCATGGTGTCGCCGTAGGGGCGCAGCTTGGTGAGGTCCAGGGTGGTGTCCAGGTCTTTATCTCTGATTTGATACAGTCCGGAACTCATTAGCGAGCGCCTCCTTTCATCATGGGCTCCATGAAGGGATTGCGGTAGCCGGGGGCCTTCTGGAACACGCCGTCCAGGCCCTTGCCGCCGTCACGGGGACGCTTGATGTCGGCGAAAATGCCCTTCTCCAGCGTCTCAAAGATGCCCACACGCTCGATCTCGGCCAGCAGGTCGTTGGCCTTGGTGAGGACGTCGTTGGCCCGGTGCTGCATGATGCCGCCCTCCTTGAAGACCAGCTCGGAGCCCAGGTCCTGCATGGTGCGGAAGATGTACTGGGCGTTCTGGATGGCCAGGAAGCGGTCGGAAAGGAAGGGGGTGTGGATGGCCTCGGTCATCATGCCCAGCAGGTGGATCTTCTGGCCGGTGAGGATGGTGACGATGTTGAAGAGGGCGTCCTGCACGTGGCCGCGGAAGATGTTGCCGGTCATGAACTTGGTGGGAGGCATGTACTTCAGGGGGGCGTTGGGGAAAATCTCCCGGGCCATCTCGGCCTGAGCCAGCTCGTAGAGGAAGCCGTTCTCCACGTCCGGGTCGATCTCAAAAGCATGTCCCAGACCCATCTGCTCCTCGGGGAGGCCAGCACGGAGGGCGAACTGCTCGTTGAGGAACTGGGAGGCCAGCACGGTGTGGGCCTCCTCCACGGCGTCGGCGGTGGTGAGGTAGTTATCCTCACCGGTGTTGATGACCACGCCGGCGTAGGCGTTGATGGCGCGGGAGAAGGACTGGTCCACCAGGGTGCGCTGCATGTTGATGTCACGGAAGAGGATGCCGTAGAGGGCGTCATTGAGCATCACGTCCAGGCCTTCGAAGGCGCCCATAGCGGCGATTTCGGGCATGCACAGGCCGGAGCAGTAGTTGCACAGGCGGATGTAGTGGCCCAGCTCCTCGCCCACCTTGTCCAGGGCCTCGCGCATGAGGCGGAAATTCTCCTGGGTGGCGTAGGTGCCGCCGAAGCCCTCGGTGGTGGCGCCGTAAGGCACGTAGTCCAGCAGGGACTGGCCGGTGGTACGGATGACGGCGATGACGTCGGCGCCCTGGCGGGCGGCGGCGGTGGCCTGAACGATGTCCTCATAGATGTTGCCGGTAGCCACGATGAGGTAGAGCCAGGGGCCCTGCTTGTCGCCATACTTGGCCAGCAACTCCTCGCGGCGGTTGCGGCGGGCGGCGATCTTCTTCAGGGCATCCTGGACCACGGGGTCAAGGGCCTTGTCGATGTCGGCGTCGGAGTGGACGGGCAGGGCGGTCAGGTCCAGAGAGCCGTCGGCGACGGCCTGGGCGATGGCCTGGGGGTCCTTGCCGGTCTCCACCATGGCGTTGCCGATCCAGAAGGCGGCGCCCTGGGCCAGGGCACCCTTGGCGGTCAGGTGCTCCACCACCACGTTGGGCAGGGGCACGTCGAAGCTGTTGACGCCGTCGATGCCCAACAGACGGCACACGGTGCGCTCCACGGCCACAGTGGTGTGCCGGTCGATGAAACGCTGGGTATCGTCGGCCACCTTGGAAGCATGGTTACGGGCCTGCTCCACAAGGTCAAAGTTCAGATTGAGCTTGGATTCCAACACATATCACTTCCATTCCATGTATTTGGGAAAAGGGAACGAGACGAGAGAGGGGACGCCCCGGGCCCGTCGTCGGGCCCGGGTATGGACCGGCGGTCTCACCGTCTGAGGTCCGCGTCCGGTCTCTCGTCCCGTTAGGGGGACAAAGGATCAGTGCATCTCTCTCTTGTGGCGCTCCAGGTTGGCGGGCTCCATGGACAGCGCCTGGCCGCGCTCCAGACCGGCCACACCCATGAGCTCCACCTTCCGCTTGCCCTCGCGCTCGGCCTTGCAGTACTCGCACTGGCAGGTCTCCTCGTAGTGCTCGGGCTCGGTGTAGGTGGTGATGACGCCCTCATAGTTGCGGAGGATGACCTTATGAGGCGTCTGGGAGATGACATACTGGGGCATAACGGGGGTCTTGCCACCGCCGCCGGGGGCATCCACCACGAAGGTGGGCACGCAGTAGCCGGAGGTGTGGCCGCGGAGGGCCTCGATGATCTCAATGCCCTTGGAGACGGGGGTACGGAAGTGCTCCAGGCCCATGGACAGGTCGCACTGGTAGATGTAGTAGGGGCGCACCCGGATCTGGACCAGCATCTGGACCAGCTTCTTCATGGTGTGGACACAGTCGTTCACGCCGGCCAGCAGCACAGACTGGTTGCCCAGAGGCACACCGGCGTCGGCCAGACGGGCGCAGGCCTCGGCGGCCTCCTTGGTGATCTCCTTGGGGTGGTTGAAGTGGGTGTTGAGCCAGATGGGGTGATACTTCTTGAGCATGTTGCACAGCTCGGGGGTGATGCGCTGGGGGCACACCACGGGAGTGCGGGAGCCCAGACGGACGATCTCCACGTGGGGGATCTCACGCAGGCGGGAGATGATGTACTCCAGCATCTCGTCGGAGATCATCAGCACGTCGCCGCCGGACAGGAGAACGTCGCGGACGGTGGGGGTATTGCGGATGTACTCGATGCACTTGTCGATCTGCTCCACGGGCACGCTGGTGTCGTGCTGGCCGGCGAAGCGGCGGCGGGTGCAGTGACGGCAGTACATGGAGCACTGGTCGGTGGTCAGCAGCAGCACACGGTCGGGATAGCGGTGGGTCAGGCCGGGCACCGGGGAGTCGGAGTCCTCATGGAGGGGGTCCAGCAGGTCGGCGCAGGACTGATGGAGCTCCTTGGCGGTGGGGATGGCCTGCTTACGGATGGGATCATAGGGATCATCGGGGTCAATGAGGGAGAGGTAATAGGGGGTAATGGCCATACGCAGGGTGCCCAGGCAGGCCTTGACGCCCTCCTCCTCCTCGGGGGTCAGGGCGATGTATTTCTTCAGATCCTCCAGGGTCTCGGCCCGGTTGGCCACCTGCCAGTGCCAGTCGTTCCAGTCGGCGTCGGAGACATCGGGGAAAAGCTGTTTACGGCGAGATTCGTTCTGATAGATCATAGTTGGTTACCGCCTTTCGTCGTATTGGGCCCGCAGGCCCGGCCTGCGCCCGGTGTGGGCGTCCTGAAGATCCGGCCCCGTCCCGCTCTGAGCCGGGACCGGAACAGAAGCATTCGATTTTCTTAACCCCGGCAGGGCACCGCCCCTTCCGGTTCCGCTTACAGGTACTTCTTCTCGAAGTAGGCCTTGAGCTGGGGGTTCTCCCTGCGCGCCCCGCGCAATTTCATTGCGGGGACCCCGGAGATCTGACATCCTCGGGGCAAGTGAATTGCCCCTGCGGCAAGGTTTTGCTGCGCAAAACCCTTGGACGCGCCGGAAGGCGCGGCCGGCAGATGCCGGCGGCCGAGCTCCATAGGCCTGTCGGCCGCTTTACAGATACTTCTTCTCGAAGTAAGCCTTGAGCTGGGGGTTCTCCCTAAGCTCGGCCAGGGTGATGGCGGCGTGGTCCTTGGTGTAGCCATTGCCGATGATCATGGTGACGTCCTTGCCGCATCCCTCGGCGCCCAGGGCAGCCTTGGCGAAATCGGTGGCCATGGAGAAGCAGTAGACGGTGCCGTTGTCCCGGACGGGGAGGATGGCGCTCATCTCGCAGGCGGGGACGTTGACGATGAGAATAGACACATCGTACTCCTTGCCGTCATTGACGGCCAGGGACTTCTCCAGCACCTCCACGGGGTTAGTGGCGGAGCCCACGATGGCGTGGTGGCAGAGGTTCATGCTCTTCAGAAGGTCGGCGTCCTCCTGGCAGATGACCAGGGCCACCACGTTGCCGGTGGGGCCGACCCGCTTCATGGCCTCGTAGCAGCACATCATACCGCCCTTGCCGGCGCCGCCCAGCACGAGAACGGAGTCGCCGGGCTTTACCAGCTTGGCGGTCTGGGCGGGAGCGCCGGCCACGTCCAGGGCAGCCAGAGCCAGCTCCTCGCTCATGTCCTCGGGCAGTTTGGCGTAGAGGCCGGACTCAAAGAGGATGGCCTGGGCATCTACGTCCACACGGTCGATCTCGGGGTGGATGGCCTTGATTTTGTTGATCTTCAGGGGGGTCAGGGACAGGGAGACCAGGGAGGCGATCTTATCGCCCACCTTCAGGTCGATCTTGCCCACCAGATCCTCGCCGATCTCGCGGACGGTGCCGATGAACATGCCGCCGGAACCAGTGACAGGGTTCTGCATTTTGCCGCGCTCAGCCACGATATCCAGGATCATCTGCTCAGTCTTATCCAGGTCCTTGCCGCAGGCCTCATAGATCTGAGTAAAGGAAGCGGAGTCGATGTTCAGGGCGGACACGTCGCACAGGATCTCGTTGGACCAGCACTCCATGGTGTTGTCGATCTTCTTGGCAGCCTGGGTCAGAAGGCCCTTGGGCTCGATCACGCGATGGACACCGTACTTGTTGCCTTTTTTCTGCATGTTTTGACCTCCATACATTCTGCTTTGGGGACCCCTCCGTCTATCCGGACGGCGCGGGCTGCTGTGGGATCTTTTGTTTGGGTTTGGGAATTTGGGAATGGGAATGGTTTTGTGGTTTGGTTTTTTGTTTGGGAAATGGAATTGGGAATGGGGTTTGGAAATTGGGAATTTGGGATCGGTTTGGGTATTGGTTTGGAAATTGGGAATGGGAAATGTATATTGGGTTTGGTTTGGAATATGGATGCCGGCGCGGGAACACGGGTCCCCCTTCGCGTCCTCACCGGCTGGGACTACAAATCAATGTACTCCGGGACTCACCCGGCAGGGGCTAGCTCAGATCAGGCCCAGGATCTTGCGGGCCTCGTCTGGAGTGGCGATCTCACGTCCCAGCTCCTTGGCCAGGCGGACCACCTTGGCCACCAGCTCGCCGTTGGAGGCGGCCTTGTGGCCCTTTTCCAGATAGATGTTGTCCTCAAAGCCTACCCGGACATTGCCGCCCATGATGATGCCGGCGGCGGCCATGGGCCAGGCGCCACGGCCCACGCCAGTGACCGTCCAGGTGGACCCGGCGGGGATCTGCTTGACCAGGTAGTCCAGGTTGCCCACGGTGGCGGGGGTGCAGCCGCTGACACCCAACACGAAGTTGAACTGCATGGGAGCACCGGGCACCAGGCCCTTCTCCGCCATACTGACAACGGTATCCAGATGGCCGATCTCAAAGCACTCGTACTCAGGCTTGATATGGTTTTCCAGCATCCGCTTGCCAAAGGCCCGCATGGTGGGCATATCATTGACGAAGATGTCGTCGCCGAAGTTGCAGGTGCCGCAGTCCAGCGTGGCCATCTCAGGGCACAGCTCAGTGGGCTGGAGGCGCTCCTCCGGGGTCATGCCGGTGGCGCCGCCGGTGGAGGGGATGAGGATGACGCCGGGGCAGGCCTCCTTGATGGCGTCCAGCACCACCCGGAACCGCTCCCGGTCCTGGGTGGGGGTGCCGTCATCCTCACGGACGTGAACGTGGATGACTGCGGCACCGGCCTCAAAGGCACTCTTGGCCTCCCGGACCATCTCCTCCACGGTATAGGGGACTGCGGGGTTATGGGCTTTTGTGACCTCCGCGCCGCAGATGGCGGCAGTGATGATCAGCTTCTCCATGGGACCGCTCCTTTCTGTCACTTAGCTTTCGGCCCCCCGGGGGAGCCGCCCTTCTGTTTCGGACCCGTCGTCCGGAAAATGTCTTACCGGGTCTTACGCTGCTTGTCCTTGGGCACCACACAGGTGCCGGAGGCACGGCACACCACCACGGGCTCAGGCAGCACGTCGGCGGCAGAGTCGTTGATGTCGGGGCGGGAAACGATGACCTTCCGGGCCTCGAACTCCATCTTGCGGGAGGTGTTGCCGATCTTGGTGATCTTGCCCTCGGCCTCGATGTAGTCGCCGGCATACACGGGGGCCAGGAACTCCACGTTGTCGTAGGCGCAGAACAGGCCCTCATCGCCGTCGCAGATGATGAGCAGCTCCGTGGCCACATCGCCGAACAGATGGACCATGTGGGCGCCGTCCACCAGGTTTCCGCCGTAGTGGGCATCCTTCGCGCTCATGCGGAGTCGAAGCAGGGATTTGATCTCTTCCATGGTAATGTCCTCCTGTCAAATTTTTAGAATTTGTTCACCGAGCAAAAAACAAAGCGCTGCGGGCGCTGCCCCAAAGGCAGCACTCGAACAGCGCTTCACAACGAAAAAAGGCACGCTATTCATGCCAGAGTTACCCCTGACACGAATAGCGCACCATGTAGTCATGACACTCCGTACGCACTGAGCGCACGGCGCAGGAACGGTTCCATGCAGCGTCCCCGTTCCTTCGGCGGTGGTCCCATTCACGCCGCGCATCGGGCCTGCCAACCCTTTGCATCACGGCGGTACCTGGCGCACCGCTCCTCTATCCACCATATTATTCAGTTGTTTTAGGTACTTTTAACAAAACCTATTATACCACGCTCAGCTCTTTTGTCAACTATTTTTCGAAAAAATTTCCATGAGCTCCGGGTCCAGGTCCAAAAGCCTGCAAACTCTGAGGGCATCCCGCGGACAGGGCTCCCCGGGCTCAGCCTCGATGAGGTGGTAATCCATGAGCCGGGAGAGCCGGTCCAGGGGCGCCTCATCCTTGCGGATAGCGGCCGTATCCAGGGCGCCCAGGCCGGCCACCCGGTAGTGCCGGCGGGCGGCGTCGGAGACCCCGTCGTAGTGGGTGGTCATGAGGGCCACGCAGTTGAGCCGGCCCAGGTACTCCACCAGAGCCCTGGCCAGGGCAGCGCCCTCCCGGGGGTTGGTGCCCCGAGCGAATTCGTCCAGGGCGATGTAGAAGAACTTCCCCTTCTCCTCCCGCAGTACCTCTCCCAGGGCGGCCACCTCGGCGCCAAAGGAGCTCAGGCCCTGCTCCACCGACTGCCGGTCGGTGCAGATGAGGGAAACGCTGTCGAACAGCGGAGCGGAAAAACTGCCGGCAAAGGCAAAGAAGCCGGTCTGGGTCAGCAGCAGGTTGAGGGTCAGGCTCTTCATGGATACGCTCTTACCGCCCATATTGGCGCCGGTGATAACGGTAGCCCCCCGCTCCAGGGTGATGGACACGGAGGTAAAGGAGCCGCCCCGCTCCTGCAGGTGATCGGCCACCTCGGGGTGGACCATGTCCACAGCCACCACTTTCGGCTTGTCCACAATCTCCGGACGGCAGCAGTAAAACCGCCGGGCCAGCCGGGCCTTGGCCAGCAGCAGGTCCAACCGGCCGATGGCCTCCATGGACGCCAGGAAGGTGTCCCGTTCCCTCAGGATGGCCATGGTCAGCCGCTTCCGGGCCTCCAGCTCCAGCCGGTCCTCCTTCCGGACCAGCTCGGACCGGCGGGCCATCAGGTCGTCCCGGCCCTTCTTCTCGGTCTGCCGGAGGAGGCCCTCCACCAGAGCCTTCTCCTCACGGACCCGCTCCAGGGCCGGCTCAAAGGCGTTCTCCACCGAAAAGGCGGGCAGCCGCCGTCCACTGGGGTCCAGCAGGTCCAGGCTCTCGGTCATGGGGCGGATCTCCAGCCCCTCCAGGGCCGGGATGGAGGCGTAGACCTGGGCCAGCCGCTCCAGGTGGATGAGAAAATGCTTGACCTCGAAGAGCTCCACCTCGTCCATGGGGGCGTTGGTGGGCCGCTTGAGGGAATTGCGGATGTCGTGGAACTCCGAGAGAATGTGGGTGATGCTGTCCAGAGCCACCTCCCCGCTGTCCAGCAGGGTGCGGAGGGCCTCCACCCGGGAGAGCTCCTCCTCCAGCTGCGCCTCCTCCCCCGGACCGTACCACCGGGGGGTGCGCACCAGAGCATGGCCAAAGGGCGAGGCGGGCTCCATCCTGGCCATGACCCAGCTGTAGCCCGTATCCTCTTTGAGCTGCGCGTTGAGTTTCATTCGTTTCACCTCGTCGATATGCTGCTCCGATCGTCCGGAGCCACAAAACCATTCGATAGGACCTTATGCTTCCTGCCGCACGTCCACCACGGGCACATCCACTGCCTCCCGGAGGGCCGCCAGCAGGGCGGGGCCATCCAGATGCTTGCCGTAGGCCGACCAGGGGTTGGCAGTGACGGCAGCAATGCGCAGACGACGGGCCACCATCAGGGAACCGCCGCAGCGGTAAAAGGTCTCGGCAGAGCCCCGGTCGCAGAGGAAGTGGGTGGCGTCGGGAGCGGCCACGGTGAGGGGGGCTCCCCGCCGGGCCAGGGTGCGCAGCAGCGGCCCGGTGATGCCGCCGCCGATCCACAGCACGCAGTGCTCCCGGGGCAGGGCATGCCACGCCGGCTGGCCGCTGGGCTCCAGCTCCAGCGGCAGCCGCTCCCCCGTAGGGCTGAAGAGGGCATAGCGCCCCACTTCCCCGTCCAGAGCGGCGTGGAGAACAGGGTCCTCCGCCTCCGGCGCGGCGAAGAGCTGGCAGATGTGGGCGGTCTCCGCGGCGATGAAGGGGATGCCGCCGTCCACGGAGGCGCCAACACACAAAACGGCAGTGGCCCCCGCCTCGGCGCCGGCCAGGGACTTGCGCCCCGCCGCCCCGTCTATGAGGACCCGCTGGGCGCCCAGGGCCCGGAAGGTCTGGGACAGCGGTCCCAGCTGATTCACTGCCGAGGGTCCGGCCAGCTGGATATAGCCGTCGCTGAGGGCGCGGAAGATCCCCACCGCCCCCAGCGGGGTCATCACATCAGTGACCCCCTCCACCCGCAGGGTGGTGTCGCACAGGGGGAGCATCCCCCGGGCGGTGGCAAACAGGGTCCCGGAGCGGGCCCAGATCTCCGGCTTCTCGGTGCCGGTGACCACATCGGTGCGCTCGCCATCCCGCCCCACCGAGGTCATAGCCAGGGTCTCCCCCGACAACTCCTCGATGAGTCGGCACATGGCGGTGGTTTTGCCAGCGTTCTTACACAGTCCGATAAACGTGACGGTAGGCGCGTCCCCCACCAGGGGGGCGAGCATCGGCGTCATGGCGTTCCCTCCTTGTCGTCTCACTGCCGATCTTTGCTTCCCGCTTTTCCCATTCTGTTTCCATTATGGGGGGCCCGGAGGGAAATGTCAATGCCCATACACAGCGGCGCCCGGCGGCCCAGAAACGGGCCGCCGGGTATGAGCATGCTCAGCTATTTTATTCCTGCCGATCCGCTGTGCTCGTCTCTTCCGCACCGTGCTCAGCCTCATTTCCCAGCACTTCCCGGGCGGCCCACTCCGCCGCGGCGCGGACCCGGCCAAAGTCCACATAGGGATTGTAGATGCCCTCCAGGTCGTCGTGCATGGCCTTTGCCTGGGCCAGGGAGGACACCGCCTCCTCCACCAGAGCCACCGACACCTTCCGGGAGAAGGAGAGCCGGGCCTTGCTGCGCCGCAGCAGCTCCCGGTCCACCATGGCATCCATCCGCAGGCGGCGGTAGGGGTGCCTGGGGTAGGCCGTACCGCCGCCGGTGGTGACAAAGGCCAGGGAGAGCTGGGGCAGGATGAGGTGCTCCAACCGGTCGGGTGCCAGGGGCGAGGGGCAGGCGATCACGTCCCAGCCCGCCGCCACGGCGCCGGAGAGGATGTGGGTGAGGAGCAGGTGGCTGAGACCGTAAGTGTCCACCAGTTCATAGACCCGCCGGCACTGGCGCTCCACGGTGCCGAATTCCACCAGGAAGCCCTGGTGGGTAACGGCGGAGAGGAAGCGTTGGCGCACCTTTCCCTCCCCCTCTCCGCCCCGGCGGCACTCCCGGGACAGGATGCCCTTGGCCCGTTTGGCAATCCTCTCCTCCAGCTCCGGGGTCTGGATGAGGGCGGTGCGGTCGGCGGTGATCTCGGCCGCCGCCCGCAGGCAACGGTAGGCCCGGGCGTAGCAGCCCTTGTAGCCCTTCATGGCCTGCTCCAGCTCCCCGCGGACCTTCTTGAGGCCCTCGTGGTCATAGCAGGCGCCCAGATTCACATACCGCTCCACCGCCCCGGGCAGTTTGGGCTCCACCACATGGGGGGCCGTGCCGTCCACGATGGCGGCGTGGCGGTCGGGCAGGATGATGGCGTCCAGGGAGTCCGGGTCCCCGGAACAGCGTATGTACTCTACCCGGAGCCCTTGCTCCTCTGCCCGGGCAGCCACCTGCCCCATAAGGGTGGATTTGCCACAGCCGGCACCCCCCTTCAGAATCAGCAGCTCCTCCGCCTCCCCTGGGTCCAGGAGCTGGTCATAGAGGGAATAAAAGCCGCTGGGGGAATTGGCTCCAAGGTAATATCGGACCTTTGGTTCCGTTGTCATGGTCTTACCTCCCAATACCGTTTCTAACTCAGGGTATGCCGCGCTGCCGCCACCGGTGCAGCATACCCTTGCCATTTGGAGGTTTGTCGGGTAAAATAGAGGAAATCATCTGCGGTTGGCCGGTCCTCCCGGCCCCTCTCTATTCCCCCGCCGAAAGAAGGTGCCCCCCCTCCATGAGTTTCCTCTCCCCCGGCTTCTTCCTCTTCTTCCCTGTGGTCACCCTGGTCTGGTTTTTGCTACCCGCCGCCAGTCGGCGGCTCTGGCTCCTGTGCGCCAGCTGGTGGTTCCTCCTGTGCGGCGGCCCGGAGCATCTCCTCTCCCTGCTGGCCGCCACCGTAGTCACCTATCTGGGTGCCCGGCTCCTGGACAGGTACAGCGGCAGGCAGCGGAAGGCCATTCTGGCCGTCCTCCTGGTACTCCTCTTCGGGACCCTCTTTCTCCTCAAATATCTGACGTTCTCTCTAAACTTGCTGGAGAGGCTCCTTACCGCCGCTGGGCTGGCCTTCTCCTCCCCCGCCCTGGACCTGATTCTCCCCGCCGGCCTCTCCTTCTACCTCTTCATGGCGGCGGGCTACCTCATCGACGTCTATCGCCGGGACCGTCCGGCGGAGAAGTCCTATCTGGATCTGGCCCTCTTCCTCTCCTGCTTCCCCTACCTGCTCTCCGGCCCCATCGGCCGGGCCGGCAGTCTGCTACCCCAATTCCGCAAACCTGCCCCCTTCTGCTGGGAAAATCTTCGGCGGGGGCTGCTGCGCTTCCTGTGGGGCGCCTTCAAGAAGCTGGTCATCGCCGACCGGCTGGGCCTGATGGTCTCCACTGTGTATGCCGCCCCGGACAGCTTCGGCCGGCTCCAGGTGGCGGCCGCCGCCATCGCCTTCTCCATCCAGATCTACTGCGACTTCTCCGCCTACTCCGACATGGCCCTGGGCTGTGCCGAGGTCATGGGCTTCCACCTCATGGAGAATTTCCGCACTCCCTACTTCTCCCGCTCCATCGGGGAGTTCTGGCGGCGCTGGCACATCTCCCTGTCCTCCTGGTTCCGGGACTACCTCTACATCCCCCTGGGAGGCAGCCGGAAGGGCAGGCGGCGGAAGTACCTCAACGTCCTCATCGTCTTCGCCGTCAGCGGCCTGTGGCATGGCGCCGCCCTCTCTTTTGTGGTGTGGGGACTCCTCAACGGCATCTATCAGGTCATTGGCGGTATGACCCAGAAGGCGCGGGACCGCATCCGCCGCAGGCTGGGTCTGGCCGACGATGCCCCCTTCACCATTGTGCTCCAGGTGGTCATCACCTTTCTTCTGAGCACTGTGGCCTGGGTCTTCTTCAAAGGCGGCTCCTTCACCCACTCCCTGTCCATCTTCGGGGCCATGCTTATCGGACCCTGGCTCACCCGCCCCTTCTCCGCCTGGGGCCTGGACCTGCCCGAGCTGGTAGTGGTGGCTTTGGCGGTGCTTCTCCTGCTGGCGGTGGACCTCTTCTCCGTCCTCCGTGGAAGCCCTCGTCAGACTTTCTTCTCCCTGTCCCGGCCTGTCCGCTGGGTCCTTGCCCTGGCTCTTCTGTTGTCGGTGCTGATCTTTGGTGTCTACGGCACCGGCTATGACCCCCAGGACTTCATCTACTTTAAATTCTGACATGGCACACGAAACGGAGTGGTCCCTTTTGCGAACTTCCAAATGGCGGGAGCCCATCTTCGCCCTTCTCTTTCTGATCCTGGCCGCCCTTCTCATCGGCCTCCTCTCCCTGGCCTTCCGGCCTGTCCGGGTGGACTACGGCGCCGTCTGGGGCCCCTATCTGGCCGAGCCCAGGGACAGCCTGGACTACCTCTACCTGGGCAGCTCCTACGCCTACTGCGACGTGGACCCGGTAGAGATCTACGACGAGACCGGCCTTACCGGGTATGTGCTGGCCGGGCCGGAACAGACCCTGTCCCAGACCTACTGGTACCTCCGTGAGGCTTTCAAGACCCAAAAGCCTTCCCTGGCGGTGCTGGAGGGCTCTGCCCTGGCCTTCCAGCAGTATCAGAGCTACACCCAGGTCAACGTGGGCTACATGCCCGCCGGGCTCAACCAGCTGGGGGCCATCTTTACCGCCTCGGAGCCGGAGCTGCGCACCGGCCTCCTCTTCCCTCTCTACTTTTACCACAGCCGGTGGAAGGAGCTGACGGTGAGCGAGGCCGCTGACGCCCTTCTCCCCTCGGAGACCGACACCCTGAAGGGCTTTACCCCGGTGAACGGTGTCTTTGCGCAGATCGCCGACGGTCCCTTCACCAGGGCCCCCCAGCCGGAGGAGGTCTATGATGAGAACCTCGTCTGGCTCGCAAAGATCGCTGACCTGTGCGAGAAGCACGGCATCCCCCTGGCTCTGGTCTTTCACCCCACCTACAGCCAGCTCCCCGCTGACACCCGGGAGCGCATCGCCGCTGACGCGGCGGAGCTGGGCATCTCCTTCTTCGACTGGACGGAGGAGAGCCAGTCCATCGGCATCACCCCCACCCTCCACTACTATGACCCCGGCCACCTCAACCAGGAGGGCGCCGCCATTTTCTCCGCCTGGCTGGGAAACTTTCTCACCGACGAGCTGGGGCTTTCCCCCAGAGCGCAGACGGCAGAAAATGCAAGTGCCTGGAAGTGGACGGTTCAGGAGCGGCATATGGTCCCCGATTAAACCAAGAGGTCCTGTGGCCATTGGCCACAGGACCTCTTTTACATGTTTGCATTGTCTTCGGCAGTCCCTTAAAACAGGTCCACCATAGCGCTGTCCACCACCTGGAAATGCTCCCGCATCATGCGGACAGCCTCGGTGCCGTTGCGGTCCTGAAGGGCCAAAACGATCCCCTGGTGACTGTCCTGAAGCTTCTTGCGGTAGACCTCGTCCTTCATCATCTTCTCCCGCATGTGGCTGATGAAGCTGTCGATGGTCTCACTCATGGCGCGGAGGATGACCATGATGAGGGGATTGCCAGCCGCCTCACCGATGAGGTAGTGGAGGCGCTTGTCCAGCATGGTGCTCCGCTCCAGGTCGTTCTCGTCCCTGAGCTGCCAAACGATATCCTCCAGCTCGCTGAGCTGGGCGGGGGTGATCCGCTCCGAGGCCAGCAGCACCGCCTGGCTCTCCAGGCCCTGCCGCAGCTCACTGACCTGCCGGTAATCAGTGGCCCCCAGGAGCATCATCATCTGGGTGGATTCAGCCAGATTCTTTTCGATGTCGCAGGAGACAAAATTCCCCGCCCCCTGGGTACTGGAGATAAAGCCCATCAGGCTCAGGGTCCGCAGGGCTTCCCGGACCGAGTTCCGGCCCACCCCCAGCTTCTCCGCCAGTTCCCGCTCCGGCGGCAGCTTTTCTCCCTGCTTGAGATCCCCCTTGAGGATCTCACTCTTGATATATGTGATTACACGCTCATAGGCTTTGCCCTGCTGCAAACTTTCTTCCTTCATCGCTTGTTCCCAGCTCTTTCCTGTTTTTTCTCCATACCGGCCAGAGTTTCACCAAATTGCTCCGCCAGCAAAACCGGCAGGTTGTCCCGGTTGGCCGTATCCACTGTCACCACGGTACCGTCAGGCGCCTGCACCAGCGACTCCAGCCAGGTACCGGTCCGCTGCCGCTCCGGCTTGATCACACCCAGTACCGGGAGATCTCCCGCCACGCTGTCCCACACGGCCCGGCGAAAGGCCGCCGCATCCCGCTCCAGCCAGCCCAGCTCGTCCAGCACCAGAAGCCTTGCCCAGGACCGGCTCTCCGCCAGAATGGGAGGACCCAGCCGGTCAAAAGCCGCCGGGTCACCGGTCAGGCGCCCATGCACCATCCGTGCTACCGTATGTTCCTCCGACCAGTCCGGCGTCTCCCAAGCCGGCCACAGACACAGCCGAGTGCGGTCCGGCGCAAAGCCCGTGCGGAATCCTCCGAGCCTGACCCCCAAAAGGGCCAGAGTACGGTCCAGCGCGGTGGACTTGCCCACCCCGCTCGGTCCAGTCAAAAATACATACATTGTTGTTCACCTCGGCGCACACCGGCTGTTTTCCCAGCATTTTGCATGCCAAGAAGATCCTTTTTACCAAATCTCACCGCGCATTGCACAAAACCAACAATTTACAGTCATCAGGCAAAAATAGGACCAAATCGAAAAAAGGGTAGACCATCCGCTATCTTTTCAGGGATTACGGGTGTACGCTGCACAAATAAACCGCCTCGCAATTGACTCAGCAGTCATTATTATAGCACATTTCACCAAAAAGGGTAGGGCCTCTTTTAAAATCGTTGATATGACCAATGCCTTTAAGTTGTCCTACCAATTATTCTACTTTTTCCAGCTGATCGCGGTCTCCCTGGCGGTTAAAATACATTTTTCATCACTTGCCGTTCCCCTTTTCCCGTCCCACATCGGGCCTGCCCCACACAAAAACCGCCCTGCCGGTTGCCCGGCGGGGCGGTCAAAGCGCTTTTATTTCTGTTCGGTGACCAGCTCCACCAGGACCTGGACCATCTTTTCCATGGACTGGACAGGGATATACTCCATGACACCGTGGAAGTTGGCACCGCCGGTGGACAGGTTGGGACAGGGCAGGCCCATATAGGACAGGCGGGCACCGTCAGTACCGCCCCGGATGGGCACCTCCTGGGCCTCTACGCCCACCTTGGCAAAGGCCGCACGGGCACGGTGGATGAGATACATGTGAGGCTCAATCTGTGTCTTCATATTGTAGTAGGAGTCTTTCAACTCCACCTGGACGGTGGTGGGGCCATACTTCCCGTTGAGGTAGGCGGCAATGAGGTTCATCCGCTCCTTCCGCTCCTCAAAACGGGCCCGGTCGTGGTCACGGATGATGAATTCCAGACGCGCCTCCGTCTCATCGCCCTCCATATGGCCCAGGTGATAGAAGCCCTCATAGCCCTCAGTATGGGCGGGGGTCTCTGCCGGGGGCAGCATGTTGACAAACTCCAGGGCCATAAGGCAGGCGTTGCGCATCTTGTTCTTGGCAGAGCCGGGGTGGATATTGAAGCCCCGGACGGTCACCTTGGCGGAGGCGGCGTTAAAGTTCTCATACTCCAGCTCACCCAGCTCGCCGCCGTCCACGGTGTAAGCCGCGGCGGCACCGAAGCCCTCCACGTCGAAGTGGTCGGCGCCGCTGCCCACCTCCTCGTCGGGGGTGATGGCCACGGCAATGCGGCCGTGGGGGATCTCAGGATGGGCGGCCAGATACTCCACGGCGGTGAGGATCTCGGCCACACCGGCCTTGTCGTCGGCGCCCAGCAGGGTGGTGCCGTCGGTGACGATCAGGTCCTGGCCCACATACCGGGACAGGCTGGCAAACTCGGACGCCCGCATGACCACGCTCTCGGAGAGGGGGATGTCCCCGCCCTCGTAGTGGACCACCTTGGGGTGGATATCGGCGCCGGGGGCGGAAGGCGCGGTGTCCATGTGAGCGATGAGTCCCAGGCAGGGAACCCCCTCGCAGCCCACGGTGGCGGGGAGCCAGCCGTAGACGTAGCCGTACTCATCCAGCTTGGCCCCGTGGAGCCCCAGCTCAGAGAGCTCCTGGGCCAGAGCGGCTCCTAAGACCTTCTGCTTCTCCGTGGTGGGCACGGTGGTGGAGTCCTCGCTGGACTGGGTATCATAAGAGACATACCGTAAAAAACGTTCAACGACATGCATGGGTGATCAGATCCTTTCCCCCAGGCGGCGCATCCAACATTGACGGCGGGCGCCCCTTGGGCTAAACTTTGGGTAACGGCAGGACGGACAGGCGCCGTCCCGCCAGATCATGACAGATCTATTTTAACATAAAAGGAGCGTGATCGCTATGGCCTTACGGGAGGAATTTCACTTTCCCTCCAGCGACGGCGTCCACCAGATCCACGGTCTCCGGTGGCTCCCTCAGGACCAGACGCCGCGGGCCGCGGTACAGCTGGTCCACGGTATCTCGGAATATATAGGCCGGTACGACGCCTTTGCCCGGTTCCTCACCAATCACGGCTTTGCAGTGGCGGGCCACGACCACCTGGGCCACGGCGGCACCGCTCTGGATAAGAGCGAATACGGCTTTTTCAGTGATAAGGACGGGTGGGACTACCTGGTACGGGACGTAAAGACTCTCCATGACGACCTGGACAGCCGCTTCCCCGGTGTCCCCCACTTTCTGCTGGGCCACTCCATGGGCTCCTTTGTGGCCCGGACCTATCTCATCGAGTACCCGGGTACGGTGGACGGCTGTCTGCTCCTGGGCACCGGTCAGGAGGCCCCCGCCCTGGTGGCCTTCGGCAAGGCGGTCTCCGGCGCTCTGTGCCGTCTGCGGGGAAACCGCCACCACAGCCCCCTGGTCACCGCCCTGTCCCTGGGGGCGTACAATGCCCAATTCCGTCCCGCCCGCACCGGCGCCGACTGGATCAGCCGGGATACCGCCGTGGTGGATGCCTATGTCTCCGATCCCTTATGTCGCTTTGTCCCCACGGTGGGGATGTTCCGGGACATGATGGGGGGACTCCAGCGGATCTCCGACTCCAAAGGGCTGGCCAAAATGGACCCTGATACTCCGGTGGGCATCTTTTCCGGAGACGCCGATCCGGTGGGTGGACGAGGCAAGGGCGTCCGGACGGTGGAGGGCTTTTTCCGCCGGGCCGGCTGCCGGGACCTGACGGTCAAGCTCTACCCCGGCGCCCGCCACGAGCTCCTCAACGAGACCAACCGGGAGGAGGTCTTTGCAGATCTCCTCACCTGGCTGGAAAACCATTTGGAGACCTGATGGCTCAGTCCAAAGCGGCGGCCCAGTCGGCCTCCTTGAAGCCCACCAGCACCCTGTCTCCGTCCACCAGGATGGGCCGCTTCACCAGCATGCCGTCCCCGGCCAGGAGGGCGAGCTGCTCGGCCCGGTCCATGGTGTCCAGCCGGTCCTTCAGGCCCAGGGCCCGGTAGGACTGTCCGCTGGTGTTGAAGAACTTCTTCAAGGGGAGGCCGCTCTTCTCCTGCCAGGCCGACAGTTCCTCCGCCGTGGGGGGCTGCGCCTTGATGTCCCGGACCTCTGCGGCCTTGCCCTGGGCGTCCAGCCACTTTTTGGCCCTCTGACAGGTGCTGCACTTGGGATACCATACAAATAACATATGTTCTGCTCCTTCCTCCGCCATCCGGCGGCTGTTACTGCTGTTATACCATATCCCGCCCCAGACCGCAATCCTGTACCAAACGCATAGACCGCCGGCTCCACTCAGAAGGTGGCGCCGGCGGTCTCCTTTTGCCTTATTTCAGCAGCTCGGCCAGGGTGCGCTTGTAGATCTCGGCGCAGTTCTTCACCTGCCAGGGGTAGCCATACTCGTTGGCGGCGTGCATGCCTCCGCCGGAGGGGCCGAAGGTGACGGTAGGGATACCCAGGGAGACGGCCAGGATATTGGAATCGCAGACCGAAGGATCATAGGCCACGGGAAGCTCTCCGCCGGTGACCTCCTTGAACTTGGCCTGAAGGGTGGTGACCAGGAAGTCGTCGGGCTCCAGGGCGAAGGACTGCATGTAGGGGGAGGACCGGGGCTTGAGGCGGATGTCCACCTTGCCCTCCAGACCCAGGTCCCGGGCGGCCTCCGCCATCTGGGCGATGCAGGTCTCCTCGGTCTCGCCGGGGACCACGTACCGGTCCACAAAGAGGTAGCAGCTGTCGGGCACCACCAGGGTGCCGGCATTGCCGCCCTCCATGTAGCGCACGCACCAGGTGCCGTGCTTCAGGTTGGGGTGGGTGAGGGTGGGCAGGGCCTCAATGGCGGCGGCCAGCTTTCCGCCGGTGATGAGGGCGTTCTCCCCCACGGCGGGGTAGTAACTGGCGTGGGCGGCCACACCGTGGACCGTCACCTCAAAGCTGAACCGGCCGCGGAAACCGATGGCCACATTATCGTAGCGGCACTCAGCCATGATGGCGTAGTCGGCGCCGATACCCTCCTCTACCAACTGATAGGTGCCCTTGGAGAGCCCCTCCTCATCGGAGACAAAGCAGGCTTCAATGCGGCCATTGAAGGCCTCCTTGTGCTGGGAATAGTACTCCAGGGTGTCCAGGATGGCAGCCAGGCCGCCCTTCATGTCCATGGCGCCCAGGCCGTGGACCTTGTCCCCGTCCTCGGTGGGGGTGAAGGGATCGGTGTTCCAGCCGTTGGCCACGGCCACCGTATCGATATGGCCGATGAGCATCACGGTCTTGCCCGGCTTCCCGCTGTCCAGAACGGTCCAGACCGAGGGCCGGACCTTGGCCTCCTGGTCCTCGGGGAAGTAGCTGTATCGGGGCTCCAGCCCCATGGCTCGCAGCTCTTTGGCCACATAGTCGGCCAGATCTACCTCGTGGCCGTTGACCGAGTTGATGCGGATCATGTCATACCAGCGCTGGATGATCTTTTCCATATCGAGTTCCTCCCTCTCTTAATGAACGGCCTTCTGGTCCTTCAGCTTGACCATGCCGATGCCGGTCAGGCCCATGACCACAGAGATCACGATGGACAGCCAGAGCATGGGGGCAAAGGGGGCCAGGGACATGTTGTCCACCCCCAGGGTGCTGGCCACATAGGCGCCTGTAGTGGCCCAGGGCACAAGGGGAGCAAGGCCCGTGCCGGTGTCCAGCATGATACGCATGAGGTTCTTCTTGTCCAGACCATACTCGAAGAACATGTCCTTCACCATGGAGCCAACCACAGGATAAGAGACGTAGTAGGCGCCCGTGATGGTGAAGAAAACGCCGTGGAGGATCAGTACGCCGGTGGCCATGACCTTGCCGTTGTGGGCAATCTTGCGGACATAGTCCAGCAGAATATCCACCACACCGGCGGTGCGCAGGGGTGCACCGAAAACGCCGGCGGAGATCAGCAGACCAATGGTGTTGAGCATACTGGTGAGGCCGCCGCGCTGGATCATGCTGTTGACGATGTCGTTGCCGGTGTCACCGGTGTAGCCCTCATACATGGCCATGAAAATGCTCTGAGCTCCGTCGGTGGTCTGGATGAGGGGGGTGCCCTGGAAGACCACCGCCAGGACGGCGCCCACCACGATTCCGGCGGTGAACGTAGGCAGAGTGGGCTTCTTCATGACGATGAGGACCACCACCACGATGGGGGGCAGCAGCAGCAGGGGATTGAGATGGAAGCTGGTGGTAACGGTGCTCATGATGGCGTCATAGACCTCGCCGCCCACCGTTCCGCTGTGGAACTGCGTCCCGTAGACGGTGAGAAACACCAGGGAGACAAGCCAGGCCGGACCGGTGGAGAGCAGGGCGTGCTTGATACCGTCCATCAGGGGCACGTCGGTGACGCTGGACACAAGGACAGGGGAATCGGACAGGGGGGAGACCTTGTCACCGAAGAAGGCACCCACGCAGATGGCACCGGCGGTGACGGGCAGGGGCACGCCCAGGCCCTGGGCCACACCCATAAAGGCCACGCCCACGGTGGCCAGAGTGCCCCAGGAGGTACCCGCCATGGTGGACATGAGGGTGCAGACGATGCAGGTGATGGGCAGGAACAGGCCGGGGGTCAGGACCTTCATGCCGTAGTAGATCATGATGGGCACGGTGCCGGAGATCATCCAGGTGCCCACCAGGACACCCACGGCGATGAGAATCAGGATGGCCACCAGCATGGAGTTGATGGTGGCTTTGATGTCGGCCTGCAGGTCGTCATACTTGATGCCGAAGCAGCAGGCCATGACGCACATCACGACGCCATCGGTCAGCAGGATCACGTGGTTTTTGGCCTTGAACACCATAAGGCCCAGGAAGATGATGGCGATGCCGACAACGATCATCAGCAAGGCCTGCCAGGGTTTGACGATCTTGCGCTGTGTAGTTTCACTCACTGTTCATTCCTCCTCTTTCTCCGGTCCCGGGCGGAGTCTTGCCTGTCCAGGGCCGTTATTCCACACACATTATATCGTGTGAAATAATAAACGCAATAAAAAATGACATACAGGCGGAAGCGGGCCGC
The DNA here is from genome assembly GCF_944387245.1 of uncultured Intestinimonas sp. Lineage (GTDB taxonomy): Bacteria > Bacillota > Clostridia > Oscillospirales > Oscillospiraceae > Intestinimonas. Next base: position 6,869 of record NZ_CALXEE010000019.1, on the reverse strand, counting down.
CTTTGCCCTGCTCCCGCCTATATGTCGTTCTTCCTTGAACGCCGATCAGATCCCCATCAGGGGAAAGAGCCAGCCATACAAAACAGCGCCCAGCACACCGCAGGTGATGAGGGTGATGATGGGGTTCACCTTACACTTCCACACCATAACAAGGGCCACAGCGAAGAAGATCACACTGTGCCAGCTGGTAAAGGAGATCTTGCCCACAGAGAGGCAGGAGGCGGCGATAAGGCCGATGACGGCGGGCCGGATACCGGACAGGGCGTTTTTCAGGTAGATGTTGTCCTTGAACTTGGAGAAATAGATGGCCACGATGAGGGCCAGGATAAAGGGGATGGCCAGAGTGGACACCGAGCACAGGATGCCTCCCAGCACACCGAAGAGGTTATAGCCCACGAAGGTGGAAGAGTTGACGGCGATGGGGCCGGGGGTCATCTCGGCGATGGCCACGATGTTGACAAAGTCCTCCGGGGAGATCCAGCCGTGGCCGTCCACCACTTCCCGCTGGATAAAGGCCACCACGGCGTAGCCGCCGCCGAAGGAAAAGGCTCCGATCTTCAGAAAGGAGATGCAGGCCTGGATCAAAAGCTCGATCATTTCTTCTCTTCCTCCTTCTTACCGCGGCTGGCATCCACTGCCTTCACCACACTGTTGCGGATGAAAATGCCATAGATCGCGGGGCACACCACCACCACGATGGGGTGCAGGCCGAACACGGCGATGGCGGCAAAGCCCGCCAGGGCCACCAGCCAGTTGAAGTACTCCCCCACCTTGGCGGAGCGGGCCAGCTTGACCACCGCGTAGAAGATGAGGGCCACCACGGCGGGACGCACGCCGTTGAAGACGTTCTGCACCACCGGGTAATCAATGATGTTGGTAAAGACCATGGCGATGAGCAGGATGATGATGACGCTGGGGGTCGCCGCGCCCAGCACCCCCGCAAAGGAACCGGGCACCCCCGCCACGCGGTAGCCCACAAAGGTGGCCGAGTTGGTGGCCAGAGGGCCGGGCAGACTGTTGGTCAGGGAGATGGCGTCCAGGAACTCCTCGTCCGTCATCCAGCCTTTGCTCTCCACCACCTCTTTCTGGATGATCGGCAGCATGGCGTAGCCGCCGCCGATGGTGAAGAGCCCGATTTTGAAGAAGATACCAAAGATCTCAAAGAGCCGCTTCAATTCCGTTTCCTCCTACTCCACAGTTTTCAGGAGAGTCCCTCTCTCCGGTTGTCGTGCCTATCTTACTCCTCTCATTCGCAAAATGCAACATGGATTTTTCACTTTGACATATAATTTTCGATTTTGCTGTTCAAAACAAATATTGCAGCCTTGCACTTTGTTTTATTTTTTTGAAAAAACACTTGCACCTCTGGTGAGAATCTTCTACAATAGACCACGAATTGAGCGTGCCCTGCCGTCCACGGCACCAGAGGGCTCCTGATTTGGGGGAATCACTGTGAAAAGCAAGGGTTTGGACAGCGTGGATCAGCAGATCCTGAGCATATTGATCGAGAACGCCCGGGCCTCACTCATTGAGATTGCCGAGCGGGTGGGCCTGAGCCGGGCCGCCGTGAAAAACCGCATCGACGCCCTGGAGAAGAGCGGCGTCATCGAGCAGTACACTGTGGTCCTGGACCCGGAGAAGATCGGCCGGAATGTTTCGGTATTCTTCGACATCCGGGTATCCCCCTCCTGCCTGCACCAGGTGGCCGACGCCCTGGCCGCCGAGGAGGCGGTCACCGACATGTACCTTATGACGGGTGAGAGCAAGCTCCACGTCCATGCGGTGCTGGAGATGAACCAGGATCTGGAACACTTCGTCATGGAGAAGCTCTATCCGCTGCCCGGCATCGAGCATATCAGCAGCGAGCTCATTATCTCCCGCATTAAGACCCGGAAAGGCATGCGGATCTGACAGAAAAGCCTCCGTTCCCGTGGGAACGGAGGCTTTCCACATTTCTTCTGTCCTGTTCAGTCCGCATACCGGGGGATGGAGTCCACGATCTGGCGGCACTCCTCCTCGGTCAGGTTCCCACCGATGGAGCCGGCCACTCCGCCATCCATCCAGGCCACACTGCGCCATGGGCCGTTGCTGATGATGTAGAAGGTGATGCCGCACTTCTCAAAGGTGACGACGGGGGTGTCGTCCTTGGGATAGACCGTGGTCCCCACCCCGCCGGGATTGGTACGGAGGTCGAAGGAGAGGGAAAGATTCCGCTCGCCCTCCACGTCGGTGGCAAAGAGATAGGCCGAATACCAACCCGTCTCCTCGGATACGTAGGTGTCGGACTCCACCGTCACAAAGCCCTCCGGCAGCCATGCGGGGGCATAACCGGTGTCGATGCCGGCAGCCTCCATAGCCTCCTGGATGGTCTCATACTTCGGCGGGATGCTCATATCGGGCGCCGTATACACCCACTCATCCGGCTCTGTAATGGAGCGCACAAAGTGCTTGGCCTGCTCCAGGTCCATATCGCCCCAGATCTCGCCGGAATATCGGCCGCAGGCCCAGGTGATGCGGTACTGTTCTGCATCCAGGGGGAGAATATAATAGTTCCTGCCGTCAAATTCATAGACGATGGTGTCTGGCTCGTCCTTGCCCTGAATGTCGGCCTCTGCCTGCTGTTTGTCCTTCCGCTGCCGGACCACGAAGGTGTAGCCGTCACCGGCATCTGTGCGGTGGTCCTCGGTAAAGACGAGGGTGCCGTCGGCCTCCTCGGTGACCGTCACGTCCAGCCCCGGGACGTCGTCCCCCTCCCAGGCGGGATTCCAGGTGGGCATCATGGGCACCCGGACGTCATAGGCGTCCAGCGCCGCCTGCCCATGGGAATAGCTGACTGTCTCCGGCATCTCGCTCTCCCCCGTGGAGAAGGTAAACTCACCGCGGGTCCAGCTGGCTGCATGCCGGAAGAGGTCCACACCCAGGCTCTGGGCCGCCAGGGCCACCACCAGCACCGCCGCCGCAGCGATACCGGCCAACCGGGGCAGGAGCCGTCTGGGACGGAGATTTCGTCTCACCTCGGGGCTGGACACCGGCCTGGGGAAGAGGTCCCCGTGCCGTGCCCGGAACGCCGCCTCGGCGGCCCCGGCGTCGAAGGAATCCTCCGCGCCGTCCAGCTCCTCCGCTGCGGCTAGCCATCGCTCCACCGCCACCGGGTCAAAGTCCTCCTCCGATACCCCGTCCAGGTAATCGGAAAGGTCCTCTGTAAGCCGCTCCGCCTCCGCGGCCTTCCGCTCTTCCTTGTCCATGTCCATCACCTCCCATTCTCTCATCCCATATATCGATTCAGCCGCTGGATTTGTGACACATCTGGAAATTTATTTCCAAAAGTTTTTTGCAGTGGTTTTTGGCCCGGAACAGCCGGGTCCGGGAGTTCATCTCCGAGATGCCCAGGCGCCGGGCGATCTCCTGGTGAGAGCACTCCTCCTCGTAAAAGAGGAGCAGCACCTCCCGCTCGCTGTCACTGAGTCCCTCGGGCAGGGCCTCGGCCAGCGCCGGCCGTTCCTCCTCCCTGGCCGCCCAGGTGTTGGCGTCCTCCAGGGGTACCTCGCGGTGGTACTTGGCCAGCTTCACCTCGGTGAGGATCAGGTGCTGGAGGGTCTTCCACAGCCAGCCCTCCAGATTGGGGTGATCCCCCAGCCCCTCCTTCTGCTGGAGCAGCCGGACGAAGGCCTCCTCCACCAGCTCCTCCGCCAGCGACCGGTTCCGGAGCTGCCGCAGGGCATAGGCAAACATTTTGGGGGCGTTTTCCCGGTACAGGTCAGTAAAACGGCTGTCCCAATCCATCTGCATCCGGAAAACACCTCCTCACTTCTTTTCGCCTTCGCAGTTATAGTGGTTATTATATCATATCCCATGCGTTTTGGGAATGCTGCCGGAAACCCCATCAGCCGGTCAAATAGCGCTGGAGGAACTGCTCCAGACGGGCCTCCTGGTTGGGCCCGGTGAGGTAGACGTCGGGCTCCAGCCCCACCCCCTCCGCAAAGTAGCCCTCCGGCCAGACAAAGAGGTCCAGCCCCCAGGCCAGCTCTGTCCCCGACCAGGGGAGATAGCCCCGGTAGGTTTGGGAGCCGGTGAGGCATCCGCCGGTGTTGGAGCCGATGACCAGGCTCCGTCCCACGTTCCGGGTCAGATCGGTAAAAGCCTCGGCGGCAGAGGCAGTTCCACGGGAGGTGAGCACCACCAGAAACGGGCCCTCCTCCCGCTCCAGATACTGCTCCTCCGGCCGCCGGACCCGATAGTCCCCCTCCTTCACCTCTCCCTCCCGGCGGGTCCAGTCATAGGGGTCCAGGCATAGGGTGGCATAATTGGGTTCCGGTGTCTCCCCGGTAAAGGCCCGGAACCACTCCCCCGGCAGGTTCCCATTCCCGCCGGGGTTGGAGGTGAGGTCCACCACCAGAACGCCGTCGGCGGTCCGCGCCTCCTCCGCCGCCGCCAGAAAAGCCTCCACAGTTGCTCCGTCATAGCCCCACTCCGGCCCGGCGTCCCCGGGCACAAAGGGCATGCCGGTCATTTGCAGCAGCTCCGCCCCGGCCAGGGTGCCCCGCCGGAAGGTCTCCTTCCCCTGGTCCAGGGGGTCCATGCCCGCCGGGTCCAGGATGAGGGTCTCCTCCCCGTCGGCATAGGTCACCACGGCGCTGCTCCGTCCCGACGCCACATCCGTTCGGTAGAGCTTCCAGGTGAGCTCCCCCTCCGGACCAATGGCCCGCTTCAGATAATCCGCCGGATTCTCTCCCTGGATGGACACCACCGCCCGGTCCAGGTCTTCTCCGCCGTAGAAGGTACCGTTCCGGCGGGCAAAGACCGTCCCCTCAGCGCAGTAGAGGGCGGACCGCTCCAGGGTGCCGCTGCCCCCGATGCCGAAGTGCCCGTCCTGCACAAAGCCCAGGGCCTCCTTCAAAAGCTGCTGGTACCTGCCCACGGGGATCTCCTCCCGTCCCTCCAGAGCACGGAGGACCCGCTCCTCCGCCGCCCCGAAGGCCTCGTCGCCCCCGAACCAGGTGTAGAGGCCGTAATAGGTCCGCAGCAGCCGGAAGAGATAGTCCACCTCCGCCCTGGCCTCCGCCCCGGTCAGGATGCCCACCGCCTTTTCCTCTCGGCCCAGGAGGGAGAACTCCGCCTCGGTGAGCAGGGGGCCACCCTGATCGAAAGCATAGCGGTATACATCCAGATCCCCGGTGGGCGCATTCAGTGCTTCGTTTTTCTCCGCCGTCTCCGCCAGGAGCTGGGAAAAGTCATCTCCCTCCCCCGCCGGACCGCAGGCGGTGAGCAGCAGTGTCAGGGAGAGGACCCCGGCAGCGATTTTCCTAAATTTCACATTCCTGCGCCTCCTTTTTTGCCCATTCTAACATTTTTCCTTCCCCCTGTCACCCAAAGAGTGGAAGGACGGCGGGAAGTGTGGTATAAAAATAGAGAAGAAATCTGCACGGAAAGAAGGGTGCTTATGGCGGAATACCGCATAGAGCGGGACAGCATGGGCGAGATGAAGGTACCGGCGGACCGGTACTGGGGCGCCCAGACCCAGCGCAGCTTTGAGAATTTTAAAATTGGTGTGGAGAAGATGCCCGCGGAGATCATCCGGGCCTTTGCCCTGCTCAAGAAGGGTGCCGCCCTGGCCAACCGGCGGCTGGGCAGGCTGGACGAGACCCGGTGCGATGCCATCTGCACCGTCTGCGACGAGATCCTCGTCGGCAGGCTGGAGGGCCACTTCCCTCTGGCAGTGTGGCAGACCGGCTCCGGCACTCAGTCCAACATGAACGTCAACGAGGTCATCGCCAATCGGGGCAACGAGCTGCTGGGGGAAAAGCTCCTCCACCCCAACGACCACGTGAACATGTCCCAGTCCTCCAACGACACCTTCCCCACCGCCATGCACATCGCGGCGGTGGTCAGCCTGGAGGACCATCTCCTCCCGGCCCTGGAGGGCCTGGCCGCCACCCTGAAGCGGCTGGAGGCGGAAAACGCCGACGTGGTAAAGTCGGGCCGCACTCACCTCCAGGATGCGGTGCCCATTACCTTGGGCCAGGAGATCAGCGGCTGGCGGACCTCCCTGGAGCGGGACGCCGCCCTCATCCGCGCCGCCCTGCCTCCCCTCCATGAGCTGGCCCTGGGCGGCACAGCCGTGGGCACCGGTCTCAACGCCCCCGCCGGCTTCGATACGGCGGTGGCTGAAGAGGTGGCCTCTCTCACTGGGAAGGCCTTTGTCACCGCCCCCAACAAGTTCCACGCTCTCACCAGCAAGGATGAGCTGGTCTTTGCCCACGGCGCCCTCAAGGCCCTGGCCGCCGACCTCATGAAGATCGCCAACGACGTGCGGTGGCTGGCCTCGGGCCCCCGCTGCGGCCTGGGGGAGATCCGCATCCCAGAGAATGAACCCGGCTCGTCCATCATGCCTGGCAAGGTCAACCCCACCCAGTGTGAAGCGTTGACCATGGTGGCCGTCCAGGTCATGGCCAACGACGTGGCGGTGGGCATGGCGGCCAGCCAGGGCAATTTTGAGCTCAATGTCTTCATGCCGGTGTGCATCCACAATTTCCTCCAGTCGGCCCGGCTCCTGACCGACGCCATGGTCTCCTTTGAACGCAACTGCGCCGCCGGGATCACCGCCGACCGGGACAAGTGCCGCCACAACCTCCACAACTCCCTCATGCTGGTCACCGCCCTCAACCCCTATATCGGCTATGACAACGCCGCCAAGACCGCCAAGCTGGCCTACGCCGAGGGCATCTCCCTCAAGGAGGCCTGCGTGAAGCTGGGCTTTCTGACCCCGGAGAAATTTGACGAAGTATTCCACCCCGAAGAGATGGTATAGCCGCTTTGTATAAGAGCCTCGCAGAGTTCCGTCATCCGCAGATGACGGAATGAAATGGAAT
>NZ_CALXEE010000018.1 GCF_944387245.1 uncultured Intestinimonas sp. | reverse complement strand
GCCCTGGGCGCCGACCGCCTTGGCACCTCCCGGATCGTGAAGCTGGTGAAGGGCCAGCAGGGCGAGGGGTACTGAGAGAAGGCATGTGCGGGCGGCGCCGGGACCCGCCGCAGGCGGGACGCCGCGTATGCGGCGAAGGCCGGCGGAATTGACTTCTGCCGGCCGCAGATGAAATAAAAGGGGGTCCCCGCGGGAGCGTGTTCCCGTGGGGCTGCCGATCGCCTTGGCACCTCCCGGATCGTGAAGCTGGTGAAGGGCCAGCAGGGCGAGGGGTACTGAGAACTGACCGCATTTTGCATGAAGCGGAGACCGTCCGAAAGACGGTCTCCGCTGTTTTTTCAGGTGCGCAGCCGTCCATTTCCCCAAGACCTGCTTGGACGGACGACGATCATTTAACACTTTTGTAACAAAACCGTAAACTTTTTTTGACAACCGCGAAATTTCGGTTGCGCTCTGGTAAAATGTGCGATATAATAGGCCCGTGCTCGGGAGGATGGACCATTTTTGAAGATGTCTAGGCCATACCGGGCATTGATTTTGAAAGGAAGGTAGATCAGCTTGAAGAATTTTAAGAAACTTTCCGCTCTTGTTCTGGCTGGCGCCATGGTGTTCTCCCTGGCTGCCTGCGGCGGCGGCAGCAGCGAGACTCCCGCCCCCGAGACCACCACTCCCGTTGAGACCACTCCCGCCGAGACCGCTTCCGCCACCGACATGAAGGTGGCCATGATCACCGACTACGGCGACATCACCGACCAGTCCTTCAACCAGACCACCTATGAGGCCTGCAACGAGTTCTGCACCGCCAACAGCGTGGAATTTACTTATTATAAGCCCGCCGGTGACTCCACCGCTGAGCGTGTGGCCATGGTGGACGCCGCTGTGGCCGAGGGCTACAACGTGGTCGTGATGCCCGGCTACGCTTTCGCCGAGACCATCAAGGAGACCGCTGAGATGTATCCCGACGTCACCTTCATCGCTCTGGACGTGGGCGAGGCTGACCTGGGCTCTGACTACACCGTGCCCTCCAATGTCTACTGCGCCGTGTACCAGGAAGAGCTGTGCGGCTACATGGCCGGCTACGCCGCTGTGAAGCTGGGCTACACCCACCTGGGCTTCCTGGGCGGCATGGCTGTCCCCGCTGTGCAGCGCTACGGCTACGGCTTCGTGCAGGGCGCTGACGCCGCTGCCGTCGAGCTGGGCAACGGTGCCGATGTGACCGTGGAGTACGTCTACGGCAACCAGTTCTTCGGCGATGCCGACATCACCGCTTACATGGACAACTGGTATCAGACCCAGGGTGTTGAGGTCGTCTTTGCCTGCGGCGGCGGCATCTACACCTCCGCTGCTGAGGCCGCTGCCAAGGTTGGCGGCAAGGTCATCGGCGTGGACGTGGATCAGGCTGGTATCATCGACGCCTACGGCGAGGGCATGACCGTGACCTCCGCCATGAAGGGCCTGGCCAACACCACCAAGCACCTCCTCCAGGAGGTCATGGACGGCAACTTCGCCAACTACGGCGGCCAGATCGAGACCCTGGGCCTGGTGTCCGGCGACGATCCCACTGCCAACTATGTCCAGCTGCCCATGGAGTCCACCCAGTGGAGCGACACCTTCACTCAGGACAACTACAAGGCTCTGGTGGCCGGTATGTACGATGGTACCATCACCGTCTCCAACGACGTGTCTGTGGCCGCTGCTGACAACGCCACTGTCATCACCGTCAACGAGTACGGCAACATTAAGTAAGAGATCCATTCGGATCTGAGAAAAGGCCGCCGCGGCAGATGCCGCGGCGGCCTTTTTTCTATGGGGGGGGAGAGAAAAATGGCACATCGAACATTTTTGTTTTGAATTATGCGCCTGAATATAGTACAATGGTAGAGAACCATATATGCTGATATATGCTGGCTCCGCACGGTGTGAAACACCGGGGCGGACCTGGGGCGGAAGCCCTACGGGCCGGCGCTTCGCGGACGGTCCGGCAGATACTATGCGACAAGAGGGAGGGCGGTAAGCTTGGAGCAGCCATATGCCATCGAAATGCTGAACATCACCAAGCGGTTTCCCGGCATCGTTGCCAACGACAACATCACGCTCCAGTTGAAGAAAGGTGAGATCCACGCGCTTCTGGGCGAGAACGGCGCCGGTAAGTCCACGCTGATGAGCGTCCTCTTCGGCCTCTACCGGCCAGAAGAGGGCACCATCAAGAAGGACGGTCAGGTGGTAGAGATCAAAGACCCCAACGACGCCAATGATCTGGGCATCGGCATGGTCCACCAGCACTTCAAGCTGGTGGAGTGCTTCACCGTGCTGGACAATATCATTCTGGGCGTGGAGCCCTGCAAGGGCGGTTTTTTGCAGAAGGCGGAAGCCCGGGAGAAGGTCATGGCCCTCTCTGACAAATACGGCCTGAAGGTGGACCCGGACGCCCTGGTGGAGGACATCACCGTGGGTATGCAGCAGCGCACCGAGATCCTGAAGATGCTCTATCGGGACAATGAGATCCTCATCTTCGACGAGCCCACCGCCGTCCTCACCCCCCAGGAGATCGATGAGCTCATGGACATCATGCGGGGACTCAAGGCCGAGGGCAAGAGCATCCTCTTCATCACCCACAAGCTCAACGAGATCATGGCGGTGGCCGACCGCTGCACCGTGCTGCGTAAGGGCAAGTATATCGGCACCGTGGACGTGGCCACCACCACCAAGGAGGAGCTCTCCAAGATGATGGTGGGCCGTGACGTAGACTTCGTGGTCCACAAGGAGGAGGCCAAGCCCAAGGATGTGATCCTCTCGGTGGAGGGTCTCACTGTGGCCTCCAAGGTGCACAGCAACAACAACGCTGTGAAAAACGTCTCCTTCACCGTCCGGGGCGGGGAGATCGTCTGCATTGCCGGCATCGACGGCAACGGCCAGACCGAGCTGGTCTACGGCATCACCGGCCTGGAGCCCGTGAAGTCGGGTAAGGTCACCCTGTGCGGACAGGACATTACCCACGCCCCCATCCGTAAGCGCTCCACCATGGGCATGAGCCACATCCCCGAGGACCGGCACAAGCACGGCCTGGTGCTGGACTACACCCTGGAGGACAACATGGTGCTCCAGCGGTATTTTGAGCCCCAGTTCGTCTCCAGCACCGGCTTCCTCAAGCGCAAGGCCATCCGGGAGTACGCCGAGCGGCTCATCGAGCAGTACGACGTGCGTTCCGGCCAGGGTCCCATCACCGCCGCCCGGGCCATGTCCGGCGGCAACCAGCAAAAAGCCATCGTGGCCCGTGAGATCGACCGCGATCCCGAGCTGCTGGTGGCCGTCCAGCCCACCCGCGGCCTGGACGTGGGCGCCATCGAGTATATCCACAAGCAGATCGTGGCACAGCGGGACGCCGGCAAGGGTGTGCTGCTGGTCAGTCTTGAGCTGGACGAGGTCATGGCCCTCTCCGACCGCATCCTGGTCATGTACGAGGGTGAGATCGTGGGAGAGCTGGACCCCAAGACCACCACAGTGGAAGAGATGGGCCTCTACATGGCCGGCGCCAAGCGGAAGGGGGCTTAAGGGATGAAACAGAAAAACTCGATTCTGCGCAACAAGGGTGTGCAGTCCCTGCTGGCCTCCCTGCTGTGCATCATCATCGGCCTGGTCATCGGCTACCTGGTCCTCCTGGCCATCAACCCCGCCGGCGCCTGGGAGGCCATCCTGACCATCGTCAAGAACTTTTTCTACTATCCCAGCGGCCCCGCCCGGATGAAGTACCTGGGCAGCACCCTGGTCAAGACCGCACCGCTGCTCATGTGCTCCCTGTCGGTGCTCTTTGCCTATAAGGTGGGCCTCTTCAACATCGGCGCCGCGGGACAGTATGTGGTGGGCGCGGGCGCCAGCCTCTACTGCGCCCTGGGCCTCCAGATGCCCTGGTTCGTCTGCCTCATCGCCGGTATTGTGGCCGGCGCCGTTCTGGGCGGCATCTCCGGCGCCCTGAAGGCCTACCGCAACGTCAACGAGGTCATCTCCTGCATCATGCTCAACTGGATCAGCCTCTATGTGGTCAACGCCCTGCTGAGCAACGTGAAGGAGTCGGCCAGTCCCTACACCATGACCCTCTCCAGCACCAACCCCTCCGCCATCATTCCCAGCCTGGGTCTGGGTGAATTTTTCTCCAACAACCAGTATGTCACCATTGCCATCCCCCTGACGGTGATCGTGGCCATCCTCATCTGGGTGCTGCTGGAGAAGACCAAGCTGGGCTATGAGCTGCGGGCCACCGGCGGAAACAAGTTCGCCGCCAAGTACTGCGGTATGCAGGAGAAGCGCAACATCATCCTCACCATGGCCATCGCCGGCGGCCTGGCCGGCTTCGGCGCCGGCGCCTTCTTCCTCACCGGCTTCGAGCAGTGGCAGTGCACCCAGTCCTCCGTGCCGGCCATGGGCTTCAACGGCATCGCCGCCGCCTTCCTGGGCGGCCTGAACCCCATCGGCGCCATCTTCTCCTCCTACTTCATCCAGCACATCACCAACGGCGGCGCCTATGTGGACAAGACCATGTACTCCGCCCAGATCTCTGACCTCATCTCGTCGCTTATCATCTACCTGTGCGGCTTTGTGTTCTTCTTCAAGACCGCGCTCACCGCCTGGCTGGACCGCCGCGCCGAGCGCCGTGCGGCCCAGGAGCAGAAAGGAGGGGAAGCATAATGCTGCTGCTGATCCAATATACCATTATCTTCGCCTCGGTCCTCATCCTGGTGGCCCTGGGCGGCTGCTTCTCCGAGCACTCGGGCGTCATCAACATCGGCCTGGAGGGCATCATGGTTATGGGCGCCCTGGGCGGAGCCCTGATGATGAAGTTCGCCCCAGCCGGTATCCCCGACGTGGGTATGATTGTGCTGGTGGTTCTGGCCGCCGTGATCCTGGGCATGCTCTACTCCCTGCTGCTGGCCGTGGCCGCCATCAACTTCAAGGCCGACCAGACCCTGGTGGGTACCGCCATGAACCTGCTGGCCACCGCCGCCGCCACTGTCTTCGTCAAGGCCATGAACACCGCCGCCGACTCCGGCAACGTCTCTGCCACCATCCAGTATATCGAGCAGAAGAAGGCCTTCCTGGTGAACATCGGCGGGTTCGAGTTCAACTGGTTCATGCTCATGGCCCTGGTGGCCCTCATCTGTTCCTGGGTGGTCCTCTACCGCACCCGCTTCGGCCTCCGGCTCATGGCCTGCGGCGAACATCCCCAGGCGGCTGACTCCGTGGGCATCAATGTCTACCGCATGCGCTATGCCGGCGTCCTCATCTCCGGCTTCCTGGGCGGCCTGGGCGGCATCGTCTATATCACCGCCGGCGTCAGCGAGTGGAAGTTCGAGTACGGCGTGGCCGGTTTCGGCTTCCTGGCCCTGGCCGTCATGATCTTCGGCCAGTGGAAGCCCACCCGCATCGCTCTGGCGGCCCTGCTCTTCGGCCTCTTCCGGGCCCTGGGCAACGTCTACACCGGCTTCGACCTGCTGAAGAACCTGAACCTGCCCAGCTCCGTCTACAACATGCTGCCCTATATCGTCTCCCTGGTGGTGCTGGCCTTCACCTCTCAGAAGTCCAGAGCCCCCAAAGCCGAGGGTATCCCCTACGACAAGGGTATGCGCTGAGTTCATAAGCGAAAAAGGGGCACTGTTTACACAGTGTCCCTTTTTTGTATCCCTCCCGGCCTTGACAAATACTGTGGACAGATATACTATGTAACTAGTTACTTATTTAGGAGAGGTGGGGCACTGTGGGCGCAATGCCGTTTGGCCTGAAGCTCGCCATCATCAACCGGGCGTTCCGCAAGAAGCTGGACGAGAAGGCCGGTACCATGGGCCTGACCGCCGTACAGCTGCGGGTGCTGGGTTCGGTCAGCCGTCTGGAGGCCGCTGGAGAGACGGAGATCCACCAGAACGATCTGGAACGGATCGAGCACGTTACCCATCCGGCCATGACCAAGCTGCTCCAGCGTCTGGAGAGCAAGGGCTTCATCCGGTGTGTCCCCAGCAGCCTGGATCGGAGGTACAAGAAGATCACCTGTACGGAGCGATCGGCCGGGATCCACCATATGATCCTGGAGCAGGATGAGGAGGTGCTGTCCGAGCTGTGCCGGAATTTTACCCTGGAGCAGCGGGAAGCCCTGCACCAGCTGGCGGATATGCTCCTGGAGAACATCGACGCGGAGTGAGTCGGCCGGTCAAAACTGAATTCCCCAGGCAGCGCGCTGAGGAGATACTCGGTGCGCTGCCTGCTTTTTTGCGCAAATAAGTAACTAGTTACTTAATAAGGAGAGATGCGACTATGGAAAAAGAAGTAGCAGAAGCCAAAAGCCCTTTTGCAACGGAGCCCATCGGCAGGCTGATCCTGAAATTCGCCGTCCCATGCGTCATTTCCCTGCTGGTGAACTCCCTGTACAACATTGTGGACCAGATCTTCATCGGCTGGGGCGTGGGCTATCTGGGCAACGGCGCCACGAATGCCGTGTTCCCCATCACCATTGTGGCGCTGGCTCTGTGCCTGATGATCGGCGACGGCGGCGCCGTTTATCTGAGCCTGAAGCTGGGCGAAGGGGACATTGCCAGTGCCAAGCGGGGGGTAGGCAATGCAATCGTTATGGTGGTTGCAGTCAGCATTGTCCTGGCAGCCGTATTCCTGATTTTTATTGATCCCATCCTCAAACTGTTCGGCGCTACCGACGCCCTGTGGGACTACGCACTGCAATATGGTACGATCATCGGGTTCGGCCTTCCCTTTATGATGATCCCCGGCGCGATCAACTCTATGATCCGGGCCGACGGCAGCCCCAAATATGCCATGATGTCCATGGCGCTGGGCGCCGTGCTCAACACCATCCTGGACCCTGTGTTCATTTTTATCTTCCATATGGGTGTGCAGGGTGCCGCCATTGCTACGGTGATCGGTCAGGTGGCCACCTTTATCATGGCGGTGACCTATCTCTTCCGGTTCAAGACCTTCCGCATTGACCGCACGGCATTCGTCCTGAAAGCAAAGACCTGTGTCACCGTGCTCAGCCTGGGTATCAGCAGTTTCATCACCCAGTTTGCCATCACCATCGTCATGGCGCTGACCAACAATCTGTTTGGTTTCCTACGGCGCTTTGTCCGTTTACGGTTCCGAAATCCCCATGACGGCCACAGGTATCGTCATGAAGGTCAACCAGATCCTCATCTCCATCCTGGTGGGTATCGCCGTAGGGGCTCAGCCGATCATCGGCTTCAACTATGGCGCCAAGGATTTTACCCGTGTGAAAAAGGCGCTGGACATCGCGATCGTAGTCTCTGAGGTCATCGCCATCATTGCCTTCCTGATCTTCCAGTTTGCTCCGATGGCAGTTGTGTCCCTGTTTGGCTCGGAAGAGGGGCTTTACAATGAGTTTGCCGTTATGGCCTTCCGCACGTTTCTGCTGCTGTGTCCCCTGACCGGTTTCCAGACGGTGATCGCTGTATATCTCCAGGCGGTGGGCAAGCCAATCAAGTCGGCCATCCTGTCTCTGGCGCGTCAGATCATTTTCTTTGTGCCTGCGGCGCTGATCCTGCCCAAATTCCTGGGTGTAGTGGGCGTGCTGTGGACCGGCCCTGTGGCCGACGGTCTGGCCTTTCTCTGTCGGTCGGACTGCTGATTTATGAGAGAAAGCAGCTGAAAAGAATGGAAACCGCTGAATGACCGGCGGGGATGGATATTGTGGAAGGAGTGCGCGTTATGAAACACAGAATCATTACCATCAGCCGTGAATTCGGAAGCGGCGGCCGCACCATCGGAAAAAAGGCGGCAGAGGCGTTGGGGCTGCCTTGCTACGACAGAGAACTGATTCAGAAAATGGCGGCAGAGAGCGGATTCCATGAGCAGTATATCAAGGACAACGGTGAGTCTGCTCCTGTGGGATTCCTGTCCAACCTCACCAACCGGGCCTTCGGCCCCACCAATGAGGACTATCTGTGGGAGGTCCAGTGCAAGATCATTACGGACCTGGCGGAAAAGGGACCCTGCGTGATTGTGGGCCGGTGCGCCGACTACATCCTCAGGGACAAGGCCGACTGCCTGCGGGTCTTTATCCACGCGGATATGGACTTCCGGGCCAGGCGCATCGTGGAGGTGTATGGGGAGCGGGAGGCCTCCCCAGAGCAGCGGCTGAAGGACAAGGACAAACGCCGCGCGGCCTATCACCGGTTCTACACCAACATGAAGTGGGGCCACGCCCAGAACTATGACATTACCCTGAACAGCGGGACCCTGGGGATCGAGCGTTGTGCGGACATCATCAAGGGCCTCTATTGACGGATGAGAGGAGCAGAGCGGGACAGACCCGCTCTGCTTTTTCCGCATTCTGAAATATAGACAAGATGCGGCAGGAAAAAGCCCGCCTCCCCCTTGGCTTTTGGTGGATATACCGATATAATAGGGTCAGTGAGGGGCGGACAGACCTTGGGGTCCGCTGTACACGGTAAGAACAGTACAAAAGGAGAAAAAGGGGAATGAGGATCTATCAGGAAGCCGACTACGATGCCATGAGCCGCCGGACGGCGGCCATCATCGCCGCCGAAGTCATCCGGAAGCCGGACTGCGTCCTGGGCCTGGCCACCGGCTCCACGCCGGTGGGCTCCTACCGGAAGCTGGCCGCCTGGGAGCGGGATGGGCTGCTCAGCTTCTGTGATGTCACCACGGTGAACCTGGATGAATACAGGGGCCTGGGGCCCGACCACGAGCAGAGCTACCGCCATTTTATGCGTACCAACCTTTTTGACCAGGTGAATATCTGTCTGGATCGGACCCATGTCCCCGACGGCCTGGCCGCCGATCCGGAGGCGGAGTGCCGCCGGTATGACGCCCTGGTGGAGTCCCTGGGCGGGACCGACCTCCAGTTGCTGGGCATGGGACGCAACGGCCACATCGGGTTCAACGAGCCGGGGACGGTATTCATCCGGGAGACCCATGTGGTGGATCTGACCCGGAGCACCATCGAGGCCAACGCACGCTTTTTCCAAAAGAACGAGGAGGTGCCCCGTCAGGCTATCACCATGGGCGTTGGCGCCATCATGTCTGCCAGACGGGTGCTGGTGGCGGTCAGCGGCGCCGACAAGGCGGAGGCGGTGCGTAGGGCCTTCTGCGGTCCCATCACGCCGGAGGTGCCCGCCTCCATTTTGCAGCTCCACCGGGATGTGGTGCTGGTGGGCGATGTGGCCGCCCT
This sequence comes from uncultured Intestinimonas sp., assembly GCF_944387245.1. GTDB lineage: Bacteria > Bacillota > Clostridia > Oscillospirales > Oscillospiraceae > Intestinimonas. The sequence goes on along the minus strand of NZ_CALXEE010000018.1, from coordinate 25,416 downwards.
CAGCGGCCTGAGAGAAGCGGGGGTATTGCAGTGAGGATCATCGGCGCCAGTGTATTTGATGTACAGAACGGTTTCGTCCGCCGGGACCTGTGTACCGACGGAGAGCTCATCTCCTTCCGCAGCGGAGACGATGCGGTGGTGGAGGCCGACGGCTGCTGGCTCATCCCCGGCCTCACCGACCTCCACTTCCACGGCTGCCGGGGGGAGGACTTCAGCGATGGCTCCCCGGAGGGCCTGGCCGTCATGGCCGACTACGAGCTCTCCCGGGGCGTCACCCAGATCTGCCCGGCGGGGATGACCCTGGACCGGGAGGCACTGCTGGCCATGTGTGCCAATGCCCGCAGCCACCGGGAGGCCGCGAAAGGCGGCGCCGACCTGGTGGGGATCAACCTGGAGGGACCCTTCCTATCCCCGGAGAAGAAGGGCGCCCAGAACGGCGCCTGGCTCCGAGAACCCGATGCCGCCCTCTTCCGGGAGCTGCAAAATGAGGCAAAGGGCCTGGTGAAGCTGGTGTCGGTGGCGCCGGAGCTTCCAGGTGCCCTGGACTTTATCCAACAGGTGGGAGAGCGGGTGTGCGTCTCCATCGCCCACACCACGGCCGACTACGAGACGGCCCTGGCCGCCTTCCAGGCCGGTGCCCGGCAGGTGACCCACCTCTATAACGCCATGCCCCCCTTTGCCCACCGGGCGCCGGGGGTGGTGGGGGCCGCCTTTGATACCCCGGAGAGCCGGGTGGAGCTCATCTGCGACGGTGTCCACGTCCACCCTTCGGTGGTCCGGGCCACCTTCCGCCTGTTCGGGCCTGACCGGGTCATCCTCATCAGCGACACCATGCGGGCGGCCGGCATGCCCGACGGGGACTACACTCTGGGCGGACAGGATGTCCACGTGGAGGGCCGCCGGGCCACCCTGGCCGACGGTACCTTAGCGGGTTCGGCCACCGACCTCATGGCCTGCATGGTGACGGCGGTACAGATGGGCATTCCCCTCCACCAAGCGGTGAAGGCGGCGGCGGTGAATCCCGCCCGGGCCATCGGCATTTACAGCCGGGTGGGTTCCCTGGAGCCGGGAAAACGGGCCAACCTGGTGCTGCTGGACCGGGATCTGGCTGTCCGGGCGGTGATCTTCCGCGGAGCTCCCGTGATAGATACCCTCTGAGGGAGCAAAATGTGTCTTGCCTGCATGGGCAAAAAAGGGTAAAATATCAGTGATAAACGGGCCGGGTAGAGCCCGGAGAAAAGTCCGAGAGGAGCGGAGAATACATGAATATCCGTGAATTGAGACAGGTGCTGGACGCCGGCGCGTACGACGAGACCTTCCGAAAGCTGTATCCCGGCCGCTGGGAGGGCCAGCGGGAGCGGTATCTGCACATTGTCAACGCCTTTGCCGAGCGCTTTGGCGAAGAGCACGTGGTGGAGCTATACTCTGCCCCCGGCCGCAGTGAGATCGGCGGTAACCACACCGACCACCAGCGGGGCCGGGTCCTGGCGGCGGCTGTCACGCTGGATGCGGTGGCGGTGGTGGCTAAAAACGACCGCAACGTCATCCGGATCTACTCCGAGGGCCACGGCGAGGAGCGCATCAATCTGGAGAAGCTGGAGATCGTCCCCGAGGAGAAAGGCACCACCGCCGCCCTGATCCGGGGCATCGCTGCCCGGTTCTATGAGCTGGACCTGCGCTTCGGCGGCTTTGATGCCTATGTGAGCTCCGATGTGCTGCCCGGCTCCGGGCTCTCCTCCTCTGCCGCTTACGAGGTGCTGGTGGGCACCATCCTCAGCGGCCTCTACAACAATGGCCGGGCCACCCCTGTCCTCATCGCCAAGGTGGGGCAGTTTGCTGAAAACACCTACTTCGGCAAGCCCTGCGGCCTCATGGACCAGTGTGCCTCCGCCGTGGGCGACTTCTGCCTCATGGACTTTGCCGACCCCGCCTCCCCGGTGGTGGAGTCCATCCCCTGCGTCCCTGCCGACCACGGCTATGCCCTGTGCCTCATCGACGCCGGCGGAAGCCACGCCAATCTCACTGACGAGTACGCCGCCATCCCCCAGGAGATGCGCTCCGTGGCCAAGCTGATGGGCAAGGAAGTGCTGGGTGAAACTGACCCCGCGGAGTTCTACGCCCGACTGGGTGAGTTCCGGGGCAAGGTGCCCGACCGGGCCCTTCTGCGGGCCATGCACTTCTACGGCGACAACCAGCGGGTGCTGGACCAGGCCGATGCCCTGCGGAAGGGGGATTTCCAGCGGTTCCTGGCCCTGGTGCGGGACTCCGGCACCTCTTCCATGGACCTTTTGCAGAACATCTACCCCTCCGGCGACCCTTCGGAGCGCAGCCTCTCCCTGGCCCTGGCCCTTTGCCGGCGGCTGCTGGAGCAGGACGGCGCCTGGCGAGTCCATGGCGGCGGCTTTGCCGGAACTGTCCAGGCCTTCGTACCCATGGGACAGCTGGAGACGTTCCGACAGAAGATGGAGGCCGTCTTTGGCGCCGGGACCTGCCATGACCTGTCGGTTCGTCCGGCGGGCGGCATCAAGGTGACGGTGGAGGAGCAGGCATGATTACCACCAGACCCTTTGGCACCGCCGCTGACGGTGCTCCAGTGACCTGTTTCCGCCTGGAGAACGCCTCCGGCGCCTGGGTGGAGGTGCTGGACTACGGCTGCATGCTCCGGGCAGTGGCCGTCCCCGACCGCACCGGAACCCTCCGGGATGTGTGCCTGGGCTTTGATACTATGGCAGAGTACCAGGAGAATCACCAGGGCTATCTGGGCGCCCTGGTGGGCCGGTGTGCCAACCGCATCCGGGACGCCCGGTTCACCCTGGACGGCCGGGAATATGTGCTCCAGGCCAATGAGCGCCCCAACCACCTCCACGGCGGGAACCGGGGCTTCGATCAATATGTGTGGGACCACAGTGTCGAAGGGGATACAGTGGTCTTTTCGCGAACCTCCCCCGACGGGGAGGAGGGTTATCCCGGCACCCTGAAAGTCCGGGTGAGCTATACCCTGACGGAGGACAACGCCCTCCGGCTGGTGCTGGAGGGGGAGAGCGACGCCGACACGGTGGTGAACCTCACCAGCCACGCCTACTGGAACCTGAACGGCCACGGCGCCGGCAGCGTGGGGAGCCACACCCTTTCCATTGACGCCATCGCTTTCACCGAGCTGGGGGCGGACAACTGCCCCAACGGCACCATCGCCTCGGTGGTGGGGACCCCCTTTGATCTTCGGACCGCCCGGTCCCTGGAGGCCGGTTGGGATGCCGACCACCCACAGATCCGCCAGGGTGGCGGCTACGACCACAACTGGGTCCTGCGGGGGACCGGCCTGCGCCGGGCGGCGGTGCTCACCGCGCCGGAGAGCGGCATTACCATGGCGCTCTCCACCACCCAGCCGGGACTTCAGGTCTACACCGGCAACTTCCTGCCGGAGACGGCAGGAAAGGGAGGGGCACGGTATGCGCCCCGCTGCGGTGTGGCCATGGAGGCCCAGGGCTTTCCCAATGCCATAAACCAGCCCGGCTTTCCCTCCGTTGTGCTGCGGGCAGGGGAGCAGTATTATCAGGAGATCATTTTTGCCTTCGGGCACGACTGAGCGGCACAAGGAGGTGTCCCGGTGGGGCTCTACAAAATCATGATCGTGGACGATGAGGCCGAGGTGCGGCAGGCCATCGCCAGAACAATCGACTGGAGGGCCGTGGGCTTCGAGATCGTAGCCGATGCGGAAAATGGCCGGGACGCCCTGGAGAAGGCGGAGACCTTGGACCTGGACGTGGTCCTCACCGATATCAAGATGCCCTTTATGGACGGGCTGGAGCTGGGGGCGGAGCTCTCCCGGCGCAAGCCCAATCTGAAGCTGATCGTCTTTTCCGGCTTCGACGAGTTTGAGTACGCCAAGGAGGCCATCAAGCTCAACGTGGTGGAATATGTGCTCAAGCCGGTGAATGCCGCCGAGCTCACCGCCATTCTGGACCGGGTGCGGAAGGTGCTGGATGAGGAGATCGAACAGCGGCGGAACATCAGCCGGCTCACCCAGGCCTATCAGGAGAGCCTGCCCCTGCTGCGGGAGAAATTTCTCCAGGACCTCATGCGTGGCCCCATGGAGTCCCGGGTGTTGGAGGCCCAGGCGGAGCGGTTTGCCCTCACCGTGCGGGAGGGAGCGTACAAGGTGGCGGCGGTGTGCGACATCGTCCACGGCGGCGAGCACCGGCCCGCCCTCAGCGCCGAGCTGGTGCCGGTGTCGGTGCAGCAGATGCTCACCGACGCCCTTCGGGACCGCTGTCAGAGTGAGATTGTGCTTGGAGTCTCCTCCATCTTGATCGCCACCGCCTGGGAGCGGGACCCGGTGGAGAGCCTCATGCGCATTCTGGGTGAGGTGTGTACGGAGTGCGAGCGCATCCTGGGCGTCACCCTGACGGTGGGAATCGGCCGTCCCTATCAGAAGCTGGAGGAGCTGTGCCGGTCCTGCGGCGAGGCCCGGGCCGCTCTGGAATACCGGGCGGTGGTGGGCATCGGCAAACCCATCTACATCCAGGACATGGAGCGCCTGGACCGGACTGTGCCGGAGGGGGACAGCCACAGAGAACAGCAGCTGCTTTCCGTCATCAAGTTTGGCTCTCAGGAGCAGATCGCCGCCATGGTGGACAAGCTCCTGGCCGAAGGAGACGGGGAGTGGAGCGACCAGTCCAGGGCCATCGGCATGCTGGGGACCCTGCTGCCTGTGATCCAGCGTTGCCGGCTGGGGGAGGAGGCCATGCTGGGGCCCAGAGGGACGTGGTTGGCACTTCTTGCCGAGGATACCCCGATGGAGGAGCTCCGGGCCTGGCTGCTGTCGGTGTGCCTCAACATGAGCGGCTGTATGGACCAGCGTCGGGTCTCCACCGCCAAGCGGCTGGTGGAGGAGGCGGAGCGGTACATCCGGGAAAACTATCCAGACTCCGGGCTGTCGGTAGACCGGATTTGTGACCATCTGCACATCAGTCAGTCCTATTTCTCCACCATCTTCAAGCAGGAGACGGGGCGGAGCTACGTCCAGTACCTCACCGATGTGCGTATGGAGCACGCGGTGGAGCTGCTGCGTACCACCGATGACAAGACCTATATGGTGGCGGAAAAGGTGGGCTATGACGAGCCCAATTACTTTAGTTACGTGTTCAAGAAACGGTTCGGCGTGTCACCGTCGCAATTCCGCAAGTAGCCCACCTTTTGGCACCGCCGGAGGGGGGACGCGGGTCATCCGCGTCCAAGCGTTTTGCACTCGGGCAAAACCTTGCCGCAGGCGGAATTCACTTCCGCCGAGGAAGAGAAGGAGTGGGGCCCCCGGAAAGGGCGGAGCCGTTTCCGGGGCGGGCTATGACGAGCCCAATTACTTTAGTTACGTGTTCAAAAAGCGGTTCGGCGTGTCACCGTCACAATTCCGCAAGTAGAGATGCTCCGAAGGGGCGGTCGCCTGGTGCCGGCGCGGTGAGCCGCCGGGATGGCGGCCGCCCTTTTCCACAACGGGCAGTGTAGACAACAAAAGGAGGCAATGGTGTGGGAGAGATGACAAAACGGCTCCAGCTCCGGTTTTCCAGGGGCAGCATCCGGTATGTGATGTTCGCCTCCTTTACCGTCAGCGCTCTGGTGGCGGTGCTGCTCACCTGCCTGACCCTGTATGCCCGGTTCTCCCGGCAGATGGATGACGCCATCCAGGAGGAAAACCAGATTTTGGTCAGCCAGGTCAACCAGTCTCTGAGCACCTATTTGAGAGACATGATCCGCCTCTCCGACTCCATCTGCTATAATGTGGTGAAAAATACCGACCTGGAGCGGGAGGGGGTGGGAGATGAGATCCGGCTCCTCTACGACACATACAGCGACTACGTGGAAAATGTGGCTCTTTTTACTGGAAACGGGGAGCTGGTGGCCACCGCTCCGGCGGCCAAGGTAAAGGATGACGTGGATGTGACGGGAGAGGCGTGGTTCACCGCAGCCATGTCCCAGACGGAAAATCTCCACTTCGGGGTGCCCGCCATCCAGACCCTCTTTGCCGACGGGGCGGGCAACTATAAGTGGGTGATTTCCCTTTCCTGCGCTGTGGAGCTCACCCGAGGGGGCGGCACCCAGCTGGGCGTCCTTCTCATTGATCTGAAGTACAGCGCACTCACCGCTCTCTTCCAGAGCGTGAAGCTCTCCGGCAGCGGCTATGTCTATCTGGTGGACGGGGCGGGCAATCTGATCTACCACCCGGAGCGCACCCTCATCGCCACAGGCCGGGTGCGGGAAAACAGCATTCAGGCCGCCGCCCGGGCGGACGGCATCTATGTCGAGGAGTGGGAGGGCAGCCGCCGCTCCGTGATCGTCCAGAGCGTGGGTTACACCGGTTGGAAGGTGGTGGGCGTGGTGGAGCGCCCCGGCTTTACCATGAGCCTCCAGCAGACGCTCCCCTTCCTGGTGGTCATCATCTGCGCCTATGTGGAGCTGCTTATCCTTATGAATGTGCTTCTCTCCCGGAAGATTACTGAGCCTCTGCGGCGGCTGCGGGAGTCGGTGGGTGAAGTAGAAGAGGGGGCGGAGCACCCCACCATCTATGTGGGGGGCACCGCCGAGACCCGGGAGCTGGGGACGGCCATCCAGAACATGGTGGACCGACTGCGCCAGCTCACCGCCGACATGGTCCGGGAGCATGAGGCCAAGCAGAAGAGCGAGCTCAACGCTCTCCAGGCCCAGATCAACCCCCACTTCCTCTACAATACCCTGGACATCATCGTGTGGATGATCGAGAACGGCCAGCGGGAGGACGCCATCCGGGTGGTCACCGCCCTGGCACGGTTCTTCCGCATCAGCCTCTCCAAGGGGCGCAACATCATCCCCGTCCGGGACGAGCTGGAACATGTGCGCAACTACCTCCTCATCCAGGAGATGCGTTACAAGAACAAGTTCCACTATCAGATCACGTGTCCGGAGGAGGCGGCCAACCTCACCACCATCAAGCTGGTGGTGCAGCCCATCGTGGAGAACGCCATCTACCACTCCATGGACTTCATGGACGGGGACGGCCTCATCGATATCCGGGCGGAAACCGACGGAAAAGACCTGACCATCACCGTCTCGGACAACGGCCTGGGGATGCCCCCCGACGTGGTGGAGCGGTTGCTCACGGCGTCTCCCCAGCCAGGAGCCCAGACGGGCAGCAAACGGGGGTCCGGCATCGGGCTCAGGAATGTCCAGGAGCGCATCCGCCTCTACTTTGGAGCGGAGTACGGCGTCACCATCCAGTCGGAGCCCGACGAAGGGACAGTGGTCACCCTGCATCTGCCGGCCGTGCCCTACGGGGAAATGGAGGACACATGATGAGAAAAAATGAGCGCCATGTGTTTATTGGGGTGCTGCTGGTGCTGGTGGCAGCTCTGGCCGTCATGCTCCTCCAGGACGTCCTGGGGAGCGGACAGCCGGAGATCCGGCGGGTGTCCGTGCTGCTGGACGGCGAGGGGGAGTCCTATTGGCAGAACTTCCGCCTGGGTGTGGATAAGGCGGCCCGGGAGCACAATGTGGATGTGCGCTATGTTTTCCGGTATGACGGCCCGGCCGGGACAGCGCAGGCGGAGCAGCTGCGCCGGGAGTGGGAAGGGGAGCTGGACGGTGTGATTCTGGTCCCGGTGGACGGGGAAGCTCTGGCGGCGGCCCTTCAGGAGGCGCCGGCCGGATTGGCTGTGACCGTGGTGGGACCCGACCTGCCCAATGTGGATGGAACATGCACGATCTCGGCCTCCCCGGAGGAGATGGGCCGGCGGCTGGCCGACGCCGTGGCCGAAAGCGGCGCCTCTTCCTGCGCGGTGATCCTGACCGGTCAGGAGGGGGAGACCGCTCTGCGCCGGTGCCGCGGTCTGGAGGAACGGCTCCAGGAACGGGGGGTGGCGTGGCGAACGGTGATGGCATCGGCGATCGAGATGCTGCCCGAGCCCAACGGCCAGCCCGTGGTGGCCCTGGAGCCCGGGACCACTGAGGCCCTCTGCGCCTGGGGCGGACCGGTCTACGGCTTTGGCACCTCCAACAGCATCTTGAGCCGCGTGGAGGAGGGCACGGCGGCGGCGCTGGTGGTCCAGAGCGATTACGACGCCGGCTATCTGAGCCTCCTCAGTGTGCTGGAGGCCCTGGACGGGGCGCAGCCGGAGGACCAGACCCTGGACTGCTATACCGTCACCGCAGAGAATATGTTCACCGATCCTATGGATCAGATCCTGTTCCCGGTGGCGTAAGGCGGAAGGAGGAAGCACTGTGAAAAGACGAGTGTGCGCGCTGCTGGCGGCGGTGCTGCTGTGCCTGACCGCCTGCGCTCCCAGAGGGGGCGGAGAGGAGGAGACCCTGCGCATCGGCGTGGCGGTCTACAAGGGGACGGACACCTATATCACCAACATGACCCAGGCCATGGAGGCCGCGGCCCAGGTCTGGAGCGAGGAGAGCGGTGAGCGGGTCCAGCTCACGGTGTCCGACGCCCAGGAGAACCAGAACACCCAGAATGAGCAGATTGACCGCTTTCTCTCTCTGGGCTATGATGTGCTGTGCGTCAATCTTGTGGACCGAACCGATGCCGCCCGGGTCATCGGCAAGGCCCGGGAAGCCGATGTGCCGGTGGTCTTTTTTAACCGGGAACCGGTCCAGGAGGACCTGGAGAGCTGGGAGAAGGTCTACTACGTGGGCTCTGACGCCCGGCAGTCCGCCCAGCTTCAGGCCCAGATTGTGCTGGAGCTGTGGGAGAGCGACCCCACTGCCCTGGACAAAAACGGAGACGGCATCCTCCAGTACGCCATGCTGGAAGGGGAGAGCCGCCACCAGGACGCCATGATCCGCACCGAAGTGTCAGTCCAGACTCTGCGGGATGCCGGTGTCCCGCTGGAGCGGGTGGAGAGCGGCATCGCCAACTGGGAACGCAGCCAGGCCGATGCCCTCACCGAGTCCTGGCTGCTGGAGGGGGCGGATCTGGAGCTTATCCTCTGCAACAACGACGACATGGCCTTGGGGGCCGCCGACGCGGTGGACCGGCTGGGGTTGGACTTCCACAGTATCGTGGGCATCGACGGCACCCCCCAGGGGCTGGAGGCGGTGGAGGATGGAAGGCTGCTGGGCACCGTGGTCATGGACTACTCTGCCCACGGGGCGGCCATCTTCCAGCTGGCCCGGACCCTGGGCGTTGGAGAGGAGCCATCCGATATGGGAAATATGGAAAATAACACCATACGAATCCCGATGTATATCCAAAAGGCCTGGTAAGGCCCTTTCGGCTTTTCTACCAGAAACCTATTGAGTATTTTGCATAAAAGTGCCAAAGCTCAAAAAGCAAAAAATAGATTATTTATGGAAAGAGGTGATTTTTGATATGGCCTTTTCCTGAATTTCATGGTATGATGATCGTGGTAAAGCTCCAAAAGAGCTGCCAAACAAAAATCAAGGAGGATTTTTACATGAAAATGAAAAAGCTGTCTGCTCTGCTCCTGGCCGGCGCTATGTGCGTGAGCATCGCCGCTTGCTCCGGCGGCAACAGCAGCACCCCTGCTCCCTCTGAGACCGGCACCACCGAGACCACTCCCGCTGAGACCAGCAGCGTGGCCGCCTCCGATCTGAACGTAGCCGTCTTCTACTACAACTACTCCGATGTGTACATCTCCAGCGTCCGCAACAACATGGACACCATGCTGGAAGCCATGGGCATCACTCCCGATAACTACGACGGCGCTGGCAACCAGTCCCAGCAGACCGACCAGATCAACACCGCTATCGCCAACGGCGCCAACCTGCTGATCGTCAACATCGTGGAGACCTCCTCCCCCGACGCCGCTCAGAACGCCGTGGACGCCGCCAAGGCCGCCGGCATCCCCATCATCTTCTTCAACCGCGAGGTTGACAGCGCCGTGGTGAACAGCTACGAGAACTGCGCCTTCGTGGGCACCGACGCCCCCGAGGCCGGCCACATGCAGGGCAAGATGATCGGCGACTTCCTGGTTGCCAACTTCGACACCGTGGACCTCAACGGCGACGGCAAGATCTCCTACGTCATGTTCAAGGGCCAGGAGGGCAACGCCGAGGCTGAGTACCGCACCCAGTACGCCGTGGAGGACGCCGACGCCATCCTGACCGAGGCTGGCAAGGAGCCCCTCTCCTACTACGCCGGTGACGACGTGGCCACCAAGTACCTGGTCGACCAGAACGGCACCTGGTCCTCCGCCGCCGCTGTGGCTTACATGGACACCATCCTGGCTGAGTACTCCGAGGCCAACGGCAACATGATCGAGCTGGTCATCGCCAACAACGACGACATGGCCATGGGCGCCATCTCCTCCCTGCAGACTGCCGGCTACAACCTGGGCGACGGCGCTTCCACCACCATCCCCGTCTTCGGCGTGGATGCCATCGACTCCGCCAAGCAGGCCATCGATGAGGGTAAGATGACCGGTACCGTGATGCAGGACGCCGAGGGTATGGCCAGCACCATCACCGCTCTGGTGGGCAACATCCAGAACGGCGGCGCTCTGATGGACGGCATCGATGACGCTGCCGGTTACATCGTGGACACCGACGTGGCCAAGATCCGCGTGCCTTACGGCCTCTACACTGCCGAATAAATCGAAGCGCACGCTCGATCGGCCCCAAGAAACAAGAAAGACGAGCGGGGCTGCCGGCTTGCCGGCAGCCCCGTTTCTGCTCACTCCGGAGCGCCTGCTTGAGACGCCTCCTCTCTGCGGTCCGGCCGTGGGAGGGCGCGCTTGAAGCAGAAGCTCTGAGGAGAGAATCGGAAAAGGAGGAGGAAGCATATGGATCAGCCGGTACTGTTGGAAATGCGCGATATCAGCAAATCCTTTCCCGGCGTCAAGGCCCTGGACAACGTTCACCTGACGGTCCGGCCCGGCACCGTCCACGCCCTCATGGGTGAGAACGGCGCAGGCAAATCCACCCTGATGAAGTGCCTCTTCGGCATCTACTCCAGAGACAGCGGCACCATCATCCTGGATGGCAAGGAGGTCAACTTCAAAAGCTCCAAGGAGGCCCTGGAGAACGGTGTGGCCATGGTGCACCAGGAGCTCAACCAGGCCCTGACCCGCAGCGTCATGGACAACCTGTGGCTGGGCCGCTATCCCAAGGTGGGCGGCATCATGGTCAGCGAACGGGCCATGGCCAAGCGTACCAAGGAAATCTTTGAGCAGCTGGAAGTAAACGTAGACCCCAAGACCATTATGTCCACCATGCCTGTCTCTCAGCGGCAGATGGTGGAGATCGCCAAGGCGGTGTCCTACGACTCCAAGATCATCGTGTTCGATGAGCCCACCTCGTCCCTGACGGAGACTGAGGTAGAGCACCTGTTCCGCATCATCAACATGCTGCGGGACAAGGGCTGCGGCATCATCTATATCTCCCATAAGATGGAGGAGATCCTCCGTATCAGCGACGATGTCACCATCATGCGTGACGGTACCTGGGTGGCCACCCGGCCGGCCAAGGAGCTCACCATGAATGAGATCATCAGGCTCATGGTGGGCCGTGAGCTCACCAACCGCTTCCCGCCCAAGACCAACGAGCCCGGCGAGGTCATCCTGGACGTGCAGCACCTCTCCGGTAAGTACACCCGGCTGAAGGACGCCTCCTTCCAGCTGCGGAAGGGCGAGATTCTGGGCATCGCCGGTCTGGACGGCTCCGGCCGCACCGAGGTACTGGAGAACCTCTTCGGGGCCATGACCAAGGGCAGCGGCACCATCAAGCTCCATGGCAAGGAGATCAAGAACCGCACGCCCCGGGAGTCCATCAAAAACGGCTTTGCCCTCCTCACCGAGGAGCGCCGGGCCACCGGTATCTTTGGCATCCGGGACATCAAGGAGAACACCGTCATCTCCAATCTGAAGAGCTACCTCATGGGCGGCATCTGCCTGAGCGACAAAAAGATGCGGGAGGACACTGACTGGGCCATCCAGGCCATGCACATCAAGACCCCCAGCCAGTCCACCCAGATCCGGTCCCTCTCCGGCGGCAACCAGCAGAAGGTCATCATCGGCCGGTGGCTCCTCACCAAGCCGGAGGTGCTGCTGCTGGACGAGCCCACCCGCGGCATCGACGTGGGCGCCAAGTATGAGATCTACGAGCTGATCATCGACCTGGCCAACCAGGGCAAGGGAGTCATCATGGTCTCCTCTGAGATGCCGGAGCTGCTGGGCGTGTGTGACCGTATTCTGGTCATGTCCGGCGGTCAGCTGGCCGGCGAGGTAGACGCCAAGAACACCAGCCAGGAGGAGATCCTGACCCTGGCCGCGAAATATGTGTAAAGGGGAGGAACCGAGCAATGAGTAACCAGACCAAGACCCTGGAAAAGCAGACTTGGGATGCCAAGCGGATCGGGGATCTGATCCTCAATAACGCCCTCATCATCCTGATGCTGCTGGCCGTCATTTACATCGCCATTTCCAATGAGAATTTCCTAAAGGCCACTTCCATCATCAATATCATCTCCCAGACGGCTGCCTATCTGCCCGCCGCCCTGGGTATCGCCGGATGTATCGTCCTGACCGGCACCGACCTGAGCGCCGGCCGTATCGTGGGCCTGACCGCCTGCGTCTCGGCCTCCCTGCTCCAGAGCACCGCCAACCTGGCCAACAAGATGTGGCCTGACATGGGCACCCTGCCCATCTGGGCCGTCATCCCCATCGCTATGATCATCGGCGCCGCCTTTGGCTGCTTCAACGGCTTCTTCGTGGCCAAGTTTAAGCTCCACCCCTTCATCGTCACCCTGGGCACCCAGCTCATCGTCTACACGATCCTGCTGCTGTATGTCCAGGCCGGTAACAACAAGGGCATGGCCATCTCCAACCTGGATGCCTCCTACACCGATTTCGTCAAGGGCTCCATCCTGAGCATTGGCGGTACCGCTATCCCCAACTACGTGTGGTTTGCCATTATTCTCACCGCCATCATGTGGTTCATCTGGAACAAGACCACCTTTGGTAAGAACATGTTCGCTCTGGGCGCCAATGAAGAGGCCGCCCGGGTTTCCGGTGTCAACGTATTCCTCACCACTATGATGGTATTCGCCCTGGCCGGCGCCATGTACGGCTTCACCGGCTTCATCGAGGGCGCCCGCATCGGCTCCAACACCGCCAACACCGGCCTCAACTACGAGCTGGACGCCATCGCGGCCTGCGTCATCGGCGGCGTCTCCTTCGTCGGCGGCATCGGTAAGATCCGCGGCATTGTTATCGGCGTGCTGATGCTCCGCCTCATCTTCATCGGCCTGACCATGATGAAGGTGGACCCCAACCTCCAGTACCTCATCAAGGGCGCTATCATCCTCTTTGCCTGCGCTCTGGATATGCGTAAGTATCTGGCCAAGAAGTAAGGACTTTTACCAAAGGACTGTGCAGCGGCACGGGATTATGGTACAATAAGGGACAGGGCAGGAAGAGAAAGCCTGCCCTGTCTCTTTTTTATCACAAGGGCGGTTCGATCCGCCAAATCATAGAGAGAGGTGAGCCATATGGCCGATATCGTCGGCAAAACGGAGGCATTTCTGCGCAAATACGGCCTGGACCCGGCGTTGGTGGACGTGGATGCCTGTGCCAGGGCCTTTCAGGCCGACATGGAAAAGGGGCTCCGGGGGGACCCGGAGGCCTGGATGATGATGCTCCCCACCTATCTGTCCCTGGACGGGGATATCCCCAAGGATACCCCCACCATCGTCATCGACGCCGGCGGTACCAACTTCCGCATCGGCCTGGTCACCATCACGGATCAGGGACCGGTGGTGGAGGACCTGCGGGTCTTCCCCATGCCCGGCTCCCAGGCCCCCATTACCTGGGAGACCTTTGTGGATGAGGTCTCCGACGCAGTCCTCCCCCTGACAGGCCGCAGCCGCCGGGTGGGACTGTGCTTCTCCTATGCCGCCGAGATCCTCCCCAACCGGGACGGCAAGGTCCTCAACATCTCCAAGCAGGTCCAGATCTCCGGCTCCAAGGACAAGGAACTGGGCCGGGACATCTCCGCCGCCCTGGCTGCCAAAGGGGCCGAGGGGGTCACCTTCGTGGTCCTCAACGATACGGTGGCCGCCCTGCTGGGCGGCGTGGCCGCTCTCAGAGAGGAGCGCTTTGACGGATACATCGGCCTCATCTACGGCACCGGCGTCAACACCTGCTATGTGGAAAAGCGGGAGAATCTGGGGAAGGTGACCACCCCCTGGGACCAGGACACCATGCTTATCAACATGGAGTCGGCCCGGTTCGATGGTGCGCCCCTGAGCACCTTTGACAAGGCGCTGGATGAAAACAGCGTGGACCCCGGCCTGTGTCATTATGAGAAGATGGTCTCCGGCCGCTACCAGGGTGAGCTGGTGTGGCGGGCCCTGCGGCAGGGCGCGGCCGACGGCCTCTTTTCTGACAAGCTCAACGCCTTCCTGACCGGTCTGGAGGGCCTCACCATGGTCCAGGCCGACGCCTTCACCGCCCGGCCCTACGGAGACAGCCTGTTGGCCGCCGCCTGTGACAGCGAGGATGACCGGGAGGCGGTCTATACCATCATTGACCGCATCGTGGAACGCTCCGCCCGGCTGGTGTGCGCCAACCTGGCGGGCATCCTTCTCCAGACCGGCGCCGGGCAGCGCATCCACCGCCCCGCCTGCGTGGTGGCGGAGGGCTCTACCTTCTATAAAGGACACCTGTTCCGGGGGAAGCTGGAACGGCTGTGCGGCAGCTACATCACCGGCACCCTGGGCCGGCACATGGTGTTCCGTCAGATCGAGGACGCCAATCTGGTGGGGACCGCGGCGGCGGCCCTGCTGAATCCATAAATAAGGAGAAGAGAGAAAGGGGTCGGAAGTATGAAAACGGATATTGAGATCGCCCAGGCGGCGGAGATGCTGCCCATCGCTCAGATCGCCCAGCAGGTGGGCCTGGATGAGGACAAGCTGGAGTACTATGGCAAGTACAAGGCCAAGGTGGACACCCTGGCCCTGCGGGACGTTCCCCGGAAGGGCAAGCTCATCCTGGTGACCGCCATCAACCCCACCCCGGCGGGCGAGGGCAAGACCACCACCAGCGTGGGCCTGGGCGATGCCCTCCACCGGCTGGGGAAAAAGGCCGTCCTGGCCCTGCGGGAGCCCTCCCTGGGGCCGGTCTTCGGCATCAAGGGCGGCGCCGCCGGCGGCGGCTATGCCCAGGTGGTACCCATGGAGGACATCAACCTCCACTTCACCGGCGACTTCCACGCCATCGGGGCCGCCAACAACCTGCTGGCCGCCATGCTGGACAACCACATCCAGCAGGGCAACGCCCTGGACATTGACGTCCGCCGCATCACCTGGAAGCGGTGTGTGGACATGAACGACCGCCAGCTGCGCAACATCGTCTGCGGCCTGGGGGGCAAGGTCAACGGCGTCCCCCGGGAGGACGGCTTCGACATCACCGTGGCCAGCGAGATCATGGCGGTCCTCTGCCTGGCCTCCGACCTCATGGACCTGAAGGCCCGGCTGGGCCGCATGGTGGTGGCCTACAACCGCGCCGGCGATCCGGTGTACTGCTCCGACCTGAAGGCCCAGGGGGCCATGACCGCCCTGCTGAAGGACGCCATCCGGCCCAACCTGGTCCAGACCCTGGAGCACACCCCTGCCTTCATCCACGGCGGCCCCTTCGCCAACATCGCCCACGGCTGTAACTCTGTGTCGGCCACCGACACCGCCCTGAAACTGGGGGACTATGTGGTCACCGAGGCCGGCTTCGGCGCCGATCTGGGCGCGGAGAAGTTTTTGGACATCAAGTGCCGGGCGGCGGGGCTCACCCCGGATGCAGTGGTCATCGTGGCCACCGTCCGGGCCCTGAAGCACCACGGCGGCTGCCCCAAGGCCGACCTGGGCAAGGAGAACCTCTCCGCTCTGGAAAAGGGCCTGCCCAACCTCCTCAAGCACGTGGAGAACATCACCAAGGTGTACGGCCTGCCCGCCGTGGTGGCCATCAACCAGTTTGACAGCGACACCGAGGCCGAGATCGCCATGATCCGCACGGCCTGTGAGAAGTACGGCGTCCGGGTGGCCCTGAGCCAGGTGTGGGGCAAGGGCGGCGCCGGCGGGGAGGAGCTGGCCCGGGAGGTCCTGCGTATCATCGACGAGGAGAAGCCCAGCTTCCGCTTCGCCTATGAGAGCGATGCTTCCCTCACTGAGAAGATCGAGGCCGTGGCGAAGAAGGTCTACGGCGCCGACGGGGTGGACTACGCCCCCGCCGCCGCCAAGGAGCTCCAGCGGCTCACCGAGCTGGGCTACGGCGGCCTCCCCGTGTGCATGGCCAAGACCCAGTACTCCCTCTCCGACGACGCCGGCAAGCTGGGGGCTCCCACCGGCTTCCGCATTACGGTACAGAAGGTGAAGGTCTCCGCCGGCGCCGGCTTCGTGGTGGTGCTCACCGGCGACATCATGACCATGCCCGGCCTGCCCAAGGTCCCCGCCGCCGAGAACATCGACGTGGATGAAAACGGCGTCATCACCGGTCTCTTCTAAGGGGGCAGAGACCAAGTGAAGGCATTTGTCAAAAAGGAAGCGGTGCTGTGCATCGCCTTCCTGTGTGCGGTGGTCTCCATGTTCCTGGTGCCCCCCGACGGCGGCTATGCCGACTATGTGGACTACCGGGTGCTGGCGCTTCTCTTCTGTCTCATGTTGGTGGTGGCCGGGCTCCAGGACTGCGGCCTCTTCGACCTGCTGGCCCGGCGGCTCCTGGCGGGGGAGAAGCGGTTCCGCTTCCTGGCCCTGGCCCTGGTGCTGCTGCCCTTTTTCAGCTCCATGCTCATCACCAACGACGTCTCCCTCATCACCTTCGTGCCCTTTGCCGTGCTGGTGCTGGAGCTCACCGGCCGGCAGGCCCAGCTCCCCTACATCGTCACCCTTCAGACCGTGGCCGCCAACCTGGGCAGCATGGCCATGCCGGTAGGCAACCCCCAGAACCTCTTCCTCTGCTCCCGGTTCGGCATCCCCATGGGGGCCTTCTTCGCCGCCGTTCTGCCGCTGACGGCGGTGAGCCTGGCGGGGTTGGTGCTGGCTGCCGGCACCACCAGCGGGGACATCATCCGGGTAGACTTCAAGGACGCCGGTGGCATCGGCAAACCGGGACAGCTCAAGCTGATGCTCCTCCTCTTCGTCCTGTGTCTTCTCTCTGTCTTTCATGTGCTGCCCTGGCCCGCCCTGCTGGTGGTGGTCATCCTGGCGGCGGCCCTCTTCGCCCGCCACCTCTTTCCCCGGGTGGACTACGCCCTGCTGTGTACCTTCGTGTGCTTCTTTGTCTTCTCAGGCAACCTGGGCCGGATCGGGGCGGTGCGGACCTTCCTCACCGGCCTCATGGACTGGAACACCGTGGTCACCTCCGCCCTGGCCAGCCAGGTCATCAGCAACGTGCCCGCCGCCGTGCTCCTCTCCACCTTCACCGAGGACTGGAAGGGCCTGCTGGTGGGTACCAACGTGGGTGGCCTGGGCACCCTCATCGCCTCCCTGGCCAGCCTCATCTCCTTTAAGCTCTACATCCGTACCGAGGGGGCCAAGCCCCTGCGGTACCTGGGAATCTTCACCCTGGCCAATGTGATCGGCCTGGTGGTGCTGGGCGTGGTGGTCTGGCTCCTGCCCTGACGCAAACAAAAACAAGCGTGGACGCCGAGCGTCCACGCTTGTTTCATTTATCCGGGAAACATCAGGCGTTCGCCGTCTGGGCCTCCGCGGTCAGATAGTCCACGATGCCCTGGGCGATGCCCTGGGCCAGCAGCTGCTGGTAGCTGTCATCGGTCAGGTTCATGAGCTCTTCATGGTTGGTCATGAAGCCCATCTCCACCAGGACCGCACACATATCGGTCTCCCGCAGCACCACGAAGTCGGCGTCCTTGATGCCCCGGTCGATGCCGCCGGTGATCTGACACAGGGGGGCCTGGATGGCCTGGGCCAGCCGGGCGCCCCGGTTGCTGGAGGGGTGGTAATATGTATAGATGCCCTGGTAGTCAGGGAGATTTTCCGTGGCGTTGGCGTGGATGGAGATAAAGACGTCGGCACCGGCGGCATTGGCCAGGTCGGCCCGCTCATAGAGACCGATCTCCACATCGGTGGAGCGGGTCATGATAACCTGAAAGCCCTGGTTCTGGAGGATGGAGACCAGCTTCAGCGAGACGGCCAGGTCGATGTCCTTCTCCATGATGTCCTCATAACAGGCGCCGGGTCGGTCCCCGCCGTGGCCGGGGTCGATGACGATGGTATAGTCCTGGGGGACGATGGAGACGGTGGGGGTGGTTTGAGGCGCTCCGTGGGTGGAAACGCTGACGCCGGTGAGGGTGGTGGTGATGGTCAGGTTGCCGGCGGCGGTGGCACCGGCGGCCAGGTCCAGCACAAAACGCACCGTGTGGTCGCTGCCGGGGTAGAAGTCGGCACCGTGCTGGGCATAGCGTACATCGGCAAGATAGGGGTCAACGACCTCACAGCCGGTAAAGTCTTCTGACAGGGTGGTGTCGAGGAAGTCAATGGCCACCCGGCTGCCCAGGTCGGTGACCTTGCAGTTGGGCGCCTGGTCGGTGGTGATGGTGAGGGTGCCGGCACTCCAGCTCATACCGGTGATCCGGGCGATGTCCTCACCGGGAATGGGGTCCTCCGGCTCCTGGGGCTCCTGGACCGGCGTCTCAGGCTCCTGGGTGGGAGTCTCAGGGGTAGTTTCCGCGAGCTCGGCTGTCAGATGGGCGGTATAGGTGGCCTGGTCCCACTCCACCTGGGCGCCCAGCTCCTCGGAGACAAAGCGCAGAGGAATCATGGTGCGGTCGGCGCCGTCGTAGGTCACCACCTGCGCGGGGACGCTGTCGGGCAGGGGGGTGGACACGCCGTTGACAATGGCGGTGGCGCTGTCCAGGGTGAGGACGATGACATCCTCGCCCTTGGTGAGGATGACCTGTCCCGTCTGCTGGACCCAGAGGACCTGGGCCTGGAGGGCCTCACCCACCAGGCGGATGGGGACCAGGGTGCGGCCGTCCCGGATCATGGCGGGGACGTCGCCGGTCAGGGGGTCGCCGTTGAGGGTGAGCTTCACCACTTCTGCGGAGGCCGGTGTGTAGGTGCGCTGGTTCCAGCTGTAAAGCTGTACGGAGAGGGTCCCGTTGGGACCGGCGGCAAAGGCGGTGAGGGTCAGGGCGTACAGCAGGGCCAGGACCGTCAGCAGTGTGGTGAACTTTTTTCTCATGCTCATGGCGTCCCTCCTTGGGATAGATTTCTGTTCTATTTTATCCAACCCGCCCCCTTTCGTCAAGAAAGGGGGGCGAGATTAGTTAACATAAATTTTGGAAGAAAGTTGTGCCAAGTGAACAAAACCTACCATTTTAGAGGGCGATATTTGGACTTGCCTTCCCCCGGGGGACGTAGTAGTATAAAGAGCGGAAGAAGTTTGACAAGACTAATCCTTCGCGGACGAAATATTAGCCCCGATGGACAGTGGAGGCAAGGAGTAAGAGATGGCGTCAGAGACGTTGAACAAGAGGGGCACGCTGATGGACCTGGAACCGGGCCACAGCGCGGTCATTCTTAAGGTAGGCAGTGACAAGGGGCCGGTAAAGCGCCGGCTGGTAGACATGGGGCTCACCCCCGGCACCACAGTGACGGTGCGGAAGGTGGCGCCCTTCGGCGACCCCATCGAGGTGAACATCCGGGGCTACGAGCTCTCCCTCCGGAAGGAGGACGCGGCCCAGATCGAGGTGACCACCAGCGAGGAGGAGGCCAACGCCCGGCGGCAGGAGCGCAGCCGGCGGCGGCAGGCGGTGCAGAAGGCCCCGGACGCGGCCACCCAGAAGAAGATGGAGGCCGACCACGCCCATGAGAAGGAGTACCACGGGGGTGTGCCCGACTACGCCAGTCACGACACCCGTGAGATGAAGCTGGCCCTGGTGGGCAACCCCAACTGTGGCAAGACCACCCTCTTCAACGCCCTCACGGGCTCCAACCAGTATGTGGGCAACTGGCCCGGCGTGACGGTGGAGAAGAAGGAGGGTAAGGCTTCGGTGGACGGCAAGTCGGTGACCATCGTGGACCTGCCGGGCATCTATTCCCTCTCCCCCTACTCCATGGAGGAGATCGTGGCCCGGGACTTCATCGTGGGCGAGCACCCCGACGCCATCATCGACATCATCGACGCCACCAACATCGAGCGCAACCTCTATCTCACCGCCCAGCTCCTGGAGCTGGAGCGCCCCATGGTCATCGCCCTCAACTTCATGGACGAGGTGGAGAAGCGCGGCGACCGCATCGACGTCGAGAAGCTCTCCCAGCAGCTGGGGGTGCCGGTGATTCCCATCACCGCCCGGTCGGGGAAGAACGTGGAGGAGATGCTCCGGGTGGCCCACCGGCAGATGCACATCGGCGTGACGGTGGAGCCCGACGACCTCTACGACGACTACACCCACCGCATCCACCACCAGGTGGGTGAGCTCATCCACGACAAGGCCTATGAGGTGGGCATGCCCGCCCACTGGGCCTCCATCAAGCTCATCGAGGGAGATTCCCTGGTGGAGAAGGCCCTGGGCCTGGACGGCAGGACCAAGGAGAAGCTGGAGGCCATCTGCCGGGACTATGAGAGCGCCTATGTCCTGGGCGACCGGGAGACCCTCATCGCCGACAGCCGGTATCAGTTCATCCAGAAGGTGGTGAGCGCGGCGGTGGTGAAGGGCCAGCCCCACGACGCCCTGACCCTCTCCGACAAGATCGACTCCATCGTCACCCACAAGTTCCTGGCCATCCCCGTCTTCCTGCTGATGATGCTGGCCATGTTCGCCCTCACCTTCGGGCCCGGACAGATCCTGTCCGACGGGGTGGACTTCCTCATCAGCGACTGCTTTGCCCAGTGGGTCCGCGGGGCTCTGGCCGTAGCCGGTACCGCTCCCTGGGTGGAGGCCCTGCTGGTGGACGGCGTCATCGCCGGCGTAGGCGGCGTACTTACTTTCCTGCCCCAGATTGCCATCCTGTTTATCTTCCTGTCCTTCCTGGAGGACTCCGGCTATATGTCCCGGGCGGCCTTCATCATGGACCGGCTGCTCCGCCGGTTTGGCCTGTCCGGCAAAGCCTTCATCCCCATGCTCATGGGCTTCGGCTGCACCGTGCCCGCCGTCATGGGCGCCCGCACCATGGAGAACGAGAAGGACCGCCGAATGACCATCATGCTGGTGCCCTTTATGTCCTGCTCCGCCCGGCTGCCGGTGTATGGCCTGCTCACCGCCGCTTTCTTCCCCAGATACGGCGGACTGGTGGTGTTTTCCCTCTATTTCCTGGGCCTGATCTTCGCCATCATCTCCGGAATCCTGCTCAAGAAGCTGGTGTTCAAGGGCGAGCCCGCCGCCTTCGTGCTGGAGCTGCCCCCGTACCGGCTGCCCACCCTGAAGAACATCAGCCTCCACGTGTGGGAGAAGGTGAAGGGCTTCCTCATCAAGGCGGGTACCCTGATCCTGGCCATGAGCGTGCTGCTGTGGTTCTTGCAGACCTTTGGCGTGGAGAACGGCGCCTTCCGCATGGTGTCCGACGCGGAGTACTCCATCCTGGGCCACATCGGCTCCTTCCTGGCGCCCATCTTCCGCCCCATGGGCTTCGGCACCTGGCAGGCGGCGGTGGCACTCCTCTCCGGCCTCATCGCCAAGGAGATGGTGGTGTCCTCCATGAGCATGTTCTACGGCTTCTCCATGACTGCCAGCGGCGCCACCATCGCCGCCGCGCTGAGCGGTACCTTCCAGAGCCCCCTGGCCGCCTACTCCTTCCTGGTGTTCGTGCTGCTCTATGTCCCCTGTGTGGCGGCGGTGTCCACCATCCGCAAGGAGATGAACTCCGTAAAGTGGACCCTGGCCTCCATCGGCTGGCAGCTGTGCGCCGCCTGGATCGGCTCCTTCCTGGTCTATCAGATCGGCAGCCTGCTGCTGGGCTGAAAGGAGAGGCTATGAAATACGTCATCTATGCCGCTGTGGCCCTGCTCATCCTGTGGGCGGTGGTCTACCTGGTCCACCACGTCCGGCGGCAGCTCCGGGGCGAGTGCGGCTGTTGCGGCGGAGGCTGCGGCGGCGACTGCGCCTCCTGTGGCCAGAGCTGCGGAAAGCGGAAATAACAAAAGGAGGTCCCTGCCCGCAACGGGCAGGGACCTCCTTTTGTATCTCACTCCAGCGCGTGGCGGCTGCGGACCAGCTCAATGGCCTCCTTGCCGGACAGGTGCTCCACGGTGACCTCCACCATGACCACGGCGGGCAGCTCCTTTTCCAGAATCGCCTCCCGGTGGGCCTCGCTGTCCTCGGGAGCATAGCGGAGGGCCAGCTTCTCCAGGGCGGCGCGGATCTCCGCCGGGTCCTCCAGCACCCTGGCAGTTCCGAAGAGAATGACGCTGCGGAAGTAGGTGGTGTACTCCAGGGGGACCACCTGGTCCCGGTCCACCACGCAGAAGGAGACCTTGGGGTCCCGAAGCATGGCGTCCAGCTTGTGGCCCTGCCGGGCGCAGTGGAACCAGAGCTTGCCGTCCTCGTAGGCGTAGCTCAGGGGGACGGCGTAGGGATAGCCGTCGTCGCCGTGGACGGCCAGCACCCCGGAGGTGCCCCGGTCCAGCACAGCCAGGCACTCCTCCCGGGAGAGGACCTGATCTTTTCGTCTCATATTACGAAACATGTGGAAAAACCACCTTTCCGGTATTCCTATGTGGACCAGTTATACCACGGCGAGCGAAATTTTGCAAGGCGGGAGGCCCGACACTGGACAGGACTGGTACTGTGGAGTATGATAATGTCTATTGATAGTCAGGCGAGCAGAGAGAGGCGGGAGCGTTATGAATCAGGACGGGACATGTTATATCGTGGGCGCGGGGGCCTTTTACGACCGGGATTTTGTACCGGAGGCGGGGGACTTCGTCATTGCCGCCGATGGCGGCTACGGGACACTCACGGCCCGGGGAACCGATATGGACCTGGTGGTGGGGGACTTCGACTCCATGGGCTTCCGGCCCGATCATCCCAAGGTGGTGGACCTTCCGGTGGAAAAGGATGACACTGACATGATGGCAGCCATCCGGCTGGGCTGGGAGCGGGGCTACCGCACCTTCCGGCTCTACGGCGGCACCGGTGGCCGGGTGGACCACACCCTGGCCAACCTCCAGTCCCTGGTGTGGCTCTCCACACGGGGTGGACGGGGCTTCCTGATTGGAGAGGACTGGACCGCCGCCGCCGTCACCGACGGCGACATGACCTTTGCCCCCGGCCACAGCGGTTTTCTCTCCGTATTCTGCCAGGGGGACCGGGCGGAAGGGGTGACCCTGGAGGGCCTCAAGTATCCCCTGAAGGATGCCGTCCTCACCTGCGATTTTCCACTGGGTGTGAGCAATGAGTTCACCGGCGTGGCGAGCCGGGTGGCGGTGGGGAAGGGGACCCTGCTGGTGATTTGGTACCATTGAGTGAAGGGCTCTGCCCCGGAAAATGTTTTCCGGGGCAGGGCCCTTTTGTCGCTGCGATTACGATACAGGATATTGGACGTCGTCGATGGTCACCGAGATCACCGCTTGGGTATCCACGATGCGGTTGAAGGTATAGACGGAGGTCCCATGGTCGATGAGGGCATAGGTGCGGTTGGAGACAAAGGCCTCGTCATCCTCCACCGTGTAGTCCGAACCATCGGCGTAGTGGAGGATCAGCCGATCGATGTCGCTGTCCTGCGGCAGGCCCAGAGCCGTCTCATCGATGCGGATGCCGATGGGGGAGAGGGTGACGGCGCCCTCCGCCAGCGTCACGTCCGCCAGGCCGCCGCTCTCCGGCAGCGCCACTGTGACTGTGGACATATCCAGACGGTTCTGGCCGTTGCCGATGGACACCTGGAGGCTGGCATCATCTGTAATGAAGTAGGTGCACAGCCAGAGCGTGTCGTCGGTGGTGGAGGCGGTGTCCAGATAGGTCCTGCCGGCTGCGGTGGTCGTGGTAAATACCGGGGCATCCTCCGGCCACCACAGCTCTCCGTCGGGGAATACCTCATACCCACTCACCCCGTCGGGATGCGCCACCCGGCAGTAGAGCAGGCCGGCCCCCACAACCGGGTCGTACAGCCCGGCCTCCACCGTCAGAGTGTAGTGTCCATATACCGCCTGCCCACCGGCGGCGAAGAGATAGGGGGCCACCAGCTCTTGGGCCACGCTCTCATCCAGGGGCAGCCGCTCCCAGGCCGGGACGTTGGTGATCAGCCTGCCGGCTTCGTCGTATTCCACGATGCCCTCGCTGGAGTCCACGTTTTTTCCGAAGAAGGCCCGGAGCATGGCACCGGGATTTTCGTAACGGATGAAGCCTGACGCCGCTATGGCGGCCACAGCGCAGAGGGTGGTGATGACGGCGGCCAGGGCGATGGTTCTGGACAGCCGGAAGGGCTTTTTTTTCTGATGTGTCATGTTTTTGACCTCCTGAAGGATCTCCCCGGAGGCATGGAGGGAGGACACGGCCTCCCGATAGGTCTTTTTGTCAAACATGCTCCTTCGCCTCCTGAAGATCAATTTTCAGCAGGGCCCGGGCCCGCCGCAGGCGGGTGCGGACCGTTGCGCTGGGGATATGGAGGAGGGCGGCCACCTCGTCGCAGGAGTAGTCCTCGTAGTAGTGCAGATAGATGGGGACCCGGTACTTGGCGGGCAGAGCCAGGACTGCGTCCATCAGCTCACTGTGTTCCGGGCTGGGGAAGGGGGGAGCTGCCACATGATCCCCAATGGGCTCTGTCCGCCGCCAGGGGGACAGGAGCGCCTTTTTGCAGGCGTTGATGGTCACCCGGAGCAGCCAGTGCTTGATGTGAGCCTCACTCTCAAAGGACTTGTCCGTCCGATAGAGCTTGAGGAGCACCTCCTGTGTGATGTCATCCGCCTCTGTCTGGCTTTTGGTGTAGTGGAACGCCAGCCGGAAAATGGTGTCCATATACCGCTGGGCCAGGAGCGTGAACTGTTGGTCTGTCATCATAGCGCGTCTCCTTGAAATGCATTTCACTCTAAATATCCTATCCCGGTGGAAAATGTTTCACAAGAGAGCAAAAAAGTCCGGCGCGGAATGAACCGCGCCGGACTGAGCCTGTCGACAAAGTCGACAGGCTCTCTCGCACGTGCAAGCACGTGCGAGAAGAGATGCAGGCCGCTGCGCGCATAATTTGTCCGGAGCGGCCAAATTCCACACTTGCGGCCTGAGAAGTGTTTTTTCCGAGGCACATGTCCCCGGAAAAAACAGATTTGACTTGATTCCGTTGTCTGCGGACGACGGAACTCTGCGAGGCTCTTGCATACGATTTGACATATGGGCACTTTTTCGACAGACTGAGTCCGGCGCGGAATGAACCGCGCCGGACTTTTCATAGTTTTGCTTACTTGTTGGGATAGAAGCCAGAGGGGGCTTCGGAGAGGTTGATCATGATGTTCTTCATCTGGGTGTAGTGCTCCAGGATGACCT